>JADGEH010000038.1 GCA_016744475.1 Thiotrichales bacterium | reverse complement strand
GTGATGACCACCTAGACCGCGTATAAAGAATATGAACGACCCACAAAACGAAAGCATCGAATTACAACTCTTATTACAAGCCATTTATCTTAAATATGGTTATGATTTTCGTGATTATGCCAAAGCCTCCGTCAAACGCCGTATTCTTCATCGCCTGAAAACCAGTCAATTACCCAATATCTCAGCACTTCAACATCTAGTGCTTAATGATATGCGTTTCTTTGAACAGCTATTGCTGGATTTATCTATTAATGTCACAGAAATGTTTCGTGACCCTGATTTCTATCGAACCATCCGCGAAAAAGTAGTGCCTTTGTTACGAGATTTTCCTTATTTAAAAATCTGGCACGCGGGTTGTGCGACGGGGGAAGAAGTGTATTCAATGGCAATTTTATTAAAAGAAGAAGGTTTGTATGACCGCACGCAGCTTTATGCCACCGATATGAATGAAGTGGTGTTAAAAAAAGCCCGCGATGCTATTTTCCCGATTAATCGTTTAAAACAATATACTGAAAACTATCAAAAAGCAGGGGGGAATGAGGCATTTTCTGATTATTACTCGGCACATTACGAACATGTGGTGATGGATAAATCATTAAAGGAAAATATTTTGTTTTCTGATCACAATCTAGCCACGGATGGTGTGTTTGGAGAAATGCATTTAATTATGTGTCGCAATGTTTTAATTTATTTTAATCGAGAATTACAAAACCGTGCCTTGGGTTTATTTTCTGATAGCTTGTGTGATGCAGGTGTCTTGTGTTTAGGTTCTAAAGAAAGTGTTCGATTTTCTGAATACTCTCATCAATTTGAGGATATTTCTCGTGAAGAAAAAATTTACTTAAAAAAACCAGGCATGATGACTTAATGTCTCTTTCACTACCCTGCAAAGAATTTAAACTTTTAGTCATTGGCTCTTCGGCGGGAGGCATTCATGCCTTAAGCCAAGTCTTTTCTTCTTTGCCACATCATTTTCCTTTGCCGATTTTAGTGGTGCAGCACATGCACCCGCGTTCTCGCAGCCAATTAGCGGCTATTTTGCAAAAAAAGACCGCCGTCATTATTCAAGAAGCTGAAGAAAAAGAAAAAATTAGACCCGGTGTCGCCTATATTGCTCCACCTAATTATCATTTGTTGTTAGAACAAGATCACACCTTGTCTTTATCCACAGATGAACGAGTGAATTATGCCCGTCCCGCCGTGGATGTTTTATTTGAATCCGTGGTGGATGCTTATCAAGATCGTGTGATTGGAATGATTTTAACCGGGGCTAATAATGATGGTGCAGCGGGTTTGCGTTGTATTAAAGAAGCGGGGGGGTATGCTTTAGTGCAAGACCCCAAAACGGCGGAAGCGGAGTCTATGCCCAAATCCGCTTGTGAGGCGACCTCGGTGGATAAAGTGTTACCCCTGGAAGACTTAGGCCCTTTTGTTCTGCAACTGGTTAATCATTATCCACGCTGTCTTAAGCGCACCTTTTAGAATGCCAGTTCAAGCTATGTTTCAATAGCTTGAAAAAGCGATGTGCCGCTTACACCGCCTCCATTTCTGCATCCGCAAACACTTGATAGGTGCTTTTATTATTGTCTTTAGCCAGATGCATGGCTAAACGTGCATGTTGAATGAGAGCATCAACACGTTCTTCGGCTCCTTGCTGATCATTTTTATCCACTGCCAGATGGCCTGCTTGATAACTAATGCCGACATGACAAGGACTTTGGATGTCATGCGGGTCTAAATACACAGGTTGGCTGAGCAATGAAGCTATCTTATCCGCCATCCCTCGTGCTCCAGAGGCTTGTTCTAATGGCGACACAATTAAAGCCAGTTCATTGTCATCTAAACGTGCCGTAAAACTGTGTTGCTGAGCACATTGAAGTAAATGTTTTGCCGCATGGTGCAACAGATGATGCCCAAATTTATGACCAAAATGATCATTAATATGGGGTAACTGGCTTAAGTTGATACACAGTAAAGCCATTGAATCACCTTGGCAGTAGAGGTGCTTGAGTTGTTGGCGCAGGGCTTCACGATGTGGCAACCCGGTCAAAGGGTCGGCGGGTGATGTTTGATGATGAGTCAGTGATTCATTCTGTGAAGTGGGGACTTGATCACTATAAATCACGACATAAGCGCTGATCTCGTCATATTCATCTTTCACAGCGTTAAAGGCTGCGGTTTGTTCATGCAAAGAACCGTCTTTGTAACGTGTTTGAATAGTGCCTTTCCAACTGCCTGTTTTAAGCAACTGTTGCCAGATTTTTTCATATTCGGCAAAAGCTTCTTTCGGCGAGAAGATGCCTAAGACTTGTTGTAATAACTCTTCGTGTCGATAGCCTGTTCTTAAACTAAAGGCTTGGTTTACATCAATGATGTAGCCCTCATTATCCATGACGACGATGCCATCATTAATGCTTTCAAACACCCGTGAGGCAATTCTTTGTCGCGCCCGCGCCCGGTTTTGTGCAGTAATGTCTTCTACCATGCAAACAAAAGAGGGTTCAATCTCTTCTTTTTTATCCGTAGTGCGCGTTAAGGAGATGGTCAGCCGCACCCAACAACGTTGCCGATGACGCAGAAAATATTTATCAACTTGATAAGCATCGCGCTTATGGCTGCGTAATTGTTGTAAAAACTCGCGCTCTACAGGGCTTTCTGTGGGAAAGAATAATTCACTGAAAAACTGCTGACACAAAATATCGTCACTTAAGCCCAAAGTTTTTTGCACCGCAGGATTAGCCGCCAGAATGCGCCCTTGTGGATCAGTGAGTAGTATCCCCATCGCGCTGTGTTCATAGATATTACGAAACCGAGCTTCGCTTTGTGCCAATGCCGCTTGCGCATGAAGTGCGTTCAGCAATGTGTTAATACGATGGCGTAACACCGCCCAATTAATCGGTTTAGTAATGTATTCAAAAGCGCCTGCATCATAGGCTTCATCGACGGAGTGGGAATCATGTAATGCGGTGAGCATGACGACAGGAATATCTTTAGTATCAGGATGTTCTTGTAAAAACCGACACGCTTGAAAACCGTCCATGACGGGCATGGAGGCATCCATTAAAACCAGAGAAGGCAAATGCTGTGTGACCATACTAATCGCTTCTTTGCCATTCGCAGCGGTGAGCACTCGATACTGTTGTTCTTCTAACAAGCGTTTAAGTATATCCAGCATCGAAACATCATCATCCACCAATAAAATCAGAGGGGGATGTGCAATACCATCATAAGCCAGCATGTTTAGGATTCTCCAAAATAAGTCTGAGTTTCTCATGACGTGGAGCTAGGCTCTGTTGACATTTGGAGGCTGGCGGCTTTTTGCCCCATTTCCGTGCTGACAGCGTTGTTTTTTTCTACCAATGGAGTGCATTGCTACGAAAAAAACGTCTTGTCAGCCCAGAAATGTGGCTAAAAACCCAATCAGCCCCAAATGTCAACAGAGCCTTGTCTTGGGATGAATGAGGGCTTTAGAATCTATACGTATAGAGACTTAGGGCACCATTTGCTCCATATCAGTGCATGACATCAAATATCATTTATCGTGGTCAAGGTGCTTGGACATCAGTGATTAGCGTTTATTAACCTCAGTCATTCATATACCCAAACAAATGGATACACAAAAATGGAGGTGGCTTCGCTATTTTTATTTTTATATATATCAATCAGCGATATTAGCATGATACTGAAGCGCGATAAGGCTTTATCAGCTCATGCTGGATTGAAATCAATATTCAGGCTCCAAACAAATAATCCTGCAAAAAATGCTGTGTCCAGGTAGCGCCAAACTGTTGCTGTAACAATTTTAATCCCGGCGTGTTATCGCAATGATGTTGCTTGTAGTCAGCAAGGGCTTGAGCATGTGCGGCGGCTTGAGCTTTCGATACACGGTGGGCTGCGGGTAATAAAGCTATGAAGGCTTGCCAGAGGTGTCGGTGTGCTTGAGTTAAAGTGTGGAGTTCCGCCTCATCTTGTGGGCGGATGAAGAAATCTTCGCCAGAACGGCAAGCGAGATACCACGCGGGCATATCATCGGCGGTGTGCAATTGTGGAAAGGTGTGATGGGCGCGTTGTAATAAAGTGCGGGCTTGAGCGTGACTGCGCCCCTCAGAGCACAAAGCGACAGCATCGATCACCGCCACAATGGGTGTGCGTTTGCCACCTAAGACCACAAACTCCATCGCATACACGGGCACATCCCATTGCGCTTGGGGGAAGAAAAAGATATTGATAATGTCGATTTTTGGAGACTGAATCAATACAGCCCGCATCTCTCCCCAGTCTCCTAAACGATAAAACACCGCTTGCAACTGTATGTTGCCTGCGCTTTGTTGAGCATAAGCAGCAGGGACTTGTCGTACTTCAACGCAAGGCAAGACGCGGAGAGCGTCTTGCGTTTGTTGATACAGCCAAGAAAAATCAGACATTACAACATCATTTTAAGATGATGATTTCAACGCGACGATTTTGCTGACGGCCTGAGTGAGTGTCATTACCTGCCACAGGGCGGGATTTGCCAAAACCTTGAGTGTGCATACGGGTGCTAGAAATCCCTCGACTTTGTAAGGCATCACGCACTGAGGCCGCACGGTTACGTGATAATTCCAAGTTAAAGCTTTCACTGCCTATGCTATCGGTGTGCCCTTCAATTTGAATCATTTTTTCTGGATTTGCGGTTAAAAATTGCGCCAGTTTATCTAAATTACGCATGGCACCACCGAGCAGAGTGGCTTTGCCAGTTTCAAATAGCACATCGCCTAAAGTCAGCACTAAACCACGATCCGTTTGTTTGGCTTCTAAATCGTTTAATTGTTTTTCAAGCTGTTGAACCCGCGCTAAAGCTTGCTCTGCTTCACGTTTTTTGGCTTCCACTTCTGCTTGGGCGCGAATAATGTCTTTTTCTCGCGCCTCCATCACCACCTCAGTTTTTTCTTTGCTGAGTTTTTCGATTTGTTGCTCTGCATTTTTGCGTTTTGCCATTTCTAAGGCTTCGCGGGTTTGTTGTTCGGCTAAATAAGCATAGTGATTCATGTTTTGCTCACTTTCAGCAGTTTTAGCTTTTTCTAAGGTTTTACCGGCTAAATACAGATTTTTTTGCGCCACTGAGCTGCCATTGATCGCTGCATCCGATTGGGCTTGTGTATACAGGCTTTGTGCGGCGGCTAATTGCGGTGTGCTATCGGGGGTGCTGGCACAAGCCGTCAATAAAACAGCGGCGCTACTGAGTGCTAATAATTTTAATGAAGAGATTTGCATAATGGGCTTCCTGCGCTGGGGATGATCAGTGTTTGCCAAAGGGGTCTGGCAAGCATTGTTAAGTAGTAGGCTCTGTTGACATTTGGATGATGGCGGCTTTTTGGTCTTTTTTGCGTCTAGCCGCGTTGATTTTTGGCTTGCAATGAAGGCATTGCGGCGCAAAAATCGCCTGGCTAGACGCAAAAAATCCTCAAAAATCCATCTCACCCCCAAATGTCAACAGAGCCTAGAAAGTGAGGGATAAAAGACCTTCCTGGTTTTGCACACCTGGAAGGTCTACACGACATTTAGAGCCAAGCTCTTCATGAATTATTTGCGATTCACTTCTTTTTTCAAGGTGTCTACGGTGTCTTTCATTTCTTGTTTTTGCTTTTGTATGCGTGCGGCATCGGCTTTGGATTCTGCTAATCGCGCATCAGCCAGTGCTTGTTCCAACAATAACGAGGCTTGTTCCATCTCTTCTTGAGCCGCTAATTGCTTGGCTTGAGCCAATTTATCTTCAGCTTTTTGCAGCTCAACCGCCGCATAATTTTGTGCTTCTTTGTCTTTGGCACTGGCAATGGCTGTTTCGACACTGGCCATTTTATCGGAGGGGATAGACGGGGCTGAACCGCAACCGCCTAACCATAACAGGCTGCCAGCTAAGACGGGTAACAACAATTTTCGAGGTGCAAACATAGGATTCTCCTTTTTGCAGAGTGAGATAAAGGGGTAAGATTTTGGGTGGCTGAGGCTGTAAATGCAAGTGCCGCAATAGCTTCTAGGAGGCAATCTGCGTCAGCTCAGTGATGGTAAACGCTGCCACCGCCCCTTCCGTCGCTGCCACATAGTCCTGCAAATGCTGCCCATCCATGTGTGCCTGCCACAATTCACGCGATGCCCAGTTTTCATAAAATAAAAAATGGGCAGGATTGTCATTGTCCTGATGCAAATCGTAATTAATGCAACCCTCTTCAGCGCGGGTGATGTCTATCAGCTTTTCCAGCTCCGCTTTTACTAAATCAATCTTGTCAGCGTAAGCGGTAATATTTGCAACAATGGTTAATTGAGCCATGTTTGTTTTCTCTGTTGGTTAAGAGCCTATACGAAAATGGGATCATCGGCTGCAAATCCGCCCTTTTGGTCAGTTTTTCCGCTTTTTATCAACACACGCCCGCTATTCGCCTTAAAAAACCGAAAAACCTGCCTCAAAATGGCGGATTTTCGCTTCGATTCCCCATCTTCGTATAGGCTCTAAGTGTTTTCTGGGTCCGGTGGTTTTGCCCACCATCACGATATTTCAATCACCTTCAAATGATGGGCACGCTGTGGTTACTTTAAATGCTTTTTCAATATCACTGATAGCTTTTGCTCACTTTACCTGACTTGTCAGCGTGAGCGGTGATATTTGCGACGATGGTTAATTGAGAGCCTATACGAAAACGGGATCATCGGCTGCAAATCCGCCCTTTTGGTCAGGTTTTCCGCTTTTTATCAACACACGCCCGCTATTCGCCTTAAAAAACCGAAAAACCTGCCTCAAAATAGCGAATTTTCGCTTCGATTCCCCATCTTCGTGTAGGCTCTGAGCCATGCTTGTGTTTTCTGTTTGGTGTCCACGCGCCCTACAAGTTTTAAGGATTTAGGCGACGCTACCCTTTTTGAATGCATAACGGTTCTTTATTGTTCAACCATCTGACTGTTTAATCTCTCTAAAAAGGGAAGCGTCCTTTCCCCCCCTTAAAACCTGATGGCGATTTTTTTGCCTTGACCTGGCTGAACTCTTTTGGCATGTTAGCTTAGCCTTTTTTAGCGCTTTTAGCCCATCAAGGAAAAACCTCATAGTTATGGCAACTTACGTTATCGGTGACATTCAGGGCTGTTATTCTTCATTGCAAAAATTGTTGGAAAAAGTAGCTTTTGACCCGGCTCAAGATGTGTTGTGGTCGGTGGGCGATTTGGTCAATCGCGGGCCTGATTCTTTAAGTGTGTTGCGGTTTTTTAAGCAGTTGGGAAAACACGCTAAAGTGGTGCTGGGCAACCATGAGATGCATTTGCTGGCGATGGCACATGGCAATCGAGAGCGTCACAAGTCGAATAAAGATACTTTAGAGCCCATCCTCAAGGCGCGTGATCGAGATGAACTGATCGACTGGCTGCGGCATTGTCCTGTGTTGCATTATGATAAAAAATTACAAGTCGTCATGGTTCATGCGGGATTACCTCCACAATGGACGTTGGACACGGCTCAAAGCTGTGCGCATGAGTTGGAGAAGAAGCTGCGTGGCAAACAGGCAACGGCTTTTTTTAAAGATATGTATGGTTTAGATGACAAAAGCTGGTCGCCTGGTTTAAAAGGGATGTCTCGTCTGCGCTTTATTAGTAGTTGCCTGACTCGTTTGCGTTATTGCGATACGAAGGGGCAGTTATTGATGCGAAATAAAGTAGACCCTTCATCATTAATGGGTTCAGACGAAGCGATGCCTTGGTTTAGTCATCCGCAACGCGCCACTCGTGACACTACTATCGTTTTTGGGCACTGGGCGACGTTGGGCTATTACGTGGGAAATAATGTGTATGGACTGGACAGTGGTTGTGTTTGGGGCGGGCGTTTGACGGCGCTGCGTTTGGAAGACAAACAGTTGTTTCAGGTGAAATGTCCACAGACACAAAATCCACAGGATTTTTGAGTATCTCTCTTATGTCTTCTTCTCTTCAGACTTGGCCAGCTCCGGCTAAACTCAATTTATTTTTGCATATTACGGGACAGCGTTTAGATGGCTACCATGAGTTGCAAACTATCTTTCAATTTATTGATTTACAAGATAAATTAAGTTTTCAATATCATTCGGATGGCGACATCGTATGCCATGCGGATTTACCCGGCGTGGCAGTGCAAGACAATTTGATTTGGCGTGCAGCACAGCTTCTAAAAAAGACCGCTAATACCACGCAGGGTGCGGATATTTGGCTGAAAAAAAATATCCCCAGCGGTGGCGGTTTAGGCGGTGGAAGTTCTGATGCAGCGACGACCTTATTAGCGCTGAATCAATTGTGGCAGTTGCATTATTCATCGCAGCAATTGGCTGAATTGGGTTTAAGTTTAGGCGCTGATGTGCCTATTTTTATTCACGGTAAAGCCGCGTGGGCTGAAGGTGTTGGTGAGCAGTTTTATCCTATTGATCAAATGGATACGCCTTGGTACTGTGTATTGCGCCCGGCCTGTGAAGTATCTACGCAAACAGTTTTTCAACATTCGCAATTGACAAGAGATTCTAAAACCATCAAAATGCGCCGCTTCGTTGAGTTGGATACCTTATTTGCTCACACCAGTAATGATTGTCAAGCGGTGGTCTGCCAGGAATATCCTGTCATCCAACAAGCCATTGACAACTTGAGCAGATTTTCTAAAGCACGTTTAACGGGCACGGGGGCTTGCATTTTTGCCGCCTTTCCTACTCAACAAGCGGCTCAGCAAGCATTAAATCAATGTTCTGAACGCACCTGGCAAGGTTGGATAGTTCAAAGCTTAAATACTTCGCCAGTGTTACAAAAGCTGTTATAATCGCGCCCCTCGCTGAATTCACTCAGTGAGGAGATTATTGGGGTGTAGCCAAGTGGTAAGGCAGCGGGTTTTGATCCCGTGTACCGTAGGTTCGAATCCTACCACCCCAGCCATTTCTCTTGTTAGCACTCACTCCCTCCACCGATTAGGCAGGTATAGACCTTGCTCAAGCCCATCAGCGTTGACCGAAATTCCGGCAAACACAGTAATCACAAAATGATCGTCTTTTCAGGGAGTGCTAATCCTGTGCTCGCACAATCTGTGGCGACACATTTGAATTTACCCTTGGGACGCGCCACCGTCGGAGAGTTCAGCGATGGTGAGATTTTTGTAGAAATCATGGAAAACGTGCGCGGCAAAGATGTTTTCATTATTCAGCCGACCTCTGCTCCTACGAATAATCATTTGATGGAAATGTTAGTGTTGGTGGATGCTGTGCGTCGCGCTTCTGCTGCACGAGTAACCACCGTGATCCCTTACTTTGGTTATTCACGTCAAGATCGCCGCCCGCGTTCTGCCCGAGTCCCGATTACAGCTAAAGTGGTGGCTAATATGATCACCAGTGTGGGTACTGATCGTGTGTTGACTATGGACTTGCACGCAGACCAAATTCAAGGCTTTTTTGATTTACCCGTCGATAATATCTATGCTTCGCCCGTGTTATTGGGTGACATCTGGAAGAAAAAATATCCCAATTTGATGGTGGTATCGCCGGATGTAGGCGGTGTGGTACGTGCGCGTGCCCTAGCCAAGCAACTTGATGATGTTGAAATGGCCATTATTGATAAGCGCCGTCCCCGTCCTAATGAAGCCAAAGTCATGCATATCATTGGTGATGTCAGAGACCGTACTTGCGTGTTAATTGATGATTTAGTCGATACTGCGGGCACCTTATGCCAAGCTGCATCGGCTCTAAAAGAACATGGTGCAGCCAAAGTAATGGCTTACTGCACACACCCGGTATTATCTGGCAAGGCGTTAGATAATATAAACCATTCCCAGCTAGATGAGTTAGTGGTGACAGACACCATTCCCTTGAATGCCGCTGCACAAAATTGCGCTAAAATTCGCCAATTGAGTATTGCAGAAATGCTGGCAGAAACCATTCGCCGCATTAGCGAGGAAGAATCGGTAAGCTCCTTATTTATGGATTAAGAAGCTGTTTGATAAATATGCAGACTAAAGCGTTGTCTATTTTTTAGACCACGCTTTATTTTTTGCTTGATATATTAGTATTTTGCAATATACTGATGCGTAACTTCTTGGTGTGCGTGTCGTCAGGGATTTTTGAGCAGGAAGCTCCCGTACATCAAGAAGCCCTTTCTTGGTTTATGCTATTTGAATGCTATTATCACAGGAGTGTTATAGTCATGGAAGCAACGCCTTATATCCTAAAACCAGATGCGCCATTAGCCCCCGAAGAAGTGGCTAAAATTGCCCGTGGGTTAAAAAGTTTAGCGGCTCACGCCTATTTAAACTGTGCCTGCTCAACCCAAAGCAAACCCGAACAAGTGGATACGGCGGTTGAACAAGGCTTGCAGGCAATAGATAAATTATTTGGTGCTGTGTAGTGCGGCTGGAATTTTAAGATTCTAAGCTTGCTTATCCTCTCAACTATCCCCGCTTTACTCTGTCTCCTTTCTCGACCATGCTCGAATGGTCGTGATTTCACCGTGCTCTATACCGATAGACTCTAAAAAATCTTGATGCGCTTCTGGAGCCGATGCTTCAAATGCCTCATGCCATTGTTTCATACCCTGCTCATCCAATCCTGCGGTAGCTAATAAAGACACCCATGTGGATTTTGTCATTATTCGGCTATGCTCAATCAGTCCTTCATTTTTAATGATATGAATAATGGTTTGTTGTTGAGTTCTTAATTGCTGGATGTCCTGGTTAATGGACAGCAAACGCTTTTCTAAGGCCGATTGTATATTCTGCTCGGCCTTTTCAATTAATTCTGCAATGCTATCAAGCGGCATTCCCGCCCTGCGCAATAACATGATGCGTTCAAGTTTTTCAATATCTTGCTGAGTATACAAACGATAATTAGCCGCACTTCTCCCGCTGGGTGGCAATAAACCGATGTGATCGTAATAAATCAACGTGCTTCTTGATAAGGCATATTTTTTAGCCAATGACCCGATAGTAAACATGATTTTGCATCTTAATAATGTCGGTTAAAAAGCTTAAGTCTATCGCTTGTTATTTGGCGATGCAGGATGCACTAGGCTCTGTCAACAGAGTCTAGTACATCCTGCATGACATCAATTATTAAGCGCGTATGGCACGAATCTCTGCTTCAGGTATTTGCAACCATTCAAGAAAGGCTTGATGTCCATCAGGATAGCGTGCTTCAAATGCCTGATGCCATTGTTCCATCGCTTCATCATCCCATCCGGCATCACGAAATACAGTGATCCATTGCTCTTTATTCATCGCTTCATGACTCATGGTATAGCTCCTTAATATAAATAGACTTGTTGCAAGGGGTATTCATCGACTACAAAGGCGTGGATTTTGGCCTGTTTTTCCGCTTTTTCTCAACAAATAACCCGCTATTCGCCTCAAAAAACCAAAAAAACAGCCTCAAAACCACACCTTTTTGCTACGATGCCCACCCCTTGCAACAAGTCTAATGAGGGAATAACGACTGAGTGTCGCTAATGAATAGCCTAGAGTGTGAAGCTATAGTCAGGTCAAGAAAAAAAGGAGGCAAAAGATGTGCGATGAATGCAGCCCGCGTAGGGTGGGTAGAGGCTCGCCTATAATCACAATACTGTCCCGCGCCGAAACCCATCATATCCCTACCTGTCTAGATGGTTTGCCGCACACCTGTGAAATAGAAAAATTGACCGCTAAAAGAATAAACTAAAGTTGAGAACATAAACGTTGTAGACATTAAAATCATCATAGTCAATGACACTAAGCTCAAAAAATAAAAAGCGATACCTACTAACTTAAAACATTGTTCTAGCTTTAATATTGGTAACACTAAACAAACACCTGAAAGAAAAACAATAATTAATGTTCCTAACAATACTTCAGGGCATTTCATGCTATCTTTTATAATGGGTAATGACAATAACATCTTATTGGGTAAAAAAATAAAACAAGTGCCATTATTTTAAATATGCAGTCTGTAGCTATTAATACAAGAATAGTCCGTAACGAATGAGTGGTATGTTCTTTCATACTGCACCTATAATTCTTTTGAAATTTGAAATCAGAAGGGTTTTTAAATTTACAACTCATTTGTATTAAATGAGTTCACGCAGATCGCATAAGCGGTAGGAGACTGTGAAAGTATTCTGAATATAGTCATTTTTTAGTGATTTTTTGCACATAAGTCATTGATTCTTCGTTACGGAAAAGCACTAAAACTGAATACTTTCACAGCCTCGTTAGTGTCATGCGACATTTTGGGATTCAAGAATGGTGGGTGAATGACACCAAGTCTCCATCTACCTGGCTGTATGACTACGCTTATATATCATTAAGAGTACATATGTTATTACACTACCCACACTACAATAGGAAATAGTGCCTATTATTGTTATAGGTAAAACCTCTAATGTCTTAAATATCATTAAATTATCGTCTGCAATTAATGCCAATACGTACAAGAAAGTAGTACATAATGTAATGATACAAGACACCAAGGCATACAATATAGATATGGAACGTATTACTTTTTTGTCTAAAAGTAATATTTCTTTCGCATTTATCGCTGTTAGTAAAACAGGTGGAGTCACAAACCAAAGAGAAAACCCCACACGGCGAAGACGTGTAGTATTTAGAAGAATATCCGCAGACATTAAAATTATAAAAAATACTATCCCCAACAATAATAAAAAACATAGGTTTTTAAAGATAATTTTGGAATGCAACATTATGATATTCCTTTAAATATTCAAAACCTTTGAATCGGTCGTGAAAGTATTTGGTGACATGCAAAAAACTAGGTGCGGAAAAATTTTAAGTTTATTGAAATATTTGATGATGTAGTTTAAATTTTTAGAGATTGTTTATCCGGTGAATACTTATCAATTTGATAAATTAATCCGTCTTACGAGTTCGTATCGAATCTAAACCCAATTTAATAGGGCTAATAATAAACCCTCATCATCGCTGCTAGGAGCCACGGCAATGTGCCCGCGCATATGAGCTTGAGTGACCGCTTTAGCCAGACGTGGACTAATGACCACCCAATTTTTATCTCTCAACCACGCGGGGTTTCCAGTTAATATCAAGAAGTTTTGCAAGCCTTCACCACTGGTCATGACAATGCTATCGACTGCGCCATTTTTCAGCCAAGGATGATCTGCTTGGTGGGGCTGTGGTAAACAGCGCCGATATAAATTGACGTAATCCACCTGTGCGCCTCGCGCTCTTAACTGCTCCGCTAAATATTCTCTTCCCCCTTCGCCACGAAAAATCACCACATGCTGATGCCGCATGTTTTGTAACTGCGGCAATGCCAGCAAACCTTCACTATTAAATGATTGTTTAGGCACCCAATGCGGTGCGCTGTGCAAGCTGCGCATGGCTTTTGCTGTGCTTTGCCCTACGGCTGCGAGCTTGAGGTGCGAGGCTAAATCACCTAATGCTAAGAGCGGAGGCAGGCCATATCGCACCGCGTTAGCGCTGATAAAAATCGCCAGATCATAATGCCTGATGCGGTCTAAGCAACGCTGTAAATCATCATTAGGAACAATGGCTTGAATGTCGATGGCAGGGTATTGGAGCGGGATACCGCCGAGTACTTGAATGCGCTGACATAAAGACTGGGCTTGATGTGCGGGGCGGGTCACAAGAATGCGTTGTTGTTCTAGCGATGGAGAAGCAGGCATGAGGAAATGGCTCTATTTAGACTTGTTGCAAGGGGCATTTATCGACTGTAAAGGCCGTCAGCACGGAAATGGGGGCAAAAGCCGCCTGCCTCCAAATGTTAGCAGAGGCTAGACTTTAAGGTATAATAATTCTCTTAAAACAATGAGGTAACGTATAACATGCATATTTTACTTAAAAAATATGGCTTAAAATTTTGTATTATAAGCTTTTTTTGTAGTAGTTTCGCTGTTGCAGCGACTACTCAAACAAGCCTTGTTGCCCATAGCGTACAACCCAATCCTGCCAGCTTGCAACATATTCAAAATTTAAGCGATTTGTTTTCTTTGCAACGCTATCGTTTGAGTGAAAAACTCTTTGCCCCACATTTAAGCATTGCACAACTGCGCTTACCCACCTTACCCGTGTTGCGCAAACTCTATAAACGCCGTGATTATCAATTGATCTGGACACAACCTACGGGTTTAAATCATCAAGGTTTATGGTTATTTCATTATCTGCGTAAAGCCGATGAACATGGCTTAGAACCTGAAGAATACAATGTGTCTTTAATCGCTTTATGTTTGAATTCGGCATTAATGCATACCTGTGCAGAGGGTGATTTAGAGTTGTTGCTCAGTGATGCCTATTTACGTTATAGCACGCACCTCAATCGCGGGCGCTTTTCTCCTGCCGAAGTCGATGAACAATGGCATATTATTCAACCTGAAATCTGGAAACCTATTGAACGTTTAGAAAAAGCATTAAGCACCGATCATTTATCCTATTTTTTATCTCATCTTGCTCCACAATATCCACAATACGCTCAACTACAAGCCTTGCTTAAGCAATACAAACAATTAAGCGCTCATACTCTATGGCCTATATTGCCTAAAACATCAAAGTTGAAACAAGGTCAACGCCACTCAGCTCTGCCTTTAATATACTTGCGTTTATGGGAGAGTGGTGATTTAACGACAAGCTATTGTCCTGAAGCGGACTTAGAGTTTTTTGATGAACATTTGCTGCAAGGCGTGAAAAACTTTCAAACTCGCCACGGCTTAAATCCAGATGGTGTGATAGGCCCACTCACTCGACAATTACTTAATACCACTTTAGAACAACGTATTGAACAAATTAAATGGAACTTAGAACGCTGGCGTTGGTTGCCGGAGGATTTAGGCTCAAATTACATCACAGTCAATGCAGCGGGGTTTGAATTAGAATTGGTACAAAACGGTAAAAAGACACAAGACATGCGCGTGATTGTAGGGCGCACTGATCGACAAACGCCTTCTTTTAGTGCCAACATGAGTTATTTAGTGCTCAACCCCAATTGGAATGTACCACGCAATATTGCCGTCAAAGATATTCTACCTAAGCTGCGTAAAGACCCCGGTTATTTAGAGCATAAAAATATGAGCTTGTTTCAAGGGGGCAGTATGATTGATGCTCGCTTTGTCAATTGGAACGGCGTGGGCAAAAATCATTTTCCATTTCGGATTGCTCAATTGCCAGGTAGCGGTAATGCTTTGGGAAAAATAAAATTTATATTTCCCAATCATTTTGATATTTATTTACACGATACGCCAAAGCGTTCTTTATTCCAGAAAACCCTCCGTACTTTTAGTTCGGGCTGTGTGCGTGTTGAAAAGCCTTCAGAATTGGCTCAAAGTCTCTTGGCCTGGAATCACAAAAAACTCAAAATTGCGCTAGACAAAGGCCATACACGGCAAGTGCGCTTAGACAAAAAATTACCTGTTTATCTTTTGTATTGGACAGTGTGGATAGATGATGAACAAGGTGTGCAATTTCGCCACGATGTTTATGGACGCAACAAAGGTTTAGAAAAAGCCTTTAAACAACTCAAACCTCCCGCTCCGGCGCATCGTGAATTATTACGCATAGCGCGTCCCGGCCTGTCGATACAAGGTTTTGAATAAACTTTTGATGTTTGTCATCGAATAATGCTTTAAAATAAAAACTCATACATCATTACAAGGAAGAGAAGAACCTCATGGAAAATAGAGAAGCTAACAGCTTAGTATTACAACGCCCTCAACAAGAAGTAGAGAATATATCTCGATTAATGTGGCTTCCCGTATTGATGCTGATATAGCTAAAGTACATCATTTATAGGCTTGCGATAGAGCCAAACCCAAGACTGCCAGTCCTTAAAGGACTGGCAGTCTTAACAACTGATATAATTTTGCTATATTGGGAGCCGTGTATTTATATTTAAGCTTGGGGGCTGACTTACTAGATATTTTTAATAAAGAGCATCCGCTTGCAAGGCCATTACTTTTAATACTAGGTCTGTCAGCACTACTTATTCCTACCTTGCTCATATATTATCAGTATCGTGTTACCCAATATGGTCGTCTTCATATCACTCCACACAGTCTATCCTTTCAATCACATTTACCCCGATTCATTCAAGGTTTCATCCCCAATCATCAATTGCTGTGTAAAGATTTTAATATTGAATGGTCACAAGTAAAACGTTTACAAATAAAACCCGCTGAGGCTGCACGCTATCAACCGGGCCCTAAGTTTATCCAATTAATTATTCAACCACGCAAGCAAGGCAAAACACCATTGCCGCAAATCATCTTGTTTCCTTATCAATGGGAAAGACCTGAACAACCTGTGCCTGCGGTGTCTCAATTAAAAAAATGGGGTCTTTTTTCTAAACTTCCTAAAGAAGAAGATGTGACTCGTCAGTTTTTTTTATCTCCCATGATGAAATACATTGCACTCAATAAATTACAGGCCCAACAGAATTTTAAAATTGAAGTGGACGATCAACTGCTGGTGAGTTCAAGTCTGCAACGAGTATTTATCTTCACTGTCATGGGCTTACTGATAGTTTTTGCTGGCGTGACTTTGTATCGACTCATGCCTATTGATGGCGGCAAAGCGATTGAAGCACCGCCAGAAGTGAGAGCGCAATATGTATTGCCAACCACTCAGTTACACACTTTAGAAGGTCATACCAACAATGTATTACCTGTGACTTTCAGCCTTAATGGAAAATGGATAGCTTCTGGTAGCAAAGATAAAAGTGTTTTGCTGTGGGATGCTCAACGGGGAGAGCGCTTAAACACTTTGACGGGGCACACTGACAAGGTGCAATCCTTGGCCTTTCATCCGCAAGGCACCTGGCTGGCGGCAGCCCATTGGAATTCCAGTTTAACGCTATGGAAAATGCCTGAAGGCACTTTGTTATACACCTTAAATGAACATACTAATTCTGTGAATTCAGTGGCTTTTAATGCGGAAGGCACTTTATTGGCATCAGGCGGATTTGATGAAGTGATTCATATTTGGGATGTGCAAGACCAACGACTTCAATTACGCCAAACTTTAAAAGGCCATAAAGATTGGGTATTAGGCGTAAGTTTCAGCCCCGATGGTCGCCAATTAGCCTCCACCTCATTTGATAAAAGCATCAAAATCTGGGATTTAGACACCGGAGAAGCGCTGCACACGTTGTATGGACACCGTGATTCCATCCGCGATGTGGCTTTTCACCCCGACGGCACTTGGTTAGCCTCTTGCTCTTTTGATAACACCATCAAGTTTTGGGAAGTTAAAAGCGGCTTTTTGCTAGACAGTGTTCGCGCCCACGATGATTACATTAATCATTTAGCCTTTAGCCCCGACGGACAGCACATCGCCACCGCCAGCGGCGACGACAGCGTGCGCATTTGGCATCATGCGCCATCAAAGCCGTAATCTGATATGGGGCATTGACAGAAATGGATGGGCAAAGCGCAGCGTGCCCATCATCATCTATTCCGCCATGAGGGCTGAGCGATAGCAATGCTCATCTTCATCATAAATGTGATGGAGTTCGTTCCTCACCGCATCCTACCTTGCTATAGCAAAATTATATCAGTTGTTAAGACTGCCAGTCCTTGAAGGACTGGCAGTCTTGGGTTTGGATATATCTCAAGCCTATAAATGATGTACTTTAGCTATATCCACCTGACAAGAAGGTCAGAACAAATGATTGAAATTATTAATAAAGACAACTTGAATGAAGTGCTCCCTTTGATAAGACAATAAGTAGTCAACCATATATATCTTAACATTCAAATTAAAGAGGAAAAGTGGTTATGTTATTTGCAAACCCTTTAACAGAATGAGAATACATAAGCTTAGATCAAATATATAAAAAATATCCTGTTTTTTCAGTAAGAAAAAGAGCTCATTTTATTCAATGAAGTGCCGAAGGCTATGCCATTAAAGACATTGCGAATTTTCATGATGTCTGTAGACAATCAGTATCGACAGGCATAAAAAATGGGGAACGTATAGGTGTGACTGCCATTTTTGACACTAAACGTTCTGGAAGGAAGAAAAAGATCACAAAAGAACAGGAAGAAATATTAATTGATAAAGTGGTGAATGAATCACCCAGGTCTTTAAAAAAGTCATGGCTGGTTTTACAAAAATTTATCCTATTGAATTAAGTTTAAGTACCTTAAGAAGGCTCTGTGAAAGTCATGATTTATCATGGAAACGGATCAGAAAATCACTCAACAGTAAACGCGATACTGAAGAATTTGAGCGCTCAAAATGATTGATAAATCAGCTCATTGAATCATATAAAGAGGGGGAGATAAACTGATATTATTTTGACGAATCTGGGTTTTCACTCGTGCCTAATGTTCCCTATGCATGGCAAAAAAGGAGAGCACATAGAAATACCTTCATCAAGAAGTGAAAATATCAGTGTGCTGGGTTTTATTGATAAAAAATCCAACTTTGAGTCATTTGTTTTTAAGGGTTCAGTGAATACAGATATTGTCATTAGGTGTTTTGATGAATGTGCCAAAAAATCGATAATTCACCGCTACAAACTAGTCATAAATTTAATGAAAAATCAATTGAATGGAACTCAAACAATATCATTATTATTCCTATTTCAAGGTATTCTCCAGAGTTAAATATAATAGCCATTTTATGGCGTAAAATAAAATATGAATGGCTGCCCTTTTCTGCATATGATTCATTTGAAAAACTTGAAGCTGAATGGGATAGTGTGCTATCCATGGTTGGAAAAGAATATGTTATTAACTTTAGTTAAAAAATATATGGTTAGTTACTTACATTGGGTACTTGATGATGCTTTTGATGAAGATCAGTAACGTACCCGAGTAAGCAATAGTGATGCAAATATGGCGATTATTCGGCATATAACCCTCCATTTACTGAAGACCGAGAAAACCTCTAAAGTAGGCATTTAAACCAAGTGTTTCAAAGCGATTGCCCTGGATGTGAACTGAGTTGTACGACACACTTTTTTCTAACGCTCAATTTTTCAGGTTTCACATCAATCTGGTTCGTACAACTGAATTAACATCCCTATAGTGATGCCACCGAGTAGGGTCACTGCCATTTAAGTGAAGGGTTTTTAGCTCCAAAGGGGCAACATCTAGGCTGTCGAAATCAGCCTAGATGACCCAGGTTATTTTTTCCTACTTTTTGGCTTTTATTTTGGAAAAAGTGGTGGCGTTTTTGGCGCATGGTATAGGGGATATTATCATGTTCCCAAGTGGTTAAATCGGCATGGCAAGCAATACTCATGGCATTCTGAATGACAGTCTGCTTGAGTTCCCCACACATGGCTGGAATCAGTCGTGCGCTACGGTTCATATCTGCTGGTGGGCTACGTTTAAGCACTGGTTTGAATCGTCCGAATAAAGATTCGATCACGTCGCTACTCACTGGCAAAGGAGAGCGACTGATGCGTTTTTGTCTGTCGATATGTTTATCCAGCTATGTTGTTAAAGTGTGTTTGAGCGCTGTCTCTGCAGACAAGGTGTTTGATAATGGTGGGCATTGAGTATAGGTGGTTTGGTTGAGTTCTTGGTGTTTCAAGATTTTCATGATGTGTGCAACGACTTCGGTGGTGTGAGCACAGTCTTTGATAAAAAAAGGGGGGGACAACATCAGGTAGTACAGTTATGAGAAACGCTAAAGACGTGTGTCTGAGTTTTTTGGCGGCACTGTTTATCAGGCTCAGACAGTGTTGATAAGCGTCACTATTCTCATATTGTCGCTTTAGCGCACTGCTCATCACATGACTCAGGTCGTCTATCACTTTGGTATCAGGTGAGTGGGCTTGTAACCCTTGTCGAACGCCTTTGTTTAGAGCCTATACGAAGATGGGGGATCGAAGCGAAAATTCGCTATTTTGAGGCAGGTTTTTCGTTTTTTTAAGGCGAATAGCGGGTTATTTGTTGATAAAAAGCGGAAAACCTGACCAAAAGGGTGGATTTGTAGCCGATTATCTCGTTTTCGTATAGGCTCTTAACCTAGGGCGTTGCCCTAGGCTATAGAGATGATGCCCCTTTGGGGCTTCACTGGATGGCAATGATACGACGCATGGGAACACGAGTTAAACATCGTTTGGATACGCTGGCGTTCTTTTGCGCCTCTTGCGCCGTTTGAGAGGCCTTTTAAAGCGGATAGCTTGAGTCGTACCACTGAGATCATTTCGCTATGGCATGAGAAATACTAGATATTTTCGTTCGCTTCACGCTGAGTGTGTCAGGTGAAGGAGGATGAGAATGGGGGAGAAAAGTAGTATTTTAGGGATAACACCCTGCTAAGCCGTATTATCCCTCACAGGCTGCTGATGGATGTTTGCTATAGTATGAAAAAACTTGATGTTTTCGTTCGTTTCACGCAGACCGTGTAACGTGAGTAACTTGATTCAATGAAGGACTACAAATGGCTCAAACTCGTATTTACCCCGGTATTCATGATGACAAATATGGTGGCATGACAGATATTGGCAAACTCATTCGTGATGCTTGGGTGTTTGATTTATTACCAGAGACCGAAACCTGTGTTAATTGGAATTATGCGCAATTGGAGATGCTCTACGATAAGGTTCATAAGGCTTGGTCAGAATATGGGCATCGCGTGAGCCATCTACCCCCTGCCTTACAAGAGCGCCACGCAAAAATTCACCGACAGGCTTTTGATCTAGCAAAAGAGCAGGGTTGGAATCCAGATTTAGGGGATGAGCAATAGATTGATAGCTGGTTTGACGTAGATAAGTGTATAAAACAGGTCTTTAAAGTCGGCGCCTTGAATCGCCGATCCTTTTCTTCTTACGCTGTGTCTTGCTCTCAAGGCTTAACGCGGAACCTTCATTTAGAAAACCCCCGTGTCCAATATTGTCTTCCTGATTTTAGTGAAGCCTTCCAGAGATAAAAAACAACGCAAAAGGCACAAACGTTTTAATTCGTTTGTGCCTTTTAACTCGTTCCCAAGTGCCGAGGCTGTAAAAGAACCGCCTTCAAGTTATCCTATATGCCCATCATAATATTGCGCCGAAAATAAACAAAGCCTATGACATCGCGCCGCTACACAGTGGGATTTAATCGCCAACAAACTACCTTTTTACCGCCAAGCCTAGATGAATAGGTGTCAGCAACGAATGTGGTGCGAGCCATTGATACGTCTGTTTAGGACTTTCGCTAATTTGCTTGATAAGCGGTAATACGAGGCAGCAATAATTCGTTTCTTAAATAATCCGAAAATAAACGTGCACTATAGCTAAAATATATCATTTATAGGCTTGTGATATAGCCAATCCCAAGACTTCCAGTCCTTGAAGGACTGGCAGTCTTAACAACTGATATAATTTTGCTATAGTAGCAGCATTGCCAGTAGTTGATGTTATTCCCCCTCCTTGAAGGAGCGGAGTCTAATGCGTTGAATTCAAGGTCTTTTTTCTTAAGTTTGCTGGTGGTATTCACTGCCATTTAGTGAAGGGTTTTTAGCCCCAACGGGGCGGTATCCCTATAGCCCAGGGCAACGCCCTGGGGTAGAACGATGATGCCGAGCTAGCCCTGAAAGGGCGCAATAAAAGGCGGCATGGCGTTTTATGTCGCCCTTTCAGGGCTAAATCTCTTCTATCCGTTTAACCTAGGGCGTGGCCCTAGGCTATAGAGATGACACCCCTTTGGGGCTTCACTGAACGACAGTGATGCAACAATGAAAACGAGTGCAGGGCGGGTGGGAGGCTCACTGCCATTCAGTGAAGCCAAGTAGTATTGCAAGCTATTGATTTTATTCTTCTTCCTCGCAGGAGGGGGCGAGGGGGTGGTGATGGAGAGCTTCTTTCCTTCGATTTTTTTGTCAAGGAATGAATGCCTTTGCTCACCACCCCTCAATCCCCTCCTTCAAGGAGGGGAGGTTAAGCGCTTAAACTGCAAGTCTTTTTTCTTAACTTAATAGCAGTGGGGTGGGAGGCTGGGCATTAACCCAAGCCAGCGATCTGCTCTAACAACCACTGCAACTCTGCGGCATCGTCGAAATACAAAACGGGATCAGTGGCTAAGGCCGGGTCGCGCTCGCCGTTGAGGACGGCTTGCAGGCTCGTCAGCAAGTATTCCAATGAGCTTATCTGCTCAGGCTTTGCTAAAGCGGCACGCTGCTGTTTTGATAATCCTGCCAACTGCTGTGTTGTCGCTTGAAGCTGTTGCACAGCCTCGGCGGTGTGCTGGGCTTGCAGGGCTTGCAACACCATCGCGCATAACTGCCCACCAAAATTAGAGTTCTCCCCTCCATCGCGCCGATAGGCCAAATACGCCGCCACCGCTTTAGCTTTGGCCTGCAAGGCGGGCTGCGTATGGCCTTCAGCTTGTTCCAAATCATAAAGAATAGCCCAAGTTTTCCAAGGCTCTGCGGTATGACCATAGGCTTGTTTACATTCAATCGTCCGCAACAGTTCCACTCGCGCCTCTGCATAGCGTTGCAACTGGATGAGTTTGTCTGCAATATTGCTGCGAACAACACCTTCAGAGCGTAAATCCTCCAAAAGCACATAAATATCTGCCGCCTGCCGATAAAACTTCACCGCTTCTTCTAAACGTCCTTGCTCACCATACAGATTGCCTAATTCTCCCAGGCTATTAGCTTCTCCCTGGCGATCAGCATTTTGCAGTTTAATGTGTAGGGATTGCCGATAAGCTTGCTCCGCCTCATCCCATTGCTGCATTTGCTGATACACCATCCCCATCTGGTGCCAAGCCACCGCCACAGAACCCGCCTCATTCAATTGGCTAAACAACTCGCGTGCCGCTTGATATTCAGCCAAAGCCGCAAAGTGATCTCCTTGCAGCCTATACACTGTTGCCAACTGGATTTTGCCAACCGCCACCTGGCGTTTATTTTCCAATTTTTCTGCACCTTGGATAGCTTCTTGATAGATTTGCACCGCCGCCTGCCATTGCCCTAAAGCTGTCAAACAATCCCCACGTTCTGTCAAGCAGGCAGACACCATACGTGCAGCACTGGCATTGTGTGCTGCTAAGGCTTCAAAGCCTGTTTGTGCCTGGGCTAAGCGGACTAAAGCCTCTTGTGCCACACCGCCTATGCGCAACACTCGCCCCAGTCTGAGATGAGCCATAGCCAGATCATAAGCCGCACCTGGATAAGCCTCTGTCCCCGCTTGCTCACAGGCTTGTACCAAGTCCTTAGCCAGTTTTAAAGCCGCAGGCAGAGCGCCTTGCTCTAATAAGCGATCCATTTGGCTTTCCATTTGGGTGAAATGAGCGTGACTCCAGTCTTGATCTTGTAACAAAGCAGACGCTTGTTCGCGCAGTTTGACAGCGGCTTGTAAGACCTGTGGACGGGATAGCGAAGCCAGCAAGTCTTCCAATGCTTTGCTTAAATTGATGGCCTGTTGTGGACTGTAGTCGCCTGCGCTGAGATCGACTTGGCGTTGTTGGATGAAGGCGTACAGATTGGGCAGTTCGCGCAAAGTGAGTTGTGCTGAGATTTGGGCGTCTTTGAAATACTGCTGATACAGAAATCCGACTAATTGCTCCATCGCCTCCAGATAGCGTGGTCGCCAGGTATCGTGTTGTTGAGCGGCGAGGGTGGCATCGCTATGTACTTGGCGGTGCAAATAGACGGGCAAGGCGGGGTCTAGACGCAAATAACCGTAGCCTGCATCTTCGGCTAAACCCACTGCGATTAAAGCGCCGCACAGTTGAAGGGCGCTGTCTTTATCAATGTCCAGCACTTGCATCATCGTCCAAGTATTCGCTCCTCCATGAAACACCGACAACCCCGGCAACAAATCCCGCAAGGCCGCAGGCAATCGTCGCAGCGACAGTTCGATGCTGGCATACAAAGAGTTTTCTCGGTCGCCGGGGTGTTGCTGGTCGAGTGTCGCCAGGATGTCTGCGGCTTCCAGGGTTAATTCATGGATATTGCGCCGTGCCAGTTCGGGGGCGAGGAGTACCAGAGCGCGGGCGTGGTAATGCAGGCTTTCGACTAATTGTGTGAGTTGTGTTTCTGATGCGTCGTAATCGGGGCTGTCGGGGGCGGGCAGCGGCAATTTTTGCTGATCTAGCACTTGTCCGAGCAGGCTTAAGGCATCGCTGCGGCTGAGTGCGCCGAGCGCGTAGCTGTCGGCAAAAGGCGCGGGCAGGCATTCGCGGGAGGTGAACAGCAGACGGCAGTCGGGAGCGCTGCGTTGCAAGCCGTGCAGCAGGGCGGCGATGGCCTGCCAGGTGTCAAGGTCATCCAGCAGGCTTTCGCAGTTGTCGATCACCAGCAGGCAAGGCGCGTCTTGTAAGGCGCGTTGTACTTGTTGCAAGCCGCTCTCGTCGGTGTGTTCGGCGACCGACCAGCGCGGCAGCAGTTGCCGTCCGAGGCTATCGAGCACGGCGCGATGATGTTGATAGTCTTCTAGGCTGACAAATAGCGTGCGCTGAAAACGTCGGGTGCAGACCAGCCAGCGTGCCAGTTCGCAGGCCAGCGTGGTTTTGCCTGCACCGCCTTGTCCGCGCAGCACGAGATAAGCTTGAGTGGCTAACCCGCGTTCTAAAGCGAGCAGGTCGCGGCTGCGTCCGACGAATTCATGCGGCGGTGGATCGGGCAAGTCGCCGAGGCGGATACGTTGCTGTTGTTCTAGCAGGCGTTGCGCGGCGGCGGGTAGTAGTTGTTGGAAAAGCTGTGGATCGTGTCGTTCTTGATACAGCACGGGCACGAACCAGTCTTGCAAGTGGAGTGCGCCCGCCCCCGGTATGCGCCCGCGCTGGCGGTCGTCGTGCAAAGCGCGTTGCCCCGCCAGCATCGCCCGTCCAACCCGCGCACCTTGAGCCAGTTCGGTATAAAAAGCAGCGACAAAACGCCGCGCCGTCTCGACCAACACGCTGTGCGTCATCGCCACCACGGAACTCACGCCTTTTTGCAGCAAGCGCCCCGCAACAGAAGCTTCGATCTGCGCTTCGCTTTGCGCGGTTTGACAGGCTTCTAAAAACACCAGCGGAATGCGGTAATCACGCAGCACAGCGGCAAAATCATCGGCATAAATTAACGCCATACGCCGCTGCTCCAGCTTGTCAGCATCAGCGGGCTGTTCAAAGCATAAAGCGCCCAAGCCGCGACGACGGTCGTAAACCCCGTGCCCATCAAAATGAATAACGTGAAACGGCGCGTGATCGCGCTCGGCTTGTTGTAAAGCGGTCTGCATGGCGGGAAAAGTCGGCGGCGATAAGACGCTGAGTTCCGCCAAATCGCCCAAGGCAGCGAGCGCTTGCTGCAAAGGCTGGGCGCTGGCGCGGTGGTCGAGATAGCCCACGCCGTCTTGTTCGGGGCGTGCGCTGATGAGCAACACGCGAATCGGCAAATGCAACGGGCTGGCGGGGGCTAGTGATGCGTGATTGGGCAGGCGGCGGCGCACTTGTGCCGGATGTTTGCCTTGGAATAACCAGCCCGTGCCGTCGTGGAGCAGTTCCCAAGGCAACGCGAGCAATTCGGTGGCGGCTTCTTGGACGATTTTTATCTGTTCTTCGCTGCTGCCGTCCAGCGTGCTTTCGTCGATTTCAATAGAAAAACGCCGCGTGCCCGTGGCATTGCGCCAGCTTTGCGCCACTTGCCGCGCATGTTCGGTGAACAGCGCGGCTTGATGCAGGGCTTGTCCCCATTTTGGCAAAGCACGTTCCACCTGTTCTCCACGTTCTTTGAACACGCCCACAGGCCAGAGGAAATAGTGCTCTAAATACCAGCGCAATTCTTCGCGCTCGATAACGCCCAAGGGAGCGATGAAGCGAAAGCGCTGGCTGCGCATCTCTTCGCCTTGAGCGGATTGATGGATGAGTTCGGCAGTCGCCGCAAAACGCCGCGTGTGCTGTTCATCCATGTTTTCTTGCGGATCATAAAGTTTGAGCAGCAATTCATTCAGCGGCGCTTCGGTGACAGCGCTGGGTTCATCGCCTGCGGGTAATTGTTCGCCCAGTGCGGCGCGGATTTTCGGCAACAGCATCGACAGCGCTTGAGCGGGATCGTGTTCGATGATGAGTGAATCTTGTCCGAGCAAGCGCTTAACCAGCGTGTGTTTAACTTCAGGAAAACACAGCGGGATGACTTTAAGGCCGTTTTCTTGTGCCCAGTCGATTTCTTGCAGCACCCATTCGGAGTTGATGCTGTGTTGGGTGAAGACGACGAGCAGGTATTGTGCGTTTTGGATGGCGGTTTTAATCGCATCGCTTAAACCGTCGCCTGCGCTCAACTCGCGCTCGTCCATCCACACGGGGATGTGCAGGTTTTCTAGGGCGATGCGCAGTGGTTTGACGAAGAGTTTGTCGGGCGTGGCGTAGGACAGAAAGAGGGATGTGTGCATGGTGATTCTCGGTGTGTGGTTTTAGACCAGAGACCGAAAAGTTTTTCATAGACCCGTCTTTTTGTCCAACTGTGGGGGGAGGGGGGCTAGGGCAAATGAATCGCTACGCGATGCTAAATTATGAATAAAAGCTAAAGCCTTGCACTAAAGTGCATAGTTTTAACTAGCGATTAGGACAATAAACTGTCGCAATGTCGAGCCGAAGCTTTATCCCTTTTGGTAAGCGGGAAGTTCACCACGTAGCCAGTTACCATCTGGCGTCAACCGGATTTCTCGGCGATAGCGGATGTTGTGGGCTTCAAAGCGAATATCTTGTACCACGAAGTCGTCATAACCTTTGAGAATCGAACCTTCAGGAATCTGCTTCTGTGGTACGACAATCTGGGTTTTGTGAATCGGCAGGTTTTTCTTCTTGCTGCGTTTTTGCCAACCTGCACGCTTCTTGTTATTGTCGGCAGTATCATTTTCTGCATCGTTGCCAGCCTCAGTTCCCGCTTTTTCATCCATCCCACTGGGCTTGAACTTCGGCTTCGCCTTTTCACCTTTGAGAATCGCTATTTCGTCACGCAGGTGCTGGATAGTCTCCGCTTGTTGGCTGTTGTCCTGCACCAATAGCTCGAGCACACCCAATAGCGTATCAATCAGTGCCAATCAGGATGAAGGTACTGCCATTGGAAGCCAGTTTAGAAAAAAGACGATTATTTTCAGCGCTGAAAGATTCGCTCCAGGTAGCCCCTTCTGAACTGGTAAATACGGTGGCATCATCGCTGATAGCTAAATATCGCCCGTTGCCCCAAGCTACGTCTTTCAAATTACTGCCTTGGCCTGTACGGGAGGAAGTCCATTGCACACCATTACTGCTGCGAGCCGTGCGTCCACCAGCACCAACGGCAACAAATTGATTATTGCCATAAGTGGCAGCAGAAAAAGAACCTAAGAGCCTATACGAAAACGGGATAATCGGCTGCAAATCCGCCCTTTTGGTCAGTTTTTCCGCTTTTTATCAACAAATAGCCCGCTATTCGCCTTAAAAAACCGAAAAACCTGCCTCAAAATAGCGCATTTTCGCTTCGATTCCCCATCTTCGTATAGGCTCTAAGCTTATCTTAGGATTCACAATATCCCACTCATCACTACAAGTTTGCGCCCAGAGACCACTGCTCCAGAACAAGAAGAACAACATCAAACGATTCACATTCATCATATTTTCCTTATGGATTAAGTGGTGAGGTTCTCAAAATTTAAGAAGCTGTAGCAAAACGCAGTGGGAAGGAGGAAGTGTCATGAGGCTCATGCTCATTTAGAGTGCATATGTATACAGGTGCATGGTTTATAAAGCCATCCTTAGAGCACCGCTTTTTCGCCTTGATGCCCTGTACGTATATAGCTAAATGACATCATTTATAGGCTTGCGATAGAGCCAAACCCAAGACTGCCAGTCCTTGAAGGACTGGCAGTCTTAACAACTGATATAATTTTTCTATATAGGCTCTTAGAGGTCTTTTGACGGGTTCAAGTCAACTGGCTATACAACAGCGGCAATTTCTGCGGCAGTTCTTCGGCTTTGCGCACCAAGACCCAATTATTTTGTCCAAACAAACGCGGCAAATAACTCTCGGCTTTATCATCAATCGTCACGCAAAAAGGTGTCATGCCGCGTCGTCGTGCTTCGTGCAATGCCATGCGCGTGTCTTCTAGTCCGTAACGCCCCTCATAAATATCTAAATCATTGGGTTTGCCATCTGTGAGCAACAGCAGGAGTTTTTGCTGGCTGGCTTCGCGTTCTAAAAGCTTGCTGGCATAGCGAATGGCAGCGCCCATGCGGGTGTAATAACCCGGTTCCATGCTGAGAATACGCCCGCGTGTGATGTCGCTATAACTGTCTGAAAATTGTTTTAGGCGATAAAAACGCACTTTTTGACGATTTAGCGAGGAAAAGCCATAAAGCGCGAAACGGTCGCGGGTGGCGCTGAGGCTTTCGGCAAACAGCAGCAAAGCGTCTTTGACAATATCGACCACGCGCCCTTGCTGATTGACCCAGGCATCCGTGGACATGGAAAAATCGGCTAATAATAAGCAGGATAAATCGCGTGTTCGTTGTGATGAATCGCGGTATACGGCGGGAATATCGGCGTGTCCGCGCTGACGATCTACTAAATGCAGGATGTAGCTGTCTAAATCGAGTTCGCTGCCATCAATTTGCGCACTACGCCATTCGCGTTGCGGAAGCAAAGTGTCAAAGCGCCGCCGCAATTGGCGAGCGGTATGGTGTAAGCGAGCAGGCAGCGCTTGAGGTTCGGCTTGTCGGGGCAGCATGACTTGTAATGAGCAATAGTCTTTTTTCAAACTGTGCTGACGATAATCCCATTCGGGTAAGGGAATGCCTTTGCAGAGAGGAATGTCGTCATATTTAGCACTGGGCAAATCTAAATCCAAACGAATTTTATGAGCGCTGTGGCGGTGATCTTGAGCAATGGTGATGATATCCATGTCTTCTGCGGCGCGTGCCGCATCTGGATCGGGTTCATCATCCGTGGTGCGGTCTATGGGCAAATATTCTGTCCAGGAAAACAGGCTTTCTAAGCGAAACGATAATAAGCCGCTCCTGCCATCGGGCATGTCAGTGCGTTCGGCACGATGGCGTTGTTGCGTATCAGTGCGCTGTTGTTGTTCAGGTGCGGGTTCAGGTAGCGGTGGTTCGCTTAGCGGTGCAGCAGCAGCTGCGGCTTGGGTAGGTGATGGGATGAGCCACAAAGCGACGGGATGAAGCTGATGGAATAATAACGGTAAATCATCCAGTGATGATAATAGTTCAGGTTGTTGCAGGAGTGTTTGTACTCTACGTTCATCCTGTGCCAATGCAGCGGGCAAGTGGTCAGGCTGAGGGCGCAAAGACAGATAAGCTTGCACTAGACATTGATAACGCGGCTGCCAAATGGGGTAGGCTTGTAAAGTGTGAAACACAGCTTTCATCGGATGTAGCGGTGCTTGCGCGTGACTGCCCAGGACAGCCAGCCATAGATAAAGGTCACGATTGAGAGCAGGTTCAGGAAACACAGCAAGGTAAGGCGGTAAATTCAAGCTATCGGTATCACGCCAAGTAGGATATATTTTGCCGCCACTACCCGCCAATTTTTGTAACCAAGTCCGCCGTCCCTGATAATGAACCTTATAACTGGGACGTAACTCTAGCCCAGCATCACCGCCTAAAGCACGTAGCATCACACTTAAGGTTTTGCGCATGTCGTCTAAATGCACTTGCGCTGACAAATATTCACGACTCGCCGTGTGAGTGATTAATTGATGCCAACGTTTACCGACCCATTCTTCCATAGCGGTGTTTAACCTGTGTTCTAGGCTCTGTTGATGGAGCTTTAAGCCGCCCGCCCCCAATGGCAACAGAACCTATGAAATTAGATCAATCCACTCTCACACTATTGCGCCATTCTCCCCTGTTTCATGCACTGGATGCGACACAGTTTAATGCTTTGGCGGAGACAGCTTGTCTCTATCAATTGAATGAAGGTGAATTGTTATTTCAGCAAGGCGAACCCTTAACTGAAGTCTTTACTTGTATTCGAGGGCATTTAAAACTGTTTCGTTTAACCCCCAATGGCGATGAAAAAATCGTAGATATTATCAATCCGGGTAACAGCTTTGCTGAGGCCGTATTATTCATGGGTGGACAGCAATATCCAGTACATGCAGTGGCGCTCAAATCCGCCCTGGTGGTGGGTATTCACGCCGCGCAATATGAGCGCGAATTACGATCATCCATAGACCTGTGCTTTAACATGATGGGGCTGATGAGTCGCCGTATGCATTGGTTGCTCAATGAAGTAGACCGCCTCACCCTGCACAATGCTACTTTTCGTTTAGTCAGTTGGTTGCTAGAAGTTCACAACAAAGATAATGGCAACGTGGTGCTTGATGTGCCCAAATATGTGCTGGCCTCACGTTTATCCATTAAACCAGAAACCTTTTCACGGATTCTCAAACAGCTCAGCAGTGAGCATTTGATTAAAGTCACTGACAATGCCATTAAATTACTAGATATTCCCACCTTAGAAGAACGAGTCAATATTGAACTTTAGAGCCTATACGAAAATGGGATAATCGGCTGCAAATCCGCCCTTTTGGTCAGTTTTTCCGCTTTTTATCAGCAAATAGCCCGCTATTCGCCTTAAAAAACCGAAAAACCCGCCTCAAAATGGCGAATTTTCGCTTCGATTCCCCATCTTCGTATAGGCTCTTAATCAAAAAAGCTTCTCACCACTTCCATCAACGCTTCTACCGTATCTAAATCATCACTCAAAGGTTCAATTAACGCTGCACGGCAAGCCTCCTGCGCAGGAAAGCCATCTTGAATTAAAGTAGCGGTATACACCAACAATCGCGTAGAAGCGGATTCCTCTAAATCATGATCTTTTAGTACCCGCAGTGCATGAGCTAATTTCACCAACGTATTGGCTAAAGGCTGATCAATATCAGTTTCTTGTTGCAAAATGCGGGTTTCTAATTCAGCGGGTGGATAATCAAAACGCATAGCCACAAAACGCTGGCGTGTCGAAGGTTTCATACCTTTGAGCATATTTTGATAGCCCGGATTGTATGAGACCACCAACATAAATTCTGGCGGTGCGTGCAGTGTTTCTCCGGTACGTTCAATCGGCAAAATGCGGCGATTATCGGATAAAGGATGCAAAATCACCGTAGTATCTTTACGCGCTTCCACCACTTCATCCAGATAGCAAATCGCTCCTTCGCGCACCGCACGAGTTAAAGGCCCATCATTCCAGTACGTCTCGCCATCACCGATCAAATGTCGCCCCACCAAATCCGCCGCGCTTAAATCATCATGACACGCCACGGTGTGCAAAGGTCTACCCAATCTTGCCGCCATATATTCGACAAAGCGTGTTTTGCCACAACCCGTCGGGCCTTTCAACAACACAGGTAATTGTCGCCGAGCTGCGTGCTCGAACAAAGCCACTTCTTGTCCTTGTGCTTGATAAGTCGGCTGAGACATGGTGTGTTTCCTTAACATAAAAGACTTGTTGCAAGTGAACAGAATCACGGATTGTCTACGGAAAGCGGCTGTCACACCTTGATCTTCATCAACGTGCGAAGCAGCTTTTAATAAAAAATGAGCGGTGCAGAATATGGCAGTGGCGCAGAGTGCTGGTTTGATATAGCCAAAGCCAAGACTGCCAACTGGCAGTCTTAACAACTGATATAATTTTGCTATAGCGCGAAAAAAACAGGATATTTTCATTTATTTCACGCTGTGTGCATCATCTAATATATTTATTTTAAATTATTTTCACCTCCACAAAGCCGCATAGACGCTCTCTTTTAAGACATTTTTATTAAATAAACGCATAGTTCAATAGATGATTTGTCAATATGTTAAACATATAAGTGATAACATCGTTGACTGAGTATGACCAAGAATGATGTTTTTAAATATCTATTAAGTAGTGAATCTTTGACTGCAAATTCGCTCTTTTGGTCTGATACTGTGGTTTATTACACGTCTCATTTTTTTCAACGATCCCTCCATCAAGCTCACGAGCGAATTTTCATTAGAAGTCCTACGCCTTTTTTATAGGCTATGTAAACCCAGCCATTTGTTCGCGCTTGCTATCAATTCAAACGCGAAAAAGACAGCCTTGCTTTATATCCATGATTCATCTTGTACACGGTGTGAAACAAACGGGAGTATGACGTTTTTTCATACTATGTAAATCCACTGTTGTTCACTTAAAGCTATTAGAGTTAGCCACTGATTTTATTTCTCTTTCTTAAAGAAGGATAGGCTAATAGCTTAAATTCTAAATTTTTCTTCTTAAATGAATAGCTGTGGTTATGTGAGTCTAGGTGTGAAGCAACGGCGTTGTTTCAAAGTCAATGGTGAAATGGCATAGGGTTTACCGGGTTTTTTACCCGTTTCTCACATTTTCAAACATGTGTTAATAAAATAGATAGATGTGCCCTCGTTCAAAGTTTAAGTATCCCTAAATGAAGTTCTACAAAGGTTTTATATTAACATGAAAGATAACGTCGAATTGAGAAGTACCGTTGAAAAAGGTGAAGGTATTTTTGCTACGAAAGCTTTTAAAAGAGGAGATACTGTGATGGTGGGAGTGATTGAAAAGACATTGGACAAAAATCATTCTCATGCTTCACAAGTGGGTGAACATAAATATGTATTTCACGCAGGTTTGATCAGTAAAGTGAATCATTCTTGTAATCCTGATTGTGGTATCAAACTGAATTCAACGGGTGCACATAATTTTGTCGCTATGCGCAGTATTAGCATTGGTGAAGAAATCACTTTTGACTATGCCATGAGAAATTATGGCGTGGATTATTTTCCTACTAAATGTATGTGTGGTGCAGAGAAATGTCGTGGTCACATTACGGGATGGAAAAGTTTACCCGATAGTAGAAAAATAGCTTATAAAGGCTTTGTAGCCCCTTACTTGCTGGCACTCGATGAAGAGCATTCTTTAGTCGAAGCTTAATGGCATTGTGGTAGTCCGCCAGGCGGCGATGTGCACGGCCAGTCTTAATAGACTTGTTGCATGAGACTGCATGGATTGAGTTAAAAGCTAAGTGGAATAGATAGACCCATCTATCCCACTTGGCTTTTTTTGTTTAAGACAGGTGACAGGCTTAATCCCGCCCGCTCAATTGTTCAACTTAGCGTTGTGGTTTGCAGACGAGTTTTTTATGTTTACCTTGCAGGCACTGGCCTGATACCTTGCCTTTGTGACCTTGGAAGCTACAATTGTGATTGATTTTTTTATCTTTGCACGCTTGCCTGGCTTTTTTGCGTAAAGCTCTGCGTTCTTGTTTTTGAGCTTTACGTTCTGCTTTTTTCTCTTGCTTTTGAGCTTTACGCTCTGCTTTTCTCTCTTGTTTTCGATCTTTATGCTCTGCTTTTTTTCCATGTCTTTCAGGTTTGCACGCCATTGTTTCACCACGTTTATGACATTGACCTTTCATCACGGCACCTTTCCGTCCTTTAAAACTACAAGTCGTATTGGCTTTCTTATCTTTACAAGCCTTGATCGCTTCAATAGGCGGTTTTCCTTTGCCAGCTTTATCTTCTGGGGGGGCTGCAAAAAGGCTGCTAGACAAACCTAAACTGACTATCATAGCCATACAAATCAGTGGTGCTTTCATGCTTAAAATCTCCGGTATGAATTAGAATGAATAGACTTATCCAGGTTTAAAACGCCGACAAGTCTAATAATTATGGCGTAAAAGCCCATCAATAGTTTGAGTAAAATGTGAGGAAGTTGAGAGCTTTGTCTCAACAGGACAGCGGATATTTTGCCGTCAGTGCGCCTCGCTGCATGACTGAATCAGCCCTGAGCAGAGCCGCAGGGAGCAAAGGGGAAACCCGCTTCTTGACATTTTTTTCACGTTTCTCTGACAAGTCTTTCACATCCTTTGGTCTACACTGGCTTCCAATCACTTTTGGGGAGCCTGTTCATGTTAAAACTCTCGTCGTCTCAACAGATTCACAGTCTTCATATCGTATTGCCCGGACAACCGCAGCGGGCGAACTTAGAGCACTTTATTCGGCATCATTATGCGCGTGTGTATCAAGCTGATTTGCGCCATTTTATGCCATTGTTGCTGGGTTTATACGATGCTAACGGGCAGCCTTTTGCCGCGCTGGGTTTGCGTCCAGCGGATACTGAGGCTTTGTATTTAGAGCAATATTTGGATCAGCCTATAGAAAACACGCTGGCAAAAACGGTGCGACAACCTTTGGCGCGTTCGCATATTGTGGAATTAGGCCATTTCGCAGTGGCCCGTCCAGAGGCGGCGATGTGGATGATTTTGTTAAGCACGGCTTATTTGCACGCCAGCGGTGCAAAATGGGCGTGTGCGACGCTGATTCCTACGCTGGCTAAAGCCTTACATAGGCTGGGTTTAGAACCCTGGCATATCGCACCTGTGGATGCGTGTCGTTTAAGCGATACGGAAAACCAGTGGGGCTGTTATTACCAGCAGCAACCGCATATTTTTGCCGATAAAGTGGAAGATAGCTTTCAGCGCATTCAAACCCATTTGCAAGGTACTTTGTATTGGCAAAAGGGCTTAGAGCGCTTGTGGGATCACGCTTATCAAGCGGGGATGGCGGCATGAGCGCATTATTACGCAGCATCGCCACACAGCCCGCACAAGCACTTGCCATCCAAGATAGCGAGGGCTGCTGGTCTTATGCGGATTTACGCGCTGAAGTTGAAAGCTTCGCGGCGCGTGTGTCGTCGGTACATTGCTTAGGCTTATTGCTGGATAATGGCGCGGCTTGGGTGGTGGCAGATTTAGCGGCACGGCAGTTAAACCGACCTTGTGTGCCGATTCCGCATTTTTTCAGTCCTCAGCAAATTCAGCATGTTTTACAGGATGCGGGGATTGATGTGTTGCTCAGCCAGCAAGCCTTGCCCGGACTGCCGCAGGAAACGCTGGTGGTGGCGGGTCAATCCTTGTTTTTGCATCGCCTTCCGTCTACGCATTCTGCGCTACCCACCGATTGCGCCAAGCTCACTTATACGTCCGGCACCACCGCGCAACCTAAAGGGGTGTGTCTCAGCGAAGCGGCGATGTTACAGGTCGCGCAATCTATCATTGATGCCAGCGAAGCCACGGCTGATGAGCGCCATGTGTGTACTTTGCCCTTGTCTTTATTGCTGGCGAATATCAGCGCGGTGTATGCCCCATTGCTGCTGGGCGGCTGTTGTTATCTGCCCCGTTTGCAGGCAGTCGGTTGGCAGGGAGCGAGTGGCTTAGATGCTGCGAGTTTGCTGGGGTTATTGGAACGTTGGCAAGCTCACAGCAGCGTATTTGTACCGCAAATGCTGCAAGCTTTATTGCTGGCCTTGCAAACGGCGGATGCGACTTTGCCGCATATGCGTTATCTGGCGGTCGGCGGTGCGCCGCTGGCGCGGAATCTTCAAAAAATGGCGGTTGCACAGGGTTTGCCGGTGTTTGAAGGCTATGGTTTGTCGGAATGTGCGTCGGTGGTGTGTTTAAACACTGCCGCTGCGCATAAACCCGGCAGTGTGGGACAGCCTTTGCCTCATGTTGAGATTCGCATCGCTGATGACGGCGAATTGCTGGTTAAAGGCGCACAATTACAAGCTTATTTGAACCATCCTTTACCGCCTTGCCCTGATGGTTTTTGGGCGACGGGAGATTTTGCCGAGCAAGATGATGAAGGTTTTGTATTTCTTAAAGGCCGTAAAAAGACTTGTTTTATCACCGCTTATGGACGCAATGTCGCGCCCGAATGGGTGGAGCAAGAACTCTGCGCTCAGCCTTTGATTGCGCAAGCCGTTGTTTACGGCGAAGCCTTGCCACACAACATCGCTGTGTTACAAGCCCGTTCTTCTGCGGCTTCTGATGCGCAGATAGAGACCGCCGTACAACAAGCCAATCAGCATTTACCCGATTATGCGCAAGTCAAATATTGGCGACACAGCCATGAGTTGTTTCCACAAGGTTGGCCTCTGAATCCTGCTGGCGTGCCTGACCGAGCGGCAGTGAATGCGGTGTTAGACCATCAAGCGAGGCACTCATGAAAGTATCTGCTTTTATAGCCACCAGTTTGGATGGATTTATTGCCAGAACAGATGGTGGTATTGATTGGTTGAATGAAATAGAACCGCCCCATCCTTCTGAAGATTATGGTTATGCCGCCTTTTCATCTAATGTTGATGTTATGGTGATAGGTAGACATAGCTTGGAAGTGGTTATGAGCTTTCCTCAATGGCCTTATGAAAACAAAAAAGTAATTGTTCTGAGTCGTAGCTTAAAAAGCAAGCCTGAAAATATAAATAATAAGATTGAATGGTATTCAGGTTCGCTCAACACATTGATTGAACGATTGCAACATGAAGGTTGTCAGCATTTGTATGTAGATGGAGGAAAGACCATACAATCTTTTATTAATGAAGACCTGCTGACTGATTTAACCATTACAACATTGCCTATATTGTTGGGCGAAGGCATTCCATTGTTTTCTAAAACAGGACGAGACATACCGTTAAAACATATTAAAACACAGTCGTATTCTAATGGATTAGTACAATCAACTTATGCCATCTGATGCAAACAATGTGATGCAGGCATTGATATTCATTAGATGAATTCACTCTTTTTTTAAAGGAAAAAAACGTGTCTTTTTTTCAACGTTTACAAACCGAGACGAGCAGCGCACAACAGGCTTTTTTAAGCCTCCCTTTATTGCGAGCTGGGGTGACAGGCAACATTGATAAGCCGCTGTACATCGCTTTTTTGCGTCAGGCTTATCATCATGTGAAGCACACGGTGCCACTATTAATGGCCTGCGGCAGTCGTATGCCTGAGCGTTTACGCTGGCTGCAAGTCGCGTTAGGCGATTACATCAGCGAAGAAACGGGACATGAAGAATGGATATTAAACGACCTGGCGGCATGCGGCATGGACAAAGACAAAATGCGCCACAGCCAGCCTGGGCAAGCGGCTGAGATCATGGTGGCTTATGCCTATGACTTGATCGCGCGCGGAAATCCCGTCGGTTTTTTTGGCATGGTGCATGTGCTGGAAGGCACCAGCATCGCGCTGGCACAACGCGGGGCTTCTTCTATTCAAACGCAATTAGATTTGCCGGATACCGCGTTTTCTTATCTCACTTCGCACGGTGCGCTAGATATAGAACATGTAGCATATTTTGAAAAGCTGATGAATCGTTTAGACGACAGCGATGCTCAAGCCGCTGTGATTCATGCTGCACGGCGTTTTTATTACTTATACGGTGAAGTGTTTCGGACTTTACCTGACTATTTACCGCAGCCAGAGGATGCCGCCGTATGAACTTAAAAGGCAAAAAAATCTTGCTCACCGGAGCATCTGGTGGCATCGGGCAAGCACTGGCACAGCAACTCAGTGCGCAAGGCGCAGAGTTGTTTTTAGTCGGGCGCAGCGAACAACGCTTACAAGCCCTGCAAGCACAACTGCACAGCACAGGCGGCACCGCACACTGTTTGCAGGCGGATTTAACCCGCCACGAAGATTGCCAATACATTGCCCAGCAACAAAATTACGATCTACTCATCAACAATGCGGGACAAATGTATTTTGGGGCTTTTGCAGAGATGTCCGCCGAGCAGCTCGACAGCCTTTATCAGACCAATTTACTCGCCCCTTTACAGCTAATTCGTGAAATGTTGCCATCTTTATCACAACGTCCTGAAGCCATGATTGTGAACATCGGATCGATATTTGGCAGCTTAGGTTTTGGCTTTTTCAGCGCTTATTGTGGCAGTAAATTCGGTCTGCGCGGCTTTTCTGAAGCCTTGCGCCGCGAGTTGCACGACAGCAATGTGCAGGTTTTGTACGCCGCCCCACGCGCTGTCGCCACTAGGCTCAATGACGAGAAAACACAAGCCTTTAACGAAGCCAATCATGCGCATGTGGATACCCCTAAAGCTGTAGCCACACACATTATTCGCGGCATTCAACGCAACCAAAAAGAACTACTGATAGGACAACCGGAAAGCTTTTTTGCACGCCTTAATCAATGGTTTCCGCGTCTTATTGATAGGACTTTGATTAAAACCATGCGCTTGGCTAAAAAACACGCTTAAGTTTTTCTTCTCTTTTAATACAGAGGTCGTCACTATGTTAAAACCCACTTTGATAGCTTTATCTTTCCTCCTGCCTTTAAGTGCGCAGGCTGATTTATCGACTGACATCCACGCTTTACAAACCCGTTGGGCGCGTATCCAATATGAACAAGCTGAAGATAAAAGAGAAGCAGCCCTTGAAGCTTTGAGTAAAGAAGCGGCGCATTTAACAAACCTCTATTCTCAGCAAGCAGAACCTTTAATATGGGAAGCCATCATTGTCAGCACCTATGCGGGCGCAAAAGGTGGATTTGGCGCATTGAGTTTAGTTGAAAAAGCCCGTGACTTATTATTAAAAGCAGAAAAAATTGAACCGATGGCCTTAAAGGGTTCTATTTATACTTCGTTAGGCAGTTTGTATTATCAAGTACCTGGCTGGCCTCTAGGCTTTGGTGATAATGATAAAGCCAAAGAATATTTGCAAAAAGCCTTAAAGATTAATCCTAAAGGCATTGATCCTAATTATTTTTATGGCGATTATTTACTCACGGAAGAAGAGGACTATGCGGGTGCGATTGAAGCCTTTGAAAAAGCCTTGCAAGCTCCCCCACGAAAAGACCGTCCTATGGCTGATGAAGGTCGCAAACAAGAGATAAAGAAAGCCTTAAAAGCCACACGAGAATACCTTGAGTAATGTATGAATGTTTTAATCGTTGAAGATGAGCAAGATATTGCTGCAAACATTGGTGACTACTTGCAAGCGCAAGGAGAAACCCCGGATTATGCTTACGATGGCATTGGCGGTTTACATTTAGCACTAACGCAAGAATACGATGCGATTGTGTTAGATGTGATGCTGCCACGGATGAATGGATTGCAATTTTGTCAGGCATTACGTCAAGAAGGTTTCAATACCCCAGTCTTAATGCTCACTGCGCGTGATACTTTGGCTGATAAACTTGCAGGTTTTGATGTCGGTACAGATGATTACTTAGTCAAACCCTTTGCCTTGCAAGAATTGTATGTTCGTCTCACTGCATTAGTACGACGCGCTCAACCACCGCAGCAAAAAATCATTAAAGTCGCTGATTTAGAATTAAATCAAGACACCCATACCGCGACTCGTGCAGGACACACTTTAAAATTAAATCCTGTGGGTTTGAAATTGTTGGCTTTGCTGATGCAATCTTCGCCCAATACGGTATTGCGTCATGTATTAGAAGAAGCCTTGTGGCAAGAAACACCGCCTGAAAGTGATGCTTTACGTTCTCATCTTTATGCTTTACGACAGGTGGTGGATAAACCCTTTAAACAGGCTTTAATTCACACCGTGCATGGCATTGGTTATCGCTTGGTAGCAGATGATGCAAGTACAGCATAGCTTACGTTTTCGTATTATTGTCGCTTTTGGTGTATTTGGCGTAGTGCTGGGTGCGGTGTATGGTGCCATTGTGATAGGGGGGTTACATCTTGTTGAAGACAATACCTTCTTTCATCGCATGTATTTAGAAGCAGGCTTATTTCAAAAACAATATGCTAACAATGCTGATGCTCAGTTGCCACATACCCGCTATTTGAAAGGCTATGTAGGCGCAAACAACTTACCCGCTATTTTACCTGATGAATTAAGACGGGCTTTACCCGGAGAATACACCCTAGAAGTCGAATACAAAACAGTAGAAACTGAGTATTACATTCTAGTCAGCACCTTGCCACACAGCTCGCTGTATTTCTATTTGATTTATGATGTGACTGATTTAGAACCGCTAGAATATATCGATCCTATGCTGATCACTATTTTATTAGTCGCCATGTTCTTAGTCACTGCACTGGGTATTTGGCTTGGGATCATGACATCAAAATCAATTATTGCGCCCTTAGTGCGTTTAGCACAGCAAACAGAAGAGATTAGCCCTGAAAACATCCCGAAAAACTTCAGTGCTAATTATTATCATGATGAAGTAGGTACCGTCGCGCTCACTTTAGAAAAACTATTACTCCGTACTCAAGCCTTCATTGAAAGAGAACAGCATTTCACCCGCAATGCCAGCCACGAACTACGTACCCCTGTGACGATTATTAAGGGGGCGAGTGAATTGCTCGATAGTTTACCGCAAGCACACACTCCAGAACTCCAACGTCCATTACAACGTATTAGCCGTGCGGTGTTTTCTATGGAAAATATTATTGAAACTTTTTTGCATTTAGCTAGAGAAGACCTGTCTCTCAGTCATGATTCTCAATGTTGTTTATATGATGTTTTAAAACATAGTATTGCACAGCATCAGCATTTACTGGAACACAAATCTGTTGAAGTAGAACTCGATATAACACCTGATTTAAAATTACCCGTACCCAGTGCTTTAGTGTCTATTCTTTGTGCCAATTTAATTAGCAATGCTTTTAATTATACCGACACAGGAAAAATACACATTTATGCACAAGATAATGGCTTTTGTGTTGAAGATACGGGGATTGGCATTGAACCTGACTTGCTCAATGAAATAACGCAGGCTTTCATTCGTGGGAAGAAAGGCCAGGGTTATGGTTTGGGTTTAAACATTACCCACAATATCTGCCTACGCTTAGGTTGGATATTAAACATCAATAGTGTGGTAGAACAAGGCACTTGTGCTTGTATTTATTTTAAGCAAGCTGTATGAGAGGTAAGCAAATTCAAAGTAAATGTTAACGTGTCTCGCATCGTTTAAGAGGTGTTCACGGGCTTCCTTGCCCTTAGAACTTCTTAAGTTGGCGCGAGACGCTATTCTGGTGCCCCGACACGTCCGGTATCACCCAGTCACCTCCGCACTGCGCTGCTACGGTACTTCCTTCCCCCATGACTATACGGCGAATACATTTTGTCTTGGCAACCCCAGCGATGCGAACCAAAGACCTTCGTATCGCTTGCGCCACCGTCCAAAATGACGCCTTGTCGCGGGCTACTCGACCCCGGCTGCGCCTCTCCCTGTCTCGCAGCGTTCGTATAGAACCCATTTGAAATCTCAAGAGGCATGAGCCGCGAGACGCTTCACCATAAGACGAATAAAGCAAAGTTTGAGTTTCTGATTGGCATTTTC
>JADGEH010000168.1 GCA_016744475.1 Thiotrichales bacterium | reverse complement strand
TTATCAACAAATAGCCCGCTATTCGCCTTAAAAAACCGAAAAACCTGCCTCAAAATAGCGCATTTTCGCTTCGATTCCCCATCTTCGTATAGGCTCTAAAGACAACGCAAATGGCGCAAGAGGCGCAAAAGAATGCCAGCATTTCCAAACGATGTTTGTTCCCATGCGCCGCATCATGGCCATTCAGTGAAGCCCCAAAGGGGTGTCATCTCTATAGCCTAGGGCAACGCCCTAGGTTAAACGGATAGAAGGGGCTTAGCCCTGAAAGGGCGCAATAAAACGCCATCCCGCCTTTTATTGCGCCCTTTCAGGGCTGGGTGGGTATCATCGACCAAACCCAGGGCGTTGCCCTAACAAAGCCTACAAGACCCGCTATTCTTCCTCATATCCCGTTATCATCGCTTTCAAACTGCTCAGCGGTGTTTCACTCATGGTGAGAGCCATGTACAAATGCACCACAATAAAAGCCAGCATAGCAAAAGCGGCGGCGGTGTGAATAAGAGCCACCCATTCTAAACTTAAAGCACTTAAACCCCATGCTGTCCAGGATGAATAGAACAAATACAATAAGCCTGAAAACCAAATGAAAGGGGTAATTAATAAATGCAAAGACAAGTATGCCATGCGTTGTAAGGGGTTGTGTTTTTGCGCACGGGTTTTATGAAAAGGTTTGTCACCACCTTTGAAAATGCCAATGGAATAGTAATTCATCATCATAAGAATTTTATCCAGGCTAGAAGGCGCGTATTGCTTCCATTCACCGCTGGTGAAATGCCAAAAAATCGCAAACACCCATAAACCAATCAGAGTCCAAGCCAGGATGACATGAATATTCACAGCGGTTTCCCAGCCCAATAGCTGATAACTACCGTGGATTTCAAACCCCGTGACTAACATGCCTATGATTAACCCCGCCTGAGACCAATGCCAGAAACGTTCAAACGCTTGAAACATGAGTACTTTAGCCATGATGCTTGCCCCTTAAAACCATCCGTCCTAAACCGTGCAACAGCACGCCGATCAAACTGCCTAAGACCATCAACCAGCCAATAGTATCTAGCCAGTAATGGTAATCACGTCCCGGCATATAAAAACCGGATAATTTTTGTAAGCGCCCGTTGCGACTGTGGCACTCTTCGCAAGATAAAGCCTCTTCTTTGGGCGCTACGGTATGCGCCAAAGGCCAATGCATAGTGGTTTCAATAAAGCCATATTCGCCACTAAAAGGCGCTCCCGCTGCATCCATACCCGCTTTAATCGCGGTTTGCCAATCAAAGCTTTTCCAGTAAGCCTCTTTATCTTTGCCAAATAAATGCGAAACCACCAACGTGTTATTGCCCTTGTCATAAGGCTGCTTGCCGCGCATGACTTTAAAAGGCCATATCCGCGCCCCTGGATCATCATAACTACCCGCAAAATCGTTAATCGCTACCACCTCATTAGGATCAATCACTTCATCTAATTGACGAAAACGAAATTGCCCCGAATACCAGGCATATTCCGGCACAATATTTTCGTCCCAGGTAAAAGAACCTTTTTTAGACACATATTCCACATACCCCTGAGTATTTTTCTGTTTAATCGGCTGACCTTGCTCATTCATTGTCCCCGCTGTAGACCAATCCCACCACATTTTGGAAGGTACACCGCCGCGTGCAAAACGCGGAATATGACAAGTCGTGCAGGCGACTTTATCCGTATGCTCATTGATTTTATTATTAATAGTGCGCTCATGCGGTTGATTGCCGTGACAAGATTCACACGTCGCACGGTTGAGATCATCGCGTCCCGGGACATCAATGCCGTGCGTATCTTTAGCAACAGTGCTGTAACGACTGCCCTGCACCTCATGAGCCGGGCCGATATGACAGGTAGCACAAGAAAAATCCAATCCATCCATGCCCATATGAACATCTAATTTTTTATCCGGCTTGTTCAAGCTAGAGTCCAGATCACCGTGTTTCACGCCATCACCACCGCCCCCATAAAAATGACAAGCCCCGCAAGTTTGGCGACTGGTTTTGCCGACATTTTGCGCAATATGTGTTAAATCAGGCGCTGTCCAGATTTTTTTGCTGTTCGGCGGGAAGGGTTTATCTTCATAAGTGGGATGGCCTGCCCCCGTGGGGAATTTTTTATAAGTGCCCGTAGTGTCGTGACACACCAAGCAATCGACATTGACTTCCGAAGTAAAATCAAAGCTATCATCTTTCCAGCCATAACCAATATGACAACTAGTACAGCGGGCATAATTGCTCGTAATAGAGCCACAAAAGCTATTGATAATCGTGCGCTTACCCAGTGTTTGCCCAGTATCAGGATGGGTCAATTGCCATTGCCAGTGTGGAGTTTTATGTAATTGTTGAGCCGCTTCCGTGTGGCATTCAAGACAGGCTTTCGTCACTTCGGGGCCGGTTTTAAAGTCTTGTTTAAGCACTTCAAATTTATTGTGATCAGCCGTCGATTGGCTCGGCGGGGTATCGGGTATGGCAAACAGAGGCGGCGCACTCAAGCACCACACCCCCAGCCATAGCAGCCAGGTACGGTAAGACATAAACATAAAAAACCTCCAAAGGTAAATAGACTGGTTGCAAGGAGTATCCATCGACTGCAAAGGCGTGGATTTTGGCCTGTTTGTCCGCTTTTTCTCGTTCAATAGCCCGCTATTCGCCTCAAAACCATAGCTTTTCGCTACGATGCCTACCCCTTGCAACAAGTCTAATGTGCTCACAAGCGAGCTGTAGCCGATGAATAAAGACAGGCTTAGATAAGTCTAGTACACGTCAGGCACAAAAAAACCACCCGAAGGTGGTCTTTCAACACATCAAACGACCCAAACTATCTCATGAGCATATCTTAAGAGCCTATACGAAGATGAGGAATCGAAGCGAAAATTCGCCATTTTGAGGCGGGTTTTTCGGTTTTTTAAGGCGAATAGCTCTAAATGTCGCATGATGCTATCGCTTATGCGACCTACCGAGCTAGTCATTTAGGCGTGTCACCATTTCATGGTTTTATTGCTTCCAATACGACATGAGTCTCTCCAATAATATTGTTTAGGTACGGCAAAATAGAATCAAATTCTGTCGTATTAAACCCCTGTGTGATTTTTTCTTTCATATTGTGTCCAGGGACTATTAACTCTATTTTTTTTACTTTAAAGTTAATTCCCCAATAAATAGCCAGCGGCGATTTGGCATCACCAGAGAAAAACCATTTCAGACATTCTTCTTGGTCTAAGAAATAAAATGACTCAGGATGCCAGGGCTTTACATGGGTGGGGTCTATAAGAAACCAGTCATGGCGGGGGTGAGGAACCCTAATATCCACTATTGCTTTATGTTTCATGACCCGATAAAGCTCTTTAAAAAACACCTCCCCTGTTCCAGAAATATGTTCCAATACATGATGTAATTCCACATACTCAGAACTAGCACTGTCAATAGGCCAATGTCCCTGAACTATATCAAAAATTAAATCTGCACCCGATTGTGGGTACATATCACAATTTATAAAATCAAGTTTACCTTTTGATCCAGAACCTAAATTAAGCTTGGCCGTTTTTGAGTGTATTTTATGGAGAATATAGTGCTTTCTTTTTTGAGCTAAATGCTCCACTTCATCGGCTAATATATTTAAGACCATTTGAGTATAAGAGTTAGATAAATGAGTCAGATTATTCTCATTGATCCTAGATACCGCTCCCCATGAAAGCTGCTCCCATAAATGATGAGCATACGCCTGTTCAAATTTAAGATTTTCAATAAATAGTTTTTTTAGCCCAGCAGGTGTGTAATCAGGATATAAAAAATATTCTGTAGGCCATACGGTGATGTCTTCATCGGAGAATTGTTTTGACAATGTTAAAGGTACTTTAACCGAATGTTCATCCCAATACTGATCACGACCTTTTGAGCGAAAGCTTCTATATTCTTCAAGCCAACGACATACAAATTTTGCTTGAGGCTCAGAAAACATAATGGCATTGCATAAGCCTTCTACCTGTCCTGATTCTTTATGACGCTGAATACAGATTGAAAACTTATTGTATAAAAATGGTTCAAATGACTTGACGGTTATGGTATCTAAATCAAGATAAATACCGCCGTGTTCTTTTAATATTTGTAATCTGATGACATCTGCCTGATGTGCAATATGGTGTATAGATTTATCAAAAATTTTTGTTGGTGGAATGATGTTTTTAATAACAACATCTTCTAAGATGTCGTCAAAATAATGATTATCGACAGGAAGGAAGCAGGTCCAATAAAATACCTCATAACTAGGATTCAGTTTTCGTGCACTTTTTATGGCTGCCCAGTGCATAAAAGAAAAAGGTTTACCACCAAAATCAGGGGCAAGACCAAAAATAAAGTGTATTTTTTGGGGGACATATTGCTGCATGAAAAGCACTCTCATAATAAGCTGGGGGCAAGCCGTGTGGAATGCCGTTGTTCAACACTGCCTGCCCAATTTGAGGACTGTGTACGCAAATTCCCTCAGAGCCTATACGAAGATGGGGAAGCGAAGCGGAAATCTTGACCAAAAGGGCGGGGTTGCAGCCGATTATCCCATTTTCGTATAGGCTCTCAAGCGATTGACCCCAGCACTGCTTAAGTACAGTAAGCCAATAAACCCCTATTTTTCAATCTTTATAAAGAGCGAACGATGGTTTTTTGATTTGCAGGCTGCGACGCTTGGGAACTATCTCCTCGTTCCCACGGTCTTCGTCACTGCCATTCAGTGAATCCTTTTTAGCCCCAACGGGGCGTGATTGATACAGCCCAGGGCATCGCCCTGGGTGATGGATACAGCGAATATCTAGCCCTGAAAGGGCGACATATCATGTTATGTCGCCCTTTCAGGGCTGAGTTTTTCTCTCATATTCCAGGGGCGTTGCCCCTGGCTATATAGATGTCGCCCCTTTGGGGCTTCACTTAATGGCAGTGACGGAGACCGTGGGAACGAGGCAAACAAGAGCGCCGCGTACTCATCTACAAAAAACGATAGCCTCAAGAGAACCACTCATGCCTGACAGCTACGCACTGCTACAACAACTCAACACCCTGCTGGATGCGCAATTTGCACACATCATTTATTGCTGCAATGCCCCGCGAGAATACCTGCCAGGACAAAACGCCCCCATCGCCACCCAAGCCATCGAACTACTGCGTTATTTAGAACAACAGCCCCAGGGTTTAGAAAAACTCCAAGCTTGTCTTAAGCGCGTGCAGGGCGGGGGTGGGGGCGTGCTGCCTGCCGAAGACTTCGACATCTCCCGCTTGCCGCGTCCTTCCGCAGAGTTGGTCGGGCGTGTTGACAAATTGCAACAACTCGATGCGGCTTTGTCGGATAGTTTGATTCATCTGGCGGTGCTGGAGGCGGGCGGCGGGGTGGGGAAATCTGCTTTATCCTTTGCGTGGTTGAAAGCCATGCAGCCTGATTATCACGGCTACGACAAGGTGTTTGCTTGGTCGTTTTATTCGCAAGGTTCGCATGACACCCAGACTTCTTCGGCGGAGTTTTTCCAAGCCGCCTTGCCGTTTTTAGGCTATCAACAAGATGTGCCACAAGAGGATGTGGAAAAAGGTCGCGCCTTGGCAAAACGGCTGAACGGTCAAACAGTACTCTTGATTCTCGACGGGCTGGAACCTTTGCAGCATCCGCCGCAGGTGTTGGCGGGCGAGTTAAAAGACACAGGCTTACGGGCGTTTTTCGATGAACTCTACGCCCAGGGCGCGGCGGGCTTGGTGCTGGTGTCTTCGCGCCAGCCGATAGTGGAATTGGAGGAATGGGACGCGGCGCATTATCGCCGTTTGCCGCTGGAAACTTTACCCACCGCCGATGGCGTGCGTTTGTTGACAAATCTCGGCGTGAACGGTGCTGCGCAAGACCTGCAAGCCGCTTGTGAAGATTTAGGCGGTCATGCGCTGGCCTTGGTGTTATTGGGCAAGCTGTTGAAACAGCGGTTTAACGGCAGGGTGGAGCGGCGCGATGGCTTGCCGCCTTTGTGGGAGGAGCCGAAAAAAGGCGGTCATGCCTTGCGGGTGTTGAAGTTTTATGAAACGCATTTGCACGCCGAGGCAGAGCGCACTGGGCTGGTGTTGATGTCTCTACTCGGCTTATTCGACCGCCCGATGGGATTGCTAGAACGCGATGCCTTGTTGAAAAATGCCGAGATCGCCGCGTCTTTGCGGGATTTGGACGACCTGGCTTGGCAGCGGTTGGAACAGCAGCTAGAGCAGGCGGGGTTGTTGTTGAAGCCCCATCAAACGACAACACAAGCCCCCATTGACAAGGATAATTCCGCCCCTCCACAGGAAGCCGTGAAGCAGAGAGCGTCCCCTATCCTTCGCTTCTTTAAAGATTTATTGAAGCTGAAGAAGGCTGAGATCGCCCCCTCCCCTGCCCTCCCCCGTGGGGGGAGGGAATCCTCTTCCTCCCATACGCTTGATATGGAAACAGGAAAGTCACCCGCTGGACATGAGCCGCCGCAGGCGGCTCATGCCGAACTGGAGTTCGGCACTCCCAGGAGCGAATGGGACACCCACCCGCTGATCCGCGCCTATTTCGGCAGCCGTTTTAAGGACAGCCAGCCCGAATTATTCCGCCAAGCGCATCGAGTGTTGTTTGAGTATTACCAAGCCGTACCTGAACAACCGCAGCCGGATACTTTGGAAGCCTTACAACCGCTGTATCGGGCAGTGCTGCATGGCTGTTTGGCGGGGGAGTTTAAGAAGGCCGGGTGGGATGTGTATCAAGAGCGTATTTTGCGCGGTGATGAAGCTTACAGCCTCCACAAGCTCGGCGCATACAGCCAGGATTTAACCGCCTTACACGCCTTTTTCCCGCAAGGCTGGACGCAGCCTGTGCAGCACGGCTTGAGCGAAGCCAATCAGGCTTGGTTATTAGCCGAAGCCTCCTTTTGCCTGATGTCGCTGGGGCGACTGGCCGAGGCGGTCGAGCCGAGGTTGGCAGACTTAAAATTGTCTGAAAAAATAGAAGATTGGAAAGGTGCTTCAGTCACTGCCCAAAATCTGGTTGACTTGTATCTGCCACTGGGGCGCTTGGCAGAAGCCCACGACGCGGCACAGCAGGCGATTGAGTATGCGGAAAAAGCCGAAGATGTGGCTATACAAATGGTCAGTCATGCTTATCTGGGACAGTGTTTACACCGCCAAGGGCAGCGGCAGGCGGCACTGGCGGCATTTGAAAGGGCGGAGGCTTTGCAGGCGCAAGATAATCCAAACACTCCGCAGTTGTTTTCCTTGCGAGGATTTCTGTATTGCGCTGTGTTATTAGACCAGGCTGAGGAAGCGGCGGCGGTGCAGCAGGTGCTGGCGCGGGGGGAATATTCTTTAGAAATTGGCAAACAAAATAGGCATTTGCTGACCATTTCCCTTGATCATCTCACCCTCGCCCGCGCTCACTGGCGTTTGGGTCAGTCGCCAGCCGCTGCGGACGCTTTTCAGCAAGCGGTAACGGGGATTCGCCAAGCAGGAAGCATGTTGGATTTGCCTTATTTCCTCATCGACCGCGCGAATTTTTATCTGGATTTAGGCAGGGGGGATAAGGCTTCTGCCAGAGAGGTTATCGCAGACAGCGTGCTACAAGCCCAAGCGGATTTACAGGAAGCAGGACTTCTCATCCGCCGCTGTGGCATGAAGCTGTATCAAGTAGATTGGCATCTGGCGATGGCGCGGTTGCTGGAAGCCCAAAGCCAGCGGGATGGTACAAGCGTGATGCCTGAAGCCGCAAAGCACCGCCAACAAGCGCGGGATTTGATAGCCTTGACGGGATATAAGCTGCGCTTGAAGGAGGTGGAACTCTGCTAGTACATTAAGGGGTAGGCATCGTAGCGATCAGAACGATGGTTTTTTAATTTGCAGGCCGTGATGCTTTTCCCAGGGGGAATCTTGCCTCCGACCCAATTCAAACAATTCCAAATAGGCTCAAAACCTTCAAGTCAAGGTTTCAAACCTTGATCTGCGAGTAGACACTAGACTTGTCCAGGCTTAAAACACCGACTGCAAAACAACGGATATGGGCGGGTTTTTCCGTTCATTCTCGTTGAATAGAATGACTATAGGGACAATATTTCAGTTGTACTGGAGCATCGTGGTTAAGACCTGACAGGTTTTGGAAACCTGTCAGGTCTGTCGTACAACTGACTTATGTTCTC
>JADGEH010000167.1 GCA_016744475.1 Thiotrichales bacterium | reverse complement strand
AGGACTAGAACAAGAACAGTGGCCTGTAGAATGCCTTCTATTTGCACCTAATGCCCCTGATCAAAATCCAGTTGAAGATGTTTGGTTGCAAATCAAAAACCATATTCGTAAAAATTTTATGGAATGTGATACTTTTTCACAGGTCAAAAGTTTATTTGAAAGCTTTGGTTCAGGTAAAGTATTTGACTTTCCTAAAATGAATATCCCATCCAGCCCTTTTACGCTTGCCAGCAATGTCTTGCTTAAGAGAAGTGTCTTTCTTCAAAAGATTAAGCGCAATGTGGTGAACCACGGCAAAATTTTCAGCCGCATAGCCTTTTCTGATGCGACTTTGATCTTCATTAAAACTGACATCTAAAGACCCGTGAAGTGAGTGTTCAACGCCCCCATGCCCACGCACTGATTGAGCAAAGCGTTGAACATCATTGGCATCACTGAGTCAAGAACAGGCTGTCTCAGTCGTTATTTTGTGACCTATCTCTCGTTGGCGTATAACATAGCCAATGGATGTCAACCCAGCCCAACGCTCTACTTTAGTGAAGTCATCAGGTATCGCACTCATGCCCTATTTCCGTGTTTCAATGCGCCCATGATCATCATTCACTTCTTCAAATGGCTCAATATTGACATTTTTACAGTCATTGGTTTTGGCAGTTTTAAAGACATCTTCAGTGTGTTCCAGCATATGACGTTGGTTTGCTTTCAATGACAGACTGTCATCACCACCACGTTCAATAATGGTGTGGGCAATATAGCTAAAATATATCAGTTGTTAAGACTGCCAGTCCTTGAAGGACTGGCAGTCTTGGTTTTGTCTGTATGGTAAGCCTATAAATGATATAATTTAGCTATAGCGGTCTGTATTCCCATTGCATCAATACTTACCGTACATTCTGTTAAATCGAGTGTATTCAATCATTCAGGTATTGCTGTTATCTCATTTGATTTTTCTGGAGTTCTCAATGGTCCAAACACCATAGGGTGGGTAATAGCCCAAGCATTGACCCTATGTAGTGCGCCCTTGCGTCCGCCTTGTCCATAAGAGCCTATACGAAGATGGGGAATCGCAGCGAAAATTCGCCATTTTGAGGCAGGTTTTTCGGTTTTTTAAGGCGAATAACGAGTTATTTAACGAAAAAAAGCGGAAAACCTGACCAAAAGGGCGGGTTTACAGCCGATTATCCCGTTTTCGTATAGGCTCTAAGCTCGGTGAGCGGTTTTTCCATCAATGGCCAAAAACTCACCCTGCACATTTGTCAGTGAATTAACCCCGCTTAAAAATGTACTTTGAAATGCTTCGGGGTCGATCAAAGAAAAGACTCGACCTAAAGTGTCATGTGAAGGAATACCATTGCGCAGTTCTAAAAAAATTTTCAGCCAGTCATGCTTCGCATGATCGACACTGTCAACCTCTTTCCCAGTATCTGCTCCGCACAACGCAGCTAAAATCGTGAGTAAAAGTCTATCTTCCAAACTGTGCAGCCGATGATGTGCATTGATACGTGGGTCATCAATTATCTTGAAATGGCTTGTGAATTTATCAAGGTTGACTGATATTGTCTTGTTTCTATGATCTGTGCTCATCACAAAAGAAGACACGTAAACCGCTCAAATCCCGCATTGTAGTGCGATTGCCCTGGGATTGGGTGTGGCTTGGTCACTCCATTCTCTCCCAAAAAGAAGCGCTCTTCCTCCTAATATTAGATTTTCATTAATTACTGAAACTGTCCGAACCATTGTGAGGAATAACACCGCTGGGAGCGGAGTTATTCCTCACATCTCACAGATGCAGCCGATGATCCCATTTTCGTATAGGTTCTTAATCCTCAACCGCAATGGCAACGCTGATCATACCGACAACATCACCTGCACTCATGCCGTCTTTTTCATATCCCAGCATATCCAACTCGCCTTTGGGTTTACCATGACAAGCCAAGCAAGGCTCCATGAGCTTGACCGGATCAAAATAACGATACACCGCTTGTTTTCCCATTTGAGTAAACTCCCCCGTGGCGGTGGCGGTTTCTCCAGCTTGCACCAATGTCGTTAAAACCTTCTTCTCGTTAGCATCAGGGGCATTGCTGGGATGGCGATAATTGACACTGGGCTGTTTCGTGTACACCCCTGTTTTTGCATTAAAAAACAAGCCTGTTTCTCGCGCCCATTTAGCAGGTAAAAAATGCTTATATTTGACACCTGGGGTATTAATACGGTCTTGATTAATGTCCATGCTCAATTTACCCGCCCACACTAATTTTTCTAGCAAAGCTTCTTGCTTGGGCGTGATGTCAATTAATTGCGCTTCTAAAGCAGCTTGCCATTGTTCGGCAAAAACATCAGCACCAAAACCTTTATCCGCTAATGCTGGATTACCGATTTTGGGCATTTGTGCAAAAATCACTAAGCGTCCGATGCTTAAGGCATCAGAAATCATTTTAGCGGTGGATGGAGCGGCTTCCCGTGAAACTTTGTCCAAAAACAAATATTCCGGTTGTCCTCCTTTTGCGGGTATGCCAATCGCATCATTTGCCAGTCCCGATAAGGGGTTTAACAATAAGGCCAGAGCCAAGAGTTTTTTCATCAACATTTCTCCTTTAGGTAAAATATGCCGTGTGACGCAGCGGCTTTTTTTAGTGTTTCGCCCTTGTATTACCAATAGACTTGGCCACGCAGACCGCTTTAAGCATACCGCGATGGCTTACAGAAATCAGCCCAGTAGGGTGGAATAGGCGCGACGGACGCTTTGTTTGAAAGATGTACTTTATCGCGCCGTATTCCACCATGAGGATTAAAGGCTCACTTTTCGCTACGATACCTCCCTCGCCACCAGTCTCTTAATAACGCCACTTTACCGCCCAGAATGAAAAAGGAGAATGCTCATGTTATTCACGCCGGACATACAGGCTCATACGTTGACCGCGCAGATCAAAGCGAAAATTCAAGCCCAGTTTGCAGCGCCAGAGGCGGAGCCTTTGCTTCAGTTTGCTGATTATTTCACTCATTTTGTGGCGGCAGAAGATTTATTGGCGCACGGGGATCAGGAAAACCTGTTTGCAGCATTAGTCGATTATTGGCACTTTTTTGCGCAGTTTGATGGCAAAAAGCCCAATATTCGAGTGTATAACCCGCGTTTTGAACAGCAGGGGTGGCAATCGCCGCATACAGTGATCAGCGTGCTGACGCAAGATACGCCGTTTCTAATTGATTCTCTGCGCTTGCTTTTGAATCGGCGCGGTTTGACGGTGCATTTGATGGTGCATCCGGTGATGCCTGTGCAACGCGATGTTGAGGGACAATTTCAAGCGTGGGCAGCCAGCCCAGCAGAGCAACCTGAAGCGTTGATCCATGTGGAATGTGATCGCCAAACAGAGGCTGAGACACTGCATGACATCCAACAAGACATCATGCAGTTGTTGGCGACGTTGCGGCGTTGTGTGGATGATTGGACGTTGATGCGCGAGAAAATGCGCGAGGTGATGTTGCAATTGGAGTTGTATATCACTGAACGTGATTTCAGCGAAACACAGGCTTTTTTGCATTGGCTGTGTGATGGTCATTTTATTTTTTTAGGCGCACGAGAATATCAATTAGAGGATCAAGATGATCGGGTGAGTTTGTATGCGCTGCCGCAAAGTGGCTTGGGTTTGCTCAGAGAGCCGGGTGAAAAACCTCGCCGCTCACACAGTTTTGATGCGTTGCCTCAGCAGTTGCGAGAGCAAGCCACTGATCCGCGTTTGATGTTGTTTTCTAAATCCCGCCACCGATCACCGATTCACCGCGATACGTATATGGATAGCATCAGTATTCGCCGCTTTAATGAGCAGGGCGAGGTGCAAGGCGAATGGCGCTTTTTGGGGTTGCATACGGCGGCTTTTTATCATCTCAGCGTGACGGATATTCCTTTGTTACGCGAGCGCTTACAGCGGGTGCAGGAAAAGGCGGGGTTTGCTGCCAGCTCGCATGGGGCGAATGCGCTGAGTAATATTTTAGAAACTTTCCCGCGTGATGAAATATTGCAAACGGATGAGGATCGCCTGCTGAGCACGGCTATCGCTATTGCGCGTTTGCAGGAGCGCAGTCGCACGCGGGTATTTGTCCGCCCTGATGCTTTTGGGCGATTTTTTACCTGCATTGTGTATATCGCCCGCGAGCGTTATGACACGGCGATTCGCAAGCACATGCAAGCGGTTTTGTTGCAGGCTTTTGAAGGCGATAATGTGGAATTTAATGTCACTTTGTCGGAATCGCTGTTGGCCCAAGTACATTTCATTATCCATACGCCGCCCGGCACTCAGCCTGAATACGATATTGCGCAAATTGAGCAACAACTCAGTGAGGTGACTCGTGATTGGCGCGACCGCTTACGCGAAGCTTTGCTGGAGCATTACGGCGAGGAGCAAGGGGCGCATTTGTACCGTCTTTATGATGAAGCCTTTCCGGTCGCGTATCGGGAGGATTTTGTGCCTCGTCAAGCCGCCTATGATATTGAAAAGATTCTGACTTTAACGCATGGGCGGAGTTTGGCGATGCATTTGTATCGTCCGCCGGAAGTGAAAAATGGCAGCTTGCGTTTCAAATTATTTCACGCCAATGGGCATATCTCTTTGTCGGATGTGTTGCCTATGTTGGAAAACATGGGGGTCAAAGTGGTGTCGGAACGCTCGTATAAAATCCGCAGCAGTGAGGCGACGGTATGGATTCAAGAATTTGATTTGCATAGTGAAACTGAGCATGAAGCGGATATTGAAGCCTTGCAAGTGCGGTTTCAAGACAGCTTTGCACATATTTGGCAGGGCGAGGTGGAAAACGACGGTTTTAACCGCTTGGTCTTGCAAGCACGATTGGGCGCACGAGAAATCACCATTTTCCGCGCTTATGATAAGTATTTACGCCAATTAGGTGGGATTTTTAGTCCGTTGTATACGGAAAATACGTTAGCGAAACACGGCGAGATCGTGCGTTTATTGTTGCGTTTATTTTATGCCCGCTTGCATCCGCAAAAGCACAATGCCGCGCATTGTTTGAGCTTATTAGAAAATATTAATGGCAAGTTAGAACAGGTGGAGAGTTTGGATGAAGACCGCATTTTGCGGCGCTTTTTGGATGTGATTCAAGCCACCTTGCGGACGAATTATTGGCGTGCTTGTCATACTTCAGAAACGGGTTTGGATTATTTGTCGTTTAAGTTAAATCCGCAGTTGGTGCCGGATATGCCTTCGCCTAAGCCGATGTTTGAAATTTTTGTCTATTCGCCTCGCGTTGAAGGCGTGCATTTGCGCGGTGGCAAGGTGGCGCGTGGGGGCTTGCGTTGGTCGGATCGGCGGGAAGATTTTCGCACTGAAATTTTAGGTTTGGTGAAAGCGCAAATCGTGAAAAATGCGGTCATTGTGCCTGTGGGTTCTAAAGGCGGTTTTGTGGCGAAACATTTGCCGAAGATTCGTGCTCAAGGCGGCGGGCGTGAGGAGATACAGGCTGAAGGCATTGCTTGTTATCAAATTTTCATTCGCGGTTTGCTGGATTTAACTGACAATCTTGTGGATGGTCAGATTCAAACTCCAGCGGATATTACTCGTCATGACGGCGATGATCCTTATTTAGTGGTGGCAGCGGATAAAGGCACGGCGACTTTTTCAGATATTGCCAACAAGATTTCGGCTGAATATCAATTTTGGCTGGGTGATGCTTTTGCGTCTGGCGGTTCTGCGGGGTATGACCATAAGAAAATCGGCATTACCGCACGCGGGGCTTGGGAATCGGTGAAACGGCATTTTCGTGAAGTGAATATCGACACGCAACAGCAAGATTTCACCGCGATTGGCATTGGTGATATGTCCGGTGATGTGTTTGGTAACGGCTTATTGCGCTCGCCGCATACGCGCTTGATCGCAGCTTTTAATCATCTGCATATTTTTATTGATCCCAACCCCGATGCGGCGGCTAGTTTTGCGGAACGTGAGCGCTTGTTTGAATGTCCGCGCTCAACCTGGGAAGACTACGATAAAAGCCTCATATCCTCTGGCGGCGGCGTGTTTTCTCGCCAACAAAAATCGCTTCACATCACAGCGGAAATCGCGCAACTACTTAATCTTAAAGATCATCACTTGCCGCCTAATGAACTCATCAAGGCCATTTTGTGTGCGCCAGTGGATGTTTTATGGAATGGCGGCATTGGCACTTATGTGAAAGCACGCAGTGAAAATCACAGCGATGTGGGCGACAAAGCCAATGATAATTTGCGCGTGAATGGCGATGAATTACGCTGCACCGTGGTCGGCGAAGGCGGCAATTTGGGCTTTACTCAACTGGGGCGCATTGAATACGCACTCAATGGCGGGCGGATTAACACGGATGCCATTGATAATTCGGGCGGCGTGAATTGTTCTGACCAAGAAGTGAATATCAAGATTTTGCTCAATCAAGTGATGCGCAATGGTGATATGACGGGCAAACAACGTGACCAATTGTTGTTCGATATGACCGAGCGCGTGGCGGATGCGGTGTTATATAACAATTATTTACAAACCCAAGCATTGTCTATTGCGCAAGCCAGTGCGCCGCAAATGCTGGATGTGCATACCCGCTTCATGACAAAACTGGGCAAAGCCGGACGTTTAGACCGACATTTGGAATTTTTACCCGATAATAAAACCCTCACCGAGCGGCGTACCGCAGGCTTGGGTTTAACCCGCCCTGAGCTGGCGGTGTTGCTGGCGTATAGCAAAATCGCTTTGTTTGACGAGTTGCTAGAGTCTCATTTGCCAGAAGATATGGCGCTGGATGAAGTGTTGTTGCAATATTTCCCAGAACCTTTAAGTGCGCAAGCGCAGCCATCATTGCAGGCTGAAATCCATGCGCATCGCCTGCACCGCGAGATTATTGCTACAGAACTGACCAATCAAGTGATTAATCGTGCGGGTGCGATGTTTGTCTTTTTGCTGCAAGAAGAAACCGGCTTGCCCACGACGGATATTGTGCGAGCCTATTGGATTGCTTGGGAAGTGTTTGAATTAAAACAATTATGGACGGCGATTGAGGCTTTAGATCATGAAGTCGCCGCTGCTGTGCAAATGCGCATGATGCAGGAAGTCGTCAAACTCGGCGAGCGGGCGGCGCGTTGGTTATTGCGCTCACGTCCGCAACCTTTGGATATTAGTGACAATTTAGCCTTATTTGCAGGTTGTGTTCAGTGGCAACACTCGCTCAACACAAGCCAGCCCAACGATGATCCCGCGACTTCTCAAGGGGCTTTTCAATATCACGCGGTACAAGCCGACCGTGAGCATAGTCAAAACATGGCGCATGAGTTCATGCAGGCTGGCGTGCCTGAAGATTTAGCCCAGCATATCGCGGGTTTAAGCATCCAATTGTCGGCACTGGACATTACTCTAGTCAGCCAGGAAGCGGATATTCCCGTGACTCACACAGCGGCGGTGTATTTTGGCTTAAGCGAGCGTTTACAACTGCATTGGTTGCGCGACCGCATTAGTGATTTACCGCGTGATAATCGCTGGAATAGCCTGTCGCGTGCGGCTTTGAGAGATGAGTTTTATCGGACTCACCGAGCTTTGAGCGCCGCTGTCTTGGCCACGGACAGCCCCAGCCATGCGGCTCCCGCAAAATTAGCCACCTGGTTGGAAAAGCAAGCGTTAGGCGTGCAACGTTGTGAGCAGGTGATGTTGGAATTGGGCAGCGTGAATGTCCCGGATTTAGCCATGTTGTCCGTGGCGTTGCGGGAAGTGCGCGGGCTATTGTGAGGGCTGAATAAGAGCCTATACGAAAACGGGATAATCGACTGCAAACCCGCCCTTTTGGTCAGGTTTTCCGCTTTTTATCAACACACGCCCGCTATTCGCCTTAAAAAACCGAAAAACCTGCCTCAAAATGGCGAATTTTCGCTTCGATTCCCCATCTTCGTATAGGCTCTAAAGTGTTCACGAATAAATACACCGTTAATCATTTAATGACGGATAGCGCCTGAAAAGCCCTCCCAGATTTTTAGCTAGAACGCGGGTTTTTAGCGGTCATCGTCAACCACAAAAAAGCCCTGTCCGCCAATGGCGGACAGGGCTTTTTCTCTTAACGGTGCCTATTAATAGTGGTGTCTCGCATCGTTTAAGAGGTGTTCACGGGCATCCTTGCCCTTAGAACTTCTTAAGTGGGCGCGAGACGCTATTCTGGTGCCCCGACACGTCCG
>JADGEH010000166.1 GCA_016744475.1 Thiotrichales bacterium | reverse complement strand
CGAACCAAAGACCTTCGCATCGCTGGCGCCACCGTCCAAAATGACGCCTTGTCGCGGGCTACTCGACCCCGGCTGCGCCTCTCCCTGTCTCGCAGCGTAAGATCAGTATCTTTTTTTCAGGATGGGCGCCTTTTCTCGATAACTCTGCGCACGCTGCTCTTTATTTTTGATAGCCTCGGCCACCACCTTATCTAGTTTTTCTGACATCGTAAATTCCGTTAATGGGTCTCAGATTAAAATCCAAGCGATTCAAGTCTTTCTATACTTTAGACTTTTTTCTCTCGCTATGTAGACTCAGGTGTGAAGCAATGGCGGCATTTTTAATGCTTGAGTCTGTTTTAAAATGTCAAAAAGAAGCCTTTGCATAACGTCAGTGAATAATAGGCAATGAGTCCCTCTGTCACAAGTCGCCTATGGCGGCACGCCTAAACTTTCAGTAAAGGGCAGTGGGGTTTAAGGACATGAGAACAATAATAGATATTTAAATAATTGATTTTAAAGTATTATTTTATTTTTTTTCGAAATTTTTAAATTTTTTATGTACAAAATAATTGAAATGTGAAAGTGCATCCTTACATCTGTCAGCAAGAGACGCGCAGCAAGCGCATAACCTAATGATTGTAAGGAGAAATACCATGAGATTACGTTACCAAGAAACCCATCCTTTGGCTGTTTTAAACCAATGGTCTAAAGAGTTAGATAATATGTTGGGACGCGGTGTGTATGATGAAGAAACCACCGCAGCGACCAGTGCTTGGACACCGTTGGTGGATATTAAAGAAGAGCAGAAACGCTATGTCCTACATGCTGATATTCCCGGCGTTGATCCTAAAGACATCGACATTACGATGGAAAAAGGTTTGTTGACGATTCGCGGTGAGCGCCAGACCTTGAGTGAAAGCGAAGGCTCAAATTACAAACGCACGGAACGGGTGCAAGGCAGTTTTTACCGCCGTTTCACCCTGCCTGACACAGCAGATACGGATCACATCACCGCAACGGGTCAACACGGTGTGTTGGAAATCAGCATTCCTAAACAAGCGGTTGTACAACCCCGACGTATTGAAGTGAATTAATCAATAGCACAGGCTTGATTTTGCATATTTTTACAAAATCAAGCCTGTGCTTTTTTAAACCCCTCCCCACCTTATCTTTGCCTTTCTTGCCTTTCCTACTGTGCTTGCCAGACCACTGGGTTATTTAACTCATACTCTTTTTCCACCGTATCTGCTACACGATGTGGCCTTTTGTGACAGATTATTGCTCTTCATGAGAGTCTAGTATTAACAATACTTTGGCGCTAAACCCTATTCTTTTGTTGCATCGCAGTATAATATTTGTTTATAGTAAATTGCTTTAAGCATAAGTTTTTTCGTAAAGACCAGTGCGCTGTGTCGTATCAAGCGCACTGTTTTTTTAGACACCTGAAAAGGGGGATATATGAGTAAAACTGTCACAATTACCGATAACGCCAGCGGCAAGAGCATTGAATGCCAAGTTATGGAAGGTACTCACGGTCATCCAGTGGTGGATACGCGAGCACTCAGCAAAGAACTGGGCATGTTTACCTTTGATCCAGCTTTTGTGACGACAGCCAGTTGCGAAAGTGCTATCACGTTTATTGATGGTGAAAAAGGTATTTTGTTGCATCGCGGTTATCCCATTGATCAATTAGCGGAAAACAGTTCTTATTTAGAAGTGTGTTATTTGCTGATCAATGGTGAATTGCCCACAAAAACAGAAATGGACAGTTTTGTTTTCAGTATTGGTCGTTTGTCGTTGTTGCATGAAGGCTTGCTGAACTTCTTTAATGGTTTCCGTCATGATGCGCATCCAATGGCGATGTTGGCGGGTGTTGTCGCCGGGATGTCCAGCCATTATCACGAAGAAATGGACATTTATAATCCTGAGCACCGCAACATGTGTGCGATTCGTTTGCTCGGCAAAATGCCCACGATTGCGGCGAAAAGTTTCCGTTATTTGCTGGGGCGGCCTTATGTGTATCCTCGCCATGATTTAGGTTATGTTGAAAACTTTTTTAACATGATGTTCCATTTGCCTAACCGTGAAATGGCGATGAATCCTACGGCGGTGAAAGCTTTAGAAATCATGCTGATTCTGCACGCTGATCACGAGCAAAATGCCAGTACTTCTACTGTGCGTTTGGCGGGTAGTTCACAAGCGAATCCTTATGCGTGTATCGCAGCGGGTATCACCACCTTATGGGGCCCTGCACACGGTGGTGCGAATGAAGCTGTGATCAACATGTTGCAAGAAATTGGCGATGTGAAGAACATTGGGCCTTATATTGATCGCGTTAAAGATAAAAATAACCCCACCCGTTTAATGGGCTTTGGTCATCGTGTCTATAAAAACTTTGACCCTCGCGCGAAAATTATTCGTGGCGTTTGTCATCAATTATTGGGTGAGTTGGATGCCACAGGTGATCAACAACCGATGTTTGAAATTGCCATGGAATTAGAACGTATTGCGCTGGAAGATCAATACTTCATTGAGCGTAAACTCTATCCTAATGTGGATTTCTATTCCGGTATCATCCTCAGCGCCTTGGGCATTCCTACCAACATGTTTACGGTGATGTTTGCCGTCGCACGGACTGCGGGCTGGATTGCACAATGGAAAGAAATGATGGAAGACCCTTCACTGAAAATCGGTCGCCCACGTCAGTTGTACGTAGGGGCTGCGAAGCGTGATTATGTAGCGATGGATCAACGTTAATCCATGCTAATCAGTTTATAAGCTCACTTTACACTCCAAAAAAAACCAGACAGATAGCTGTCTGGTTTTTTTTATGCTCCTGATGCGTTGTCAAATTTTAGTCTAATGCTTCTAAACTCAACAAATCATCTAAAGTTTCACGGCGGCGTATCAGGCGCATTTGATCGCCTTCGACTAAGACTTCTGGAACACGCGGGCGCGTATTGTAATTAGAACTCATGGTAAAACCATAAGCCCCCGCTGAACGTACCGCTAATAAATCCCCTTCATGTAAAGCCAGTTCTCGCTGCTTGCCGAGAAAATCTCCGGTTTCGCAAATCGGCCCTACGATGTCATAAAGATGAGTCGTCGCGTTTTGCTGCTGTTTGACGGGGATAATGTCTTGCCATGCTTGATATAAAGCAGGACGAATCAAGTCATTCATGGCGGCATCCACCACCGCAAAGGATTTGCCCTCCGGCACTGATTTGAGATATTCCACACGGGTTAATAGCACGCCTGCATTCGCGGCAATCGCACGTCCGGGTTCAAATAATAAAGTGTAAGGCGCATCGCCTAATTTCTCTTTGAGCGCTTGTATATATTGAGCCGGTTCTATAGCGGCTTCATCCGTATAACGCACGCCTAAACCACCGCCTAAATCCAAATGTTTAATCTCGATACCTTCAGCTTTCAAAGTATCCAGCAGCTTTAACATGCGCTCTAAAGCATCTAAAAAGGGTTCAATGCGTGTGAGTTGCGAACCAATATGACAATCAGCGCCGACAATCCGTAAATGTGGTAATGCCGCCGCTTGGCGATACACGGCTAAAGCGGAATCCACGTCAATGCCAAACTTATTTTCTTTCAGTCCGGTAGAAATATAAGGATGCGTATTGGGGTCTACGTCAGGATTGACGCGAATAGAAATCGGCGCGATTTTGCCGCATTCGCCCGCCACCTGATTTAAGCGCTGCAATTCTGTGGCGGATTCAATGTTGAAACTTAAAATCCCAACATCTAATCCGCGCTGCATTTCTGCACGGGTTTTCCCCACACCAGAAAATACGACTTTGCTGGCATCCCCGCCTGCGCGTAACACGCGCTCTAATTCGCCGCCCGATACAATGTCAAACCCCGAACCCATTTCAGCTAATAGCTTGAGCACGGATAAATTGGAATTGGCTTTCACGGCATAACAAATCAAATGGGGATGACTCCCCAAGGCTTCATCAAAAGCACGCCAATGTCGCTCAAACGTAGCGCGAGAGTACACATAACAAGGGGTGCCAAATGTTTCGGCTACCGCGTTTAAGGACACATCTTCAGCATAAAGGCTGTGATCTTGGTAATGAAAATAATCCATGATAGGTATTGTCAGTCAGGTGAATGAGTAGTAGGAGACACAACGTCGTTGGCAGGAGCAACGGCTTTTGTGGGTGTAGGCGCAGGGGTACTACGGGTAGACGGCGGCTTTTCGAGCGTCGCATCGTCGGGCAAATACAACTCGCCTTTTTGTCCACAAGCAGTGAGCAAGCTGAGACTACTCAAACAGCTCCATAAAACTAGATTCTGTATTAAAATTCGCATGGTTTTGGCGACCTCAAGTGAAGCTGAACATAGGTTGTTTAAGGGCTTGATGATACCATATACCTAAATGACCTGATGTTGTGGAGATGCGCACGGTTTATCTTTGCAGTCAATAGATTAAGTCGCTTTTTCATAAGAGTCGATTCTCCCATTTTCGTATAGGCTCTAAATACTCAGCGTTTTTCTTCTTTCTACCTCTCACCTTACCCCGCCTGCTAGGAGGCCAAACCACTCATGACGGAACTCAGCGAATCGGATTTTCATGAACATATTGACGATACTCTGATGGCCATCGAAGAAGCGATAGACGAAGCCAGTCTGAACATTGATTATGAAACCAGCGGAGGCGTTTTAAGCCTCACTTTTGATGATGATTCTCGCATTATCGTCAACCGCCAAACGCCCGCCCGTCAGCTTTGGGTGGCGGCTAAATCCGGCGGTTTTCATTTTAATTACGACATCGAAAATGGTCTCTGGCTACGTGATTCTGACCAAGAAGAACTGTTTCATACCTTAAGCCATTTATGTAGCCAACAATCTGGACAACACGTCAATTTCAACTAGCCAGACACGCTATGCTGAATCGACTGCATGATGCTATTCGCTGACGACGTGATGCAAGGCTTTGTGAATGCTTGGACACCCATTCAATCCCACTGTTTTTCGCTACGGTGCTTAAGCCCGGACACCTCTAATGTATTTAGAACACTTTGGTCTTAACGCCCCACCGTTTAAAATCACCCCCGACCCACAACTCTTTTATGCCGGAGGCGAACGCGGCTTAGTGTTAGAAGCCTTGGTCTATGCCATCACCCAAGGTGAAGGCATGGTCAAAGTGGTGGGCGAAGTAGGTAGCGGCAAAACCATGTTATGTCGCATGTTGCCAGAAAAGCTGCCCCCCAGCATTGAAATACTCTATCTCGCCAATCCTCGCCTCACGCCCGACACGATCTTGCAAGCCATTGCTTTAGAAATGCGCCTGCCCATTGCCCAAGTAGCCACCGCCAACCATTTACAAGTCATGCACGCGCTGCACGCTGCACTGCTGCAAAAACATGCCGATAATCAACAAGTCGTGCTACTCATCGAAGAAGCGCAAGGGATGCCGTTAGACACCTTAGAAGAAATTCGTCTGCTCAGTAACCTAGAAACCACGCGCCACAAACTGCTACAAATCGTCTTGTTTGGACAACCCGAACTGGATACCAATTTAGCCGGACAAACCATTCGACAATTGCGCGAACGCATCACCCACAGCTTTTATTTATCCCCGCTGGCACGTCCAAATCTCGCGGATTATCTGGATTTTCGGATGCGAGCCGTCGGCTATCGAGGGCCTCCAGTGTTTTCCGCCGCCGCCATTAAACAACTGCATCATCATGCGCAAGGATTACTGCGCCGCTCCAATATCCTGGCGGATAAAGCCTTACTGGCGGCTTTTGCCGACAATCAGCATCAAGTGCTGCCCAAACATGTGCAACGCGCTGCGCAAGACAGCGGACTGAATCAACGCTGGCGTATCTCTTGGTTAAGCGTGGGTTTACTGGGCTTATTACTACTCAGCAGCGCCGTGCTATATCTCACTATGCCGCTGGGTTTATCCCCGCTATCATCGCCTCCATCAACGCCGACTGCCGCACCTGCCGCACCTGCCGCCATAGCGCCGCTCTTAACCGATCAGCACAGTCCTTCCCCAGCTTCTCCGGCTCCCGCCGTAAGCAACGAAGCGTTACCGCCCGCAGACAACTTCCCCACGCTAAGCCTATTGCAACAACGTGTATTACTCAGCCGCGATTGGTTACAAAAAAAACGTCAGAACGCCCCCTACACTCTCCAACTCATGCAAGTGGCTCATCAGCAACTCAACACCTTGTTAGCCCAACCCTACCTACAAGGCTTGCGTGCTGAGATATATCTACTGCCCGATGCTAAAGGCTTGAACTGGCGCTTATTTTTAGGCGAATACCCGTCCTATCAAGCCGCATTGAAGCACCTCCAGCAACTCCCCGCTGAACTCAGCGGCGGACAACCCTTTGCACGCCGCATAGATACCCTGCAACAAAAAGCCAAGCAATTAGACTGGGAAGCTGCGCTGGGTTTTTAGAAGCCAATGAAGCCGTGGCTCAACGTACCACCATGCGTTTCATGCGTCGCTGCAAGCCCGCTACCAGTGTGCCGTGTACATCCTCATCCGTGCGCACCGGAATCATATCAATGCCTAAACGCTTGCTGATTAACTGCAAATGCGTGCGTTGTGTCTCCCATTGTTCGCGGTATTTTTTTTGCCCGCTCGGACTGCTGGTATCAATATCCAAGCGTGCGCCCTCACGGTTTTTAAACAACACCGTGCCCATGTCAGCCAAGTCTTGATCGGCAGGATCATCAATCGGCAGCAAGACCAAATCATGATGCTGGCGCAAATACGCCAAGCGTTGTTCTAAAGACAAGATGTCACGATTAAAATCCGCAATAATCATGATCACCGAACCCGTGTGAGAACCTTGCGCGAGTTTGTCTAAAGCCCGTGCCAGCATATCTTCCCGCGATTTTGCCGCACTAGAATCCTCACGGGTCAGGGCTTTTAATAAACGCCAAATCGCACGGCGGTCGCGGCTGGGGCGGAAATATTCCAACCCTTCTGCCGCACCAAATAACACCCCGCCCACACGATCCTGTGAATGAGAGGCCGCCCAACCCAGCAACGCAGTGGCGCGTGCGGCTTGAATCGATTTAAACGTGCCGCGTGTGCCAAATTGCATGTGCACAGAGGCATCCACGCAAAACAACACGCTGCGTTGGCGTTCTTCACGAAACACTTTCAAATGCGGCACATTCGTCCGTGCCGTCACACGCCAATCCATATTGCGGATTTCATCACCTTCTTGATATTCGCGGACTTCCTCAAAATCCATCCCCTGTCCACGAAACACCGAGGCATATAAACCACTGAGAATTGAATTGACCGGATGATGGGAGGCGAAGCTTAAGGTGTGGGCTTGGTGGCGAAGTTCTAATAAATCATCAAGTTGAGGGTGGAGCATGAAGGTTCCTAAAATGATTGCAGAGAACCATTGCGGTGAAAAGAGTTCTCAAAAGCGGTTTTGTTGTTGGGTTTTTAGTCCTAGATTCAGTCTACTATACCGACTGGCGATTGAGCCGAATAAAGCCCTGGTTGAGTATCTTTGCACGCCAGACACGGAACAGCAGAAGCCCTATTACGCTATGATACAATTCTTTACTTTGCAAAACTGATCAAGACCACATCTACCATGAACAAAGCCTCTCCACAAACCATGACAAACGATTTAATAAAGAAGGTTTCCAGCTATAACCTGGAACACTTGCCTAGTGAGTTTGAGGTGAAATTACTTCTTCGTGATGCCGAAAAACTTAAAACAGTCAATCCTGCTGAAGGTTGGATGCTCTCAGGCATCATTTATTCTTTCTCAAAAGACAGTGGAAAATCTGTGGCTGCTTTTGAAAAAGCATTGGCATTATCAACCGATCAATTTAATGTGGTCTTAAATAATTATGTCTGGTCTTTAGAACTTCTTGGGCAGTTTGATATTGTTGGTGATGTACTCAAAAAATATGTTTCTGATGATGATTATGATTTAATCAGTTTTGCTATATCAGTATTTATGCACTATGGGCTGATTGATGATGCCATCAATTATCAGAAAAAGTTAAATAGATTTAATGTCAAAAATTCTTTTGAAGAACATCTTAATAATCTTGTTGAGCTATGTTCACAATTAAAGATTGCCCATCACGTATTACATGAAATATATTTATTGTCCTAATCGCTAGTTAAAACTATGCACTTTAGTGCAAGGCTTTAGCTTTTATTCATAATTTAGCATCGCGTAGCGATTCATTATTTCAATC
>JADGEH010000037.1 GCA_016744475.1 Thiotrichales bacterium | reverse complement strand
TTGGACGCTATCTACGGGCGGGTATCGTTGATGGAAAACAGCGACAAGCCAGCACAGAGGGCGTACCACAAGGCAGCCCACTATCGCCACTACTATCCAGCGTCATGCTCGACTGACTGGACAAAGAACTTGAGCAACGTAGGCACACATTCGCCCGCTACGCCGATGATGTCATCATCGTAGATTTATTGAACAAGACCTTAAACTCAAAGTCAATGACCAGAAAAGTCAGGTCGTCAAAAGCAGTGAATCCAAGTTTTTAGGCTTTAGCTTCAAAGGCAAACATATTGTCTGGCATCCCAAAAGTTTAGCCCAGTTCAAACACCGAGTGCGAGAACTGAGCAATCGAACGAGAGGCGTGTCAGCGTACCTGAAACAACAAGGACTGTTCTCGTTAAGAGATGGCTGGATTAAGTGTCACTACGGTTAGTGAACCGCCCTGTGCGGAGCCGCACGCAGGGTGGTGTGGGGGCTGAGGAGGAGATACCCTTGGTACCCGATTAGCTGCTTTTGTTTTTAAAATGATTTCGGAGTACATTTTTCACATACTCTGGCGCATCTTCTTTGACCTTCTCTGCTTCTTGTATCAAAGTATCATAGTCAGCAATTTCTTCACCTGACCATAATAAATCCACTCTGCGAATGTCACGCATTGCAATGTGACTATATGATTCTGGATATGCCCAATAACATGATGCACAGGCACTTACATCATTACTTTGCCAGTTTGGGCAATTTTCACAACTCCATGACTTAGCCCTATTTGCAGATGCACATAGCAGCATATATTCAGTTACATTATCAGTTAATTGTCCATTATCATCGGCGATTTCAAATGGAATTCTATGATCTATCTGTAACTCTCGGACTGGAAAAGGTTCAAGATATATGTTGCAACGTGCACCATATTTTTCTATAACTGCATCTTTAAGATTAGATGAAAAAGCTGTTCTGCCAGATAATTGTGCTGCACGAACCTCTGAGGGGGCACCGAATTTATATGCTGCTATTTTTCTACCATCAGAACCAGTGACACGAAAGGTTATAATGGGGATTCCTTGCTCCCTGACATCTCTTATAGCCCGTGGAGGGTGGTTGTAGCCGTAAGTGTCCTTTAATTCTTCCGTTGTAATTTGTCCGTGTTGAAGAATATGATCAATTACTGTTTTGGGACGCTTAGCTTTTACACTTTTTAATAACTTAATGAATTCTTTTGGATAGTCATTTTTACTCATGTAAACGCCAATTCCTGTTGTATTTCCAGTGTTCTGTGAACAACATTTGACTGTTCAGACTCTAGGCGCTCTGCTAGCTCGCGTAGGGCGGATAAGGCGCGTCTTTTTGCGCCACCATCCGCCATTTGGGAAACATTCGGCGCATGACGGCAAAGCCTTATGCGCCCTACGTGCTGATTCTATGAAGAAGGTAGTGTTGATTATCATCGAACCTTTTTTGGTATTAGAGTAATGTTCAGAGGAGTACTCTAAGTGAGTAGCCACAGCTTCGCTAAATTGACCAATAGCAATAATTTCAGAATTTAGTCCCATACTTATCTTATCCGTCATTCATAACGTTGCCGCTCAGCCGCGTGCGCCTTTGGCACGTCGGCTGGAGCGCCCTTGTTATGCCATTTGACGTTGTTAAGTGTTTGATTCCCATTCATTCCAGTAGCCTTTGCATAGAACATCAAGCTCATCAATTGAATATTGCTTCCCATATTCATCAGTAACAATTGCGAATGTTGCTGAAAAATACAGTTCTCCACCACAATACTCATAATCTGATGATGCCTGGTTACATATAACTTGTATAGCTAAAGTACATCATTTATAGGCTTGCGATAGAGCTAAACCCAAGACTGCCAGTCCTTGAAGGACTGGCAGTCTTAACAACTGATATAATTTTGCTATATTTGATTGTCTTTTATATTTCCTTCAAGAATATCTAAATCAGGGGTGAATGTTATGTTTGGTTCAGTTATCAGCTCTGGTTCTGACTTTAAATCACTTGGCCAAGTTGTGAATTTGATATTATCTACCTTCTCAAGGAGCACATGAAATTTAGTAAAACCTGGAGATATTCTTTCAGCAAGATACTGTATTTTTATTTCGAGTGCCAATTTTCCATCTTTAAACACATGGTGTGTGATAGCACCACCATGGAAGATGGAGAAGATTGCTTCAATATCGCTACTTCCTTCGATTCTCATGGGCATAACCAGTTAATCTATAGTTTCCGTAGAATATCGCAAAAAAAAACCACTCACAATATGCTTATATAGCAAAACTCAAGTTGTACTCATCGTACAACACCCAAATATTCATGTTATACAAAAATCAGAGATGTTTTGTGCCGGTGATATCTGAACGCATATTGACTGCTTTTGAGGCGGGTTTATAACTAGAGAGGGTGCGCACTTTCTTTTCGATGGCAGGCGAATAACTCACTACCGCAAAGAAAAAGAAAACTGCATTGAAGTGCCGTTGCGTAAGACTTGTAAATCTAAGAATTCTGCGCTGGCTAAGGTTTGTAAAGCGGTTAAACCTTTGATGGGAGAATCCAAATGCGTGCCATTCAAATGCGTCAAAATATCACCTTTTTGTAATCCCGATTCTTTAAACAACTTCTGATTGCGTCCTGGACTTAGACTATAGCCGACGAACTGTCCTTGTCGCTTGGCGGGTTGAACGCGAATTAAATCTCTCATCACGCCAGGATTGTCCATAATCCGCTGGCGATATTGGCGCAAACTTTGGCTTAAACCGGGATTAGGGCTGGACACCGCAGAGGGCAAAGCGGGGTTTTTTTGATGGGTCATTTTCACGCCCGTTTTCGCTTTTTCATTCACCAGCGACAGGGTTTCTAATTGCCGCTGACGTTGCAAGATGACCTTGTTGGAATGAATGTCGTGTAATTTAGCCCCGCCAGGTAGCAATTTACCAATTTCGTATTCCTCTCCCTTCCCATTGGCAGGCGCAATAATGGCTTTTGAATAACGACTATTATCGCTTAACAAAGTGCCCTGCAAGGTTAATTGCAAGCGGGTTTCTGGCGCATCAAGCGTCGTATTTTCCACGGTTTCAGTGGGTTTAGACGCGCCTGCTTGACCGAATAAATGGGCTTGTAACACGGTGTGGATATTCAGCGCTTGCGGTGCTGTCGCGCTATCGGGCACGAGGGCTGAGGACGCAGAGCTACGAGAGGATGAAGGGGCTGGGTGAAGTGGAGAGGGTAAGAATAACTGCATGAGCGCATAACCCAACAGCATCGCCAAAGGCAGGTTGAATAACCCCGGCCAAGGGATGCGCTTGACAATATTTAACATGAAAAGTCCGTATTTTTTGCGGTGTTATGGTTGACGTGTATTCAAAGCATGAGCGCGATTGCGGGCTTCACGCATACAATCGTTATCGCCCATACCATCGCAAGCCAATGCAATCACGGTCCAATTACGAATGCGCAACCAGACATTATGGCTGGCTAAAGTATTGGCTTTGGCTGCCAAACTCGCCGCTTTAGCCCATTCTTCTTGTTGCAAACGCACGCCGGCTAAGTTATGCCACAAAATAGGGTTATCCCCTTGAATGCGCAAAGCACGTTCTAACAAGGCCGCCGCTTGTTCGTTTTTGCCTTGGCTGAATTGGTTTTTGGCCTCTTGCAGCAGTGATGAAACGGCGGCTGAGACATCGGCAGCGCCACTGGCGGGAGCGCAAAAAATCACGCTACTGAGCAGGCATAGTTTTAATAGGTTTTGAAAATTCATGAAAAGCTCCTAGGACATTGAAAGAGGATGTTTAGAGTCTATACGAATATGGGGGAATGCGCAGAGCGCCTGCACGAGTGCCACGGCTATTGATTTAAGAAAAAAGGCTAATGACGTGCAGGCAGAGCGCCTGCACGAGGACTCTTTTCATAGCTATGATTTCATACTCGCCAGCGACATGAATTTCTCAGGACTCACGCGGATGGCGGCTCCGGTGGGGCAGGCATCGACGCACGAGGGATCACCCGTCAAATCTTTGCACATGTCACATTTCACGGCTTTTTTATCCGAACTCTCTTTTTCCAACGGGCGGGCTTTGCCGGGCCCTGGGCCTAAGCCAAATAGTAGCCAAGCCAGGAGTCCGGGTTTTTTCTGGTTTTTAGCCGCCATTTGAATTACGCCGTAAGGACAGTTGGTTTCACAATGACCGCAGCCGATGCAGTTGTCGGCAATAAACACTTCGCCGTTGGGGGCGCGGTGAATCGCATCAGGCGGGCAGTCTTTCATGCAATGCGGATGTTCGCAGTGACGGCAGGAGGTGGGGACGTGGACGGAGGCAAAGGTGGGGCCTGCTTCGCGGTCTAAACGCGAGGTGCCGTCGTGGGTTTCAGCACAGGCTTTTTCGCAGTTGTTGCAATGAATGCACAGCGATTCATCAATCAATAAAACATCGGTGGCTTCGCCTAAACCTTGCGAGACGAGGAAGGAAATCATGTTGCCTGCTTGCGGCTGATTTTCCATTTTGGCTTGGCGTGCCAAGGTGCTTTGGAAGCGGGCTTCTAGGCGCTGGCGTAAAGCGGGGGAGCGATCCAGCAATGCCATGAAGGTGGTACCGTCGAGGCGGATGGTTTCGGTGGCAACGGCGGCACGCACGCTGGCAGAGCGCGGGGTTTTGCTCAGCAGCGCCATTTCGCCAACGTAGTTACCCGCTGATACATAAGACAAAATCACTTCGCTGTTACCGACGATACGCGATACGGTGACAGAGCCGCTACGGATTAAGTGTAGGCAGTCGCCGGGATCGCCTTCTAAATAAACAGGCTCGCCGGGGGCGTAATGTTCGATGCGAGCAGAATGGATGACGGCAGCGAGATCGGAGGCAGGAATTTCAGGCGCAATGCTGGACTGAATCGCTCGCAACACGAAAATTTCATCAATAATGCGTCGCACAGCAGGCACGGAATTGATGAGCTTGAGCATGGTCAAGCGGGGGGTTTCGATCAGCACGCATTGTTGCCCGGCACCCGCATAGACGGTGGCGGTGCGTCGCCGCCCAGAGATTAAGCCCATTTCGCCAAAAAATTGCCCTTGGCGCAGGGTGATAATGCGATTGGGGTCTTTGCGGTCAATGGGGATGCGCACTTCGCCGGAAATAATGGAGAAAAAGCTATTGGTGTAGTCGTTGTAACGGAAAATCACTTCGCCAGGTTCAGGCAAACGCACATTGCTGTCTAGCATAAATTGGCGCAATTGCAGTGTGGTCAAACCGGATAACAAGGGCATGTTGAGCTGAATCATGTCCAAGGAGTTGTTGACCGAATGAAACGCGGGCAGGTGTTTGAATTTTTCCAGTAATAAGGGTTCGTCTGCGGGCAGAATGGAATGTCCTGCAATGTATTCGACCACTTCAAAACCCTGATTAATCGCTTGTTTAATCAGGGGATAACCCGCTAATGCGCCAATGATGTACAGCCCTGGCATGTTGGACTCATAGCGGGTAGTTAAGGCGGGGACGGAATCGGCATCAGCATGAGGAAATTGCACGCCGCACGCTTCGACAAATTCACGCGGCGGCACAGCACCCAGGCGTGCAATGATGCGATGACAAGCAATGGTGGTCGGGCCTTCTGGGGTTTTGAGTTCAATCAAGCCTGGTTTGCCCGTACTGTCGGCCTCGGGATTGGTTTTGATGCCGACCGGCACGGTGCTGAAATAACAATCTAGCTCATCATTGGCAATCGCTTGCTGAATAGCTTTGTCATTGCTCGGCTTGGCACGGGTAAATTCATCGCGGCGGTTAATCATCACCACTTGATTATGTGCAGCTAAGGCCAGCGCATTTTCTATCGCCGCATCACCCGCTCCAATCACGACAATGGTTTCATGTTGAAACTCATCCGCATCATCCAACTGGTACTGCACAAAATCTAAACCATAAGGACAGACTTTTTCCTGCAAATGGCGCAAATTGCCTTGCATACCTATGGCTAAGACTAGATTTTCTGCGTGTATGCGGCTGCCATCTTTGAGATGTATCTGAAAATCGCCCTGCTCACCGCTGATGTTCAGCACGCAGCTTTGATAGCGAATGTTGACGGCGTGATGGGCAAGCGCTTGGTTCCAAGCTTCTAGCACGCTCTCACGACTGCTGGCTTGAAAAGGGAGGGGGCTGCGCAGCGGTAAGACGGTGGGTTCATCCATCACCCACTTGCCTTTTTGGTAGTGGTGGACGGTGTTCGCGGCTTGTTCGGAGGCTTCCAGCAGAATGTGTGACAGCCCCAACTGTGCGGCGTGGGTGGCAGCGCTTAAACCGCCAGGGCCGGCACCGATAATGGCAATGTGGAATATTTCACTCATGAGATAGGGCCTTGCTTAGCGATGATGCAAAAGAGGATGTCCAAGCGAGGATGCAGGGAGCATTCCACAGCGAAAATAGACTCAATACCCTCGCGTCACAATATAACTAGCTAGCCAACGCAGTGGATCAGCCTGCGAGCCTAGGCCATCAAGACTGCTCAACGCTTGTTCTAACAAATCTCCCGCCATTTGCTTGGCTCCACTTAAGCCTAAGAGGCTAGGATAGGTCGGCTTATTTAAGGCTTGATCAGCGCCTTGGGGTTTACCCAAAGTATCGGTGTCTGCTTCTATATCAAGAATGTCATCTTGAACTTGAAAAGCCAATCCAATGCATTTGGCATAATGTCCTAGTTTCTCAAATATGCTGTTATCTAATGCCGTTTCACAAGCCAGTGCGCCTAATTTAACGCTGGCACAAATTAAAGCGCCGGTTTTGTGGATGTGCATGTTTTCCAATTCAGTCAAATTTAAGCTTTGCCCGACCGCTTCCATGTCAATGACTTGTCCACCGACCATGCCGCGAGAGCCACTTGCCATCGACAAGATGTCTAACATGCGTAAACGTTGTTCAGCCGGAATATTGGCGTGGTTGTGTTTGGCTAATACTTGAAACGCCAATGTTTGCAATCCATCCCCCACCAATGTCGCCATCGCTTCGCCGTACACCACATGACAAGTTGGTTTGCCGCGCCGCAGATCATCATCATCCATGCAGGGCAAATCATCGTGTACCAGAGAATAAGCATGGATGAGTTCCACCGCACAGGCGGGGGCATCCAGGTAATCTGCTTGAATATCAAGGGCTTTACCCGTCAAATACACTAACAAAGGACGCACACGCTTGCCGCCGCCCAGCACGGTATAACGCATTGCTTCATGTAAACGTTGGGGTTGTATGTGCGGGGCAGGAAGAAAATGCGCCATACACTGTTCCACACGTTGCTGATATTCAGTCATCAAGGGCTTGAGTTGCATGGCTTTCATTATCCTGTGTGGCATTGGGGTGGAAAGGTTCGAGGTTTTCACCAATGAGTATATCGACTTTTTGCTCAGCTACTTGCAGAGCTTGTTGACATTGGCGGGTTAAATTCACACCTTTTTCAAACAGCTTTAAGGCTTCTTCTAAAGGTGTGTCCCCTTGTTCTAATTGAACTACCAGTGTTTCTAGTTCAATTAAGGATTTTTCCAAAGGGGGCGTGCGGGGTTTTCTTGGCATGAGAGTCTATACATTTAACATCGCTCTTTGACGAGAGGAAATATTCTCCCCCGTTAAAGAGCGATGGGGTTTTTCTATATATCGCGCAACAGTGCATTAATACCTACTTTGCTACGGGTTTTTTCATCCACCTGTTTGACAATCACGGCACAATACAAGCTGTATGTACCGTCTTTAGACGGTAAATTACCCGACACCACCACCGAACCCGGAGGAATATAACCATAAGACACTTCACCCGTTTCGCGGTTATAAATCTTGGTGCTTTGTCCAATATAAACGCCCATAGAAATCACCGCACCTTGACCGACAATCACGCCTTCCACCACTTCAGAACGCGCACCGATAAAGCAATTATCCTCAATAATGGTGGGGGAAGCTTGCAGCGGTTCTAACACGCCGCCGATACCCACGCCGCCGGATAAATGCACATTTTTACCAATTTGCGCACAAGAGCCCACGGTCGCCCAAGTATCCACCATCGTGCCGCTATCCACATAGGCGCCAATGTTGACATAAGACGGCATCAACACCACGCCGGATGCGATGTAAGCACCACGACGCGCCGCCGCAGGAGGTACTACTCGCACGCCTGAAGCTCGCATTTGTGCTGCATTCATATCCGCAAACTTAGGTGGCACTTTGTCGTAATAGTTGGTGTAACCATCGCGGATCACGGCGTTATCATTAATGCGAAATGACAGCAATACGGCTTTTTTCAGCCATTCATTCACTACCCATTGATCGCCTTGCTTTTCTGCCACTCGTGCCTGACCGCTATCGAGCAGTTCTAATGCTTCATTGACCGCGACGCGAATATCCGCAGAGGCGTTGCTTGGGGTGATGTCTGCACGGTTTTCAAATGCGCTTTCAATGCTTTGTTTCAGTTGTTCCATATAAGAAGTCCTAGTTTTTATTGAAAATCCATGTTTGATAATGGATGTGGGAATTAAGAAAGTTTATGTCTTTAAGCGAATCAATTTTTTGTTATTTCAAATTCTGTACTCGGTACACCGTCAAAGGTTGGCTTTTACCTTTTAGCATCATGGGCGGCAAGGATTCAGCGTCTACTTCATGGCCTATATGATTGAAGGTGTTGGCTCCCATGAGCACTTCGGTGGGGCGGGCTTGTCCGCAAATGCGCGAAGCGACATTGATAATATCGCCAATCGCAGTGTATTGATAATGTTGTAAAGCACCGATATTGCCTACTAATGCATGTCCGGTATTGATGCCCACACCAAAATAGAGTGTTTCCTGGTGTTCTGTACGGTCGCAATTCAATTGCAAAGGATTGGATTGCATTTGCAAGCCCGCTTGTACTGCACGACGGGCATGATCGGGTTGGGGTTCTAAAGCATTGAAAATCGCCATCACTGCATCGCCCATGTAATTCACCACCATGCCGCCGCTATCGACGATAGCTTGACACACCACCGCCAGAAAATCATTAATCATCTCAATGGTTTCTGTCGGTGTGAGGCGTTCACTAATGCCTGTGTAATTACGTAAATCGACAAACAAAGCGCTGATTTCTCGAACTTCTCCGCCTAAATCAGGAAGCAGGCGATTTTCCATTAAAGCTTTGCTGACTTCTTTAGGTACATAACGCTGCATAATGAAGTTTAAACGTTGATTGGTATCATCCAAACTATGTTTAAGCAAGGTCATTTCATTGCGTTGCTGGGTCAGTGTTTGTTCATTTTCTAACCAGTCAGTCGTATCGGATAAAGTAATTAAAAGCCCCGTTTTTTGTTCTCCGCATTGATTTTGATGCGGTACGATGCTGATATTGACATAACGGATATGACCATTATCAAGACTGCGATTGACATTTGAGAGTTCAAAACGTGGCATATCACCATTGAGTATGTCTTGAAAAATATCTTCACAACCGAGCAATTCTGGAATCAATTCATAAATATCAGAATCAGGACTAGGGGTTGTAAAAAACAGGCTGACATCTCCCCCTTGTTCTAAACATTGTTGTTGTGGTGAGAGTAAAACATAGGCTAACTTGTTTTCATGCAATACAGTATCAAGCAGAGATAGGCAGCTTTCTGACACGCAGCCTCCTTATTGGGGTTCAATCGGCTGATGGGTTCAATATATTGTGCAGATTTAGCCACAAATACTCAGCATCTAAGGGTTTCATTAGATAGAGACTGCAACCTGCTTGTAGAGCTTCTTGACGATCTTGTGATAGTGCTGAGGCGGAGAGGGCTATGATGGGGGCGGTAAAACCTTGCTGGCGTAATTCATAGGTCGCGGCAAAACCATCGAGTATGGGCATTTGTAAGTCCATCAAGATAGCATGAGGTTGATGTTGCAAGGCTATTTGTACGGCTTGCTCACCATTTTCTGCCAGTAATACTTGATAGCCCCCTTCATCTAAATAGAGTTTTAATAAGGTGCGAATGCCCAGATTGTCTTCTGCTAATAGGATGGTGTAACGGCTATTGTCGGCAGAATCAAGGAGCGTGGTCGGTGAGGAGGAAAGGATTTGTGAGGTATTTTGTCCTGCGGGGGCGTAAATATCAGCAGAAAAGAGACTGCCTTTGCCGAGTTCTGATTCTAGCCGCAGTTCTCCGTCCATGAGTTCAATTAATTGACGGCTAATAGCCAGTCCGAGTCCTACGCCTTGTACATGCTGGGTGCTTTTTTCTCGATGAAAAGCATCAAAAATTTTAGCTTGTCCTTCTTTTGAAATACCGGGACCTGTGTCTTCGACTTGAAATGATAAGCGATTGGCTTGCCAGGATAAAGATAAGCTCACAAAACCGTGTTCTGTAAATTTTAACGCATTAGACATTAAGTTAATTAACACTTGCCGTAAACGCAATTCATCTAATAATAGTTGCTCAGGTATTTCCGCCGCAGATTCTAGTTTAAAATCCAACTGCTTTTCTTTAGCCATAGGGAAGAATAATGATTTTAAATCTTCCAAGGTATTTTTAATTTTGCAGTTAATCGGATGAATGGTGACTTGTTGTGTTTCTGAGCGGGTTTGTTCCAGCACATTGTCAATTAAATTGAGCAAGTAACCTGCATTTTGTTTGACTGAGTTTAAATAGCTACTTTCTTGTTCTTCAGCTTTTTCAGCTTCATCTAACAAATGGGTGTAACCGACAATAGAAGTTAAAGGTGCGCGTAATTCATGGGAGAGGCTGGCAATAAAGCGGCTTTTGGTTTGAGCGGATTGCTCTAGCTTGATTTTTTCGATTTCGAGTTGTTGCCGTGCGGTTTCTAAACCTTGTAGTAATTGGGTTTGTCGATACGATTGAACGCTAAGTTCATTGTATTGTTGTTGAATTTGTTGTTGTCTATCATGTTCTGCGGAGGCATCAAATAATAATATCCAGGTGCCATTTTCAAAGGGAATTAAATGTACATGCGCGACTTTTTCATTCCCCACTCCGACAAATTCTAAGATTTGAGTATGTTCTGCGGGTATCGCACCTTCTAAAAAGCTGATTTGTTCGCTGGCTGACTGGCCTGTTATGGGCGTGGGTAAGCCGTAATGACGCGGGTGTCCGCCCCATTCCACCAAGATGCCTTGTTTATTGACATGAAAAAAGGTGAGGATGAGTTCTGACATCCATAAAGAACGGATGTATTTGGCAATGCTTAAAGGAATATGTTGCATAACGTCAACCTATTAACATGCGACCGAGCACTTCAAAAGCTTTTTCTACATTTTCGCCAGTTTTAGCACTGGTTTTGAGCATTTTCCAACCTTGCTTAAGTTGTGGGTCTACATCGGCTTGTTTGATTTCCCATTGTTCTTTAAGGTCGGCTTTATTGAGCAGTACCAAAAAGGGTTTATCACCAATTTGCCGGGTGACTTCGGTGTGTAAGCGCTTGGCACTCTCCCAAGTGGGCAGGCGCGTGCCATCAACGACGAGCAGATAGCCTGCGGCACCGCGTAGGTAAGAGGTGCTGGCGGTGGTGAGTTTATCGTTGCCAGCGATGTCCCATAAAATTAACTTGACCTCAGCATCGTTGGGCCATTGAAGGATTTTTGTGTCGATTTTCACGCCTACCGTGGTGAGGTATTTATCGGAAAAAGTTTGGCGCACAAAGCGTGCGACGGTACAGGTTTTTCCTACCGAAAAATCGCCGATCATGCAGATTTTTTTCTGGATCATGGTGGTTCTTTACAATGAGTTGTTAAAACAACAAAGGCTGCATTTGACTGGTTTGCAGGTGTACTTCATCTTCACTGAGCGCCTGCAAAAAAATCTTTTGCCCCTGCCAACTGCCGTCGGCTGGGATCATCACCTGCCATTGTGCGGTCCCTGTGGCATCAGCCTGCATTTGCCAGATTAATAAAGGGTCTATGAGACCTACATCGCCTTCTACATTGGGCAGAGAGTAAGGTGTGGTGGCCGCATTCCAAGCAGCGAACAAATATATCATGTTGTGGGGTTCACTGTGTACGCTGACTGTGAGTGATTTTCCTGCTTGAGGCGGTTCACTGATACGCAGCACGGGTGTTAATGGGGCTTCAGGGAGTGCTGCCTGCTCTTGGTTTAGCGGTAATGTTGGCTTAAATAAACGATGTTCGTTGGCATGACTGAGCAGAATGTTTAATTGCGGCTTGTAGTGACTGAATGTTTCAATATATATCAAAAAAGGTTCAAGGGTTTGTTGTTGTTGGGGCAATATCTCAATGCTGCGTGTGTGTAATGCACAATGACTACGCAAAGGCAGGCAGTCAGCTATCTGAAGCTCCGTATTCAAAGGGCTGATGCCTTGATTTTCTAAGGTGATCTGGAGTTGCCATTGTTCTCCGCTGTCTAACCATTGATCGCCGTTGCCTTGCTGTTCTTGCCAATCAAAAACCGAGATGTCAGCCCAAGCCCCACTGTATTGCACCGCCTGTTCTAAACCTGGACGCACTTGTTCAAATAAGGGCAGCACTCGTTCGGGAGCAGGCCAAAAACCATCTTGTGCGGTGCCTATTTCCACGGTGTAGGACAATATTTGATGTTTGCCGTAAAAATAATCATCGGCAGCTCCGTTAGTGATGCCATACAGTTCCCAAGCGTTGCCTACACGAAATAGCTCATGAGCCATTAATTGTGCGTAATGTTGTAAACGTTCGACATCGGGAGCCGGGCTTGAGGTATAGCCCCAAGGGTACATCCATTCTTGTCCATAACCGTGCAAGGTCATGGCGATAGCGGGTGAAAAAGTCTCCATAGCATTACGTATGGCCTGAGTTTCTGGCTCAGAAAAAGCGCTGCTTCCGCGATAATCGGTATCGCTGTAACGACTGGAAGACCCCTGCTCATACACCCCGGCTGAAGCCTTTCCCCAGAACCAGTCATAATTGCGATTTAAATCCACTCCTACGCTGCCATCCTCATTACGTCGGCGGTTTTTTCGCCAAAATCCCCCGCCATCAGGAGCCAGTTGTTGATTGTAAAGATAACCATCTGGGTTTACACAGGGCACTAAGAGTATTTGTCGAGTGTGTAATAAATAGGCTATATCGGGGTTTTGCGCGTACTGGCTGAGTAGCCCTTGCGCAAAACGCAATACTGTTTCACCGGAAATGGGTTCTCGTGCGTGATGTAAACCGTCTAACCAAAACACGGGTTCATCGGCTTCATGTTGTTCAGGATTATCTGACAAGCGCACCGCCCACAAAGGATGTCCTTCCAGACTGTAGCCGAGCGCAAATTTTTCTGAGACTAATTGGGGATAGGCATCGTGTAAGCGATCAAGTTCCGCTTCGATTTCTGCAAAGGTACGAAAGCCGCCCATTGAACCGCTCAGGCTTTCACGCCGTGCTGATTGTGCCCGCTGTGCATAATATTGTTCTACATCAGGGGTTTTGAGATGAACTTCAAATCCTGCCGACAGCAGTGCAAGGTGTTCTTGAGGCGAGGCATAAACGTTGACGATGCCTTGTTGAGGGGCGGTGAGATCGCTGACCAGTGAACGCAGTTGTTGCCATTGCTGCGGCGCGTCTACTTTGACTTCAAGCCAATCTGTGGCATTCGCCGTTTGCCAACAAAAACAACAACAGGCGCAGCATAATGAAAAGAAGCGACAAAGATATCGCATGAATGTCGCACTTAATGAATGATTCACCTGGCGCACTCTGGGTGAACTGAACAACAATATCCAGCGTGTCCCGCGCCATAGACACTCAAGAGTGGAACCATAGCGGTTTTAGGGCGCTTGAATCTGTGTTCAAGCGCCCTAAAACCACCTTTGCGTAACGTCAAGAAATAAGCCATGTATCTTCGCTGTCGTTAAACTGAACCTCGTCTATTTTTGATAAATACCCTGGGGATCATATAAATGATAAAAATCCCCCGGCGCTAATGCAGGGAGTTTTTTATTGGCAGCAGTGGATAATCCTTTTTTCTCTAATAAATGGGCTTTTAACAACACCACCTCGGTATCACCATCACCACTGCTTTCATCTTCTGTTTCTGGCGCATCAATGTAAGACGTTTCTCGAATAGAAGGCACAATGTGATCAACCCAACCTAATTTTTGCGCCTGATTCGCAAATTCGATCCAATTACCTTCGGTATTGTGTTGATACATGGCTTTAACAAAGCCTTCAAGATTCATCCCCATTTTTTCTGCCACGGGTTTCATCAAGCGCTCACTCCATTCTTCACTGATTTTCAAACGTTCTTCTGCTTGTGTACTATTGCCATAAAAAGCCGTCATCATTTGGTGATGAACAAAAATCGCATTGGGATAAGCAAAAGAGCGTTCAGCTAATGCAGTAATCACCGCGCCCATGCTGGCGGTGACTGATTTAACCACGACGTACACAGGCGCTTTGCTATTGCGCATGGCTTCAACAATGCGAGCACCTTCCATCACAGAGCCGCCTAAACAACGGTCAATGACTAAAAAAATTGGATACTCCGTATTTTGATTATTGTAATAATGAATGTAACGGGTAATTTCATCAGCGGTTTCTGCGACAATATTGCCATTTAACGCAATGCGGCGGTCACTAATAAACAATTGCTGTTGTTGAAACGGGTCTAGTAAGTAATCTGATGAGATTTTATGCAATGCTTTCTTAAGTTCTTCGCGGCGCACTAATTGTTCGGTAAGTTCATTTTCAAGCGATAAACGTCGCTTTTCAGATTCAACTGTGGCTAACACTTTTTGTTCTTCCGCTTCTTGAATCGCATATTCTAATTCGAGCATTTCTTTGCGATGTTCTAACTTTGCCTTTTCAAAATTTAACTGGGCTAATTCTTTTTCATACAATAGTTCCCATTCAGAAACACTCTCTTCTTCATCGCTTTTATCTGTTGCGGGGGAGGCGACGGACTCTTGTTTTTGAACTTTCGTTGAAGCTTCTGTCACCAACGCCAGAGGCATTGAACTGCATAACAGTAAGCATAAATAAACCGGTGAACGTAATATATTCATTGTTGATGTCCTTAAATAGAATGTCTTGTGGCACAAGGGAGGGGGTTGGCATAAAGCGATTTTCATACCCATCACGGCTTATTGCCGCCCAATAAACCCGACTATTTGTGCCAAGTGATCTTTATCATTTTCTTTGAGGTTTACGGAAATGGTTATCCGTTGCAAATCGGCTTCGGGGGTATCTTCAAGCTTGGCCTGCCAATACCACCGATGTTGTCCTAGTTCTGTATCGCCCTGCGTTTGTTTTGTACCTTGCCCTGCCCCTTGTATTTGCATCTCTACCAAGCGATTTTGTGCCACCCATTGCGCCAAAGTTTGTTGCCGTAAATACGCCGTATGATCGGCTTGTACACTAACGCTTTGAATCACGGCGACCAGCGCAATGCTCAACACGCTCAAGGCGATGAGCACTTCTAGCAAGGTAAAACCTGCGGGGATGAGGCGTTGAGCGTGAGGCATGGGCTTAAAATGCCGCTTGTTGTTGGCGGACGGCGAGCATTTTCTCAGAGGCTTCTAAGGCTTGTCCTAGCGTCGTAATGCCTTTGCCTTGCAATAAATCCAACAAACGCAAAAACACTTCCGCCGTGACCAAAGCATCGCCTAATGCGGTGTGGCGGGCTGAGATGTCAACGCCTAAGCGCTGTGCCGTGCCATCCAAGGTGTGATCGGTGGAGTGATCGTGCAAAAACACCGACAGCAGCAGTGCATCTAAAATGGGATTGTTAAATTTAACCCCGCATTGAGGCTCTTTAAGATGAATAAATTTCATATCAAACGCAACGTTATGTCCGACTAAAACGGCATCGCCTACAAATTGTTTAAATTGTGGCAACACTACAGACATCGGTGGTTTATTTTTCACCTTGTCATCAGTGATGCCGTGAAAGCGAATGGAGGCTTTAGGAATTTTACGTCCTGGATCAACTAAACGTTCAAAGGTGTCGCCGCTGAGAATTCGACCATTCACGATACGCACACCAGCAATGGATATAATTTCATCACCGCCAGAAGGGTTGAGTCCTGTGGTTTCGCTATCAAACACCAGATATTCAAGACTCGACAAAGGCGCATCGGCTAAATCACCCAGTTCCGTCGGATCATCTTGTAAATCAAAATCATAAAATTCAGGACGGGCTTCCAGATGATTCGGTGCAGCGCGTTGTGGGTTTTGTGCCGCAGGCAATGGCAAACGTAATAAAGCCTGATGGGTTTGTGGATGTGATTGACTCCAGAGATCGGCGTTATGGCTGTGAATAACGTTACGCACCATCAATGCCCGCGCCCCGCTTTGTAATTCATCATCAAACCAACCGCTTAATTCGGTATCAGGAATAGAAGCGCCTGACCAAAGAATATCTAAATACACCCGCTGATGTTCGCCTTGAGCCGTTTGTACTTCTAAAGTGTTGACGTGAGTGTGCTGATGCACTTTGCGCAGTAAATGCGTGAGTAATAAGATAATCGCTTGGCTATCGACATGCAGCCACAAGGGCAACCCCGTGATCTGTAAATTAAGCCCCCTAATATGCAGATTGCTCTGTGCGTAATGAATGACATCATTGGAATAGACATCCGTCATCGCCCAATGGCTGCTGCCAAGGGCACGTTTAGCCTGTGATGTATGGTGAATATGCTCACTGAGCAGTGCACTTTCTTCGACAATCATGTTTTGTAAACGCTCGCGCAGCGGGGCTTCTAGCTCAGGATGGCGTTGCAAATTTTCAGCGGCAAGACGGAGATTTGCCAGTGGACGGCGTGTGCCTTGAAGCATTTTGCGTAATAAGCGGTCGCGTTGCTGTAGGGCTTCAGCACGATGACCGACATCGCTAAAGGTAATCACAAAACCCGCTTCTTGATCTTGTTCAAAATAACGGCGCAAGCAGCAATGCAACATGAGTTTAGCCGCCTGACTATTTTCTAAAGTACAGACAAACTCACTCTCCGTTTCGCTGGCGTGTGTATCCATCCTTTGATTGCCCCGCAAACGCAGCATTTCTAGCGCATGTTCTAAAGGCGGTGGCGGAAGAATTTGATGAATCGAACGGCCTAAGCCCAATAGTTGATGGTGCTCAGCTAATAATTTAAGCGCCGCCGGGTTATATAACTGCACTCGCCCCTGTGTGTCACACACAATAATGCCATCGCGCAATTCACGTAAAATCACTTCTAAGCGACTTTTTTGCGCTTCAACTTTAGCCGCGCCTTGGGCTAAAGCCTGTGCGACTTCGATTTGTGCTGCGTGTAATTTATCGCCGAGTTGATGAACGGCTTGAGGTAATTCCCCTAGCATGTGGAAACCGGGGATTTCTAGTTGATGCGTAGCGTGATCCGTATGCAGGACAATTTCTGCTCCACGAGTGACCGCTTGGATGGGGTGGCACAAAGCGCGATCCAATAAAGCCCAGATGATGGCAAGACTGGCGGTGAGCACAAAGCCACAAGTCAACAAAAACAATAAGACGCGAGTGTGTTGGGAAGGCTCAATATATCCCAGCAACCAAGCCCCGCCTGCTCCCAATAACAATAATTCAATGAGAACAAACAAGCCAAAGAGTAACCAAAAACCAATGCGAGATTTCATTATTCGTAAGTCGATGGACGTGGTGCATCTAAGCCATAAGGCGTGGGATCAACAATCGGTGAACGCTGCATGATGAGATCGCAAATTAAGCGGGCAGAGGCCAAGCTGAGCACGATGCCGTTGCGGAAATGCCCGGTGTTTAAATATAAGCCATGAATGCCAGGATATTCACCAATGTAGGGCGTGCTATTGGGTGAACCCGGACGCAAACCCGCCCAATGTTTTTCCACTCTAAATTGATTTAATTCAGGCATCAGTGTGCAAGCGGTGTGTTGTAAATCCTGCAAGGCTTGCTGGGTGGTAATTTTGTTAAAGCCTACTTTTTCTAGCGTGCTGCCGACCAAAATGCGACCATCTTGGCGCGGAATAATGTAGCGATTTTGCGCCAGCACAATGCGTTTGATAAAACCAGGGGTGGCACGGTACATCAGCATTTGTCCTCGAACGGGCGTGACATCAATGGTTTCTCCCAATTCTTTTAATAAGCGAGCACTCCAAGCACCAGCGGCTACGATGACATGTTCGGCATGTAGCTTGCCATTCGGCGTTTGCACACCTTGAATGCGACCTTTATCCATCAGTAAATGCTGGGCTTCTGTGTATTCAATCAATTCAATGCTGGAATGATCAACGGCTTGACGTAAGGCTTTGACCAAGCGTGGATTACGCACTTGCCCGATGTCTGGAAAATATAAACCCGCCGTAATGTTTTGAGCTTCCAAACGAGGCTCTAATTCAGCGACTTGTTGCGCATCAACTGTTTCTAAGCTGTAAGCATGTTGTTTAGCCCATTGCTGCGCTTGCTCTTCTTCTTCGGTGCCGAGGACTAAAAAACCGTTACGTACATATTCGGGATCAATCTGGGTGTTTTCTAATAGTTGCTGGAGAAAGTCGGGGAAATGTTGCTGGCTCCAGTGTGATAACTGAGTCACAGCATCTTGATAACGCCAAGGATATAACGGCGATAAAATGCCGCCACCTGCCCAAGAAGCTTCTTGCCCCGTCGCACTGCGTTCGAGCAAGCTGACTTTGAGTCCATTAGATGCGAGTTCTAGGGCTGTCAACATGCCAATAGCACCGCCGCCAATAATCAAACAATCTGTCATGGTTCTAGCCTTTTTGTTGCTTTTTTTGTTGATATGTGGGTTTAGCAAAGACTGCAAGGTTTTGATTATGCCTGTTGCTCCTCTAAAGCACAAAAATTAAGTCTTGAGGTGAGACACAGGCTTCTTTTGGATACAGGAAAACAGACTTAAGCATTAGAGCCTATACAAAGATGGGGAATCGAAGCGAAAAGGTGTGGTTTTGAGGCGGTTTTTTCGGTTTTTTGAGGCGAATAGCAGGCTATTGGCTGAGAAAAAGCGGAAAAATCAGGCCAAAATCCACACCTTTGCCGTCGATGCATACCCCTTGCAACAAGTCTATGTAAACTTCAGCCTCACGCGAGGATTTAGCGAATGCAAAAAAACTGGATAAATGTCTGGATAAATCTAGTGACTTCAAGATGGTATGTCAGATGAGTGGTTTATTTCATCAATTTTCGTGTAAGCTCCGTCGAATAGTGAAAAATTAATATTTGTTATTGTCTGAAGTAATAGTTTCTCACTAGACTGAGAAGGTTGTTTAGAATATCAGTCACCTTGCGTATTGACGGGCATAGGACTGATTGGGTATAAAGCCCCGTTGTCCATCAAGGCATGTCGTCAGTGTGCCTGAGTTTAAGCGTGTTTTGACAGTGAACAGGCTTAAGTTCGGGTAAGCTAGAATAGGTACTTCCAGCCGTTTTTGGCTGAATCATTCGACAAGTTCTTAAACACCAAGAAACTTAAACTCTCTTTTTTAGGAGGTAGCACATGGCAGAAGAAGCCACAACTTACAATTACAAGGTCGTCAGACAATTTGCCATTATGGCGATTATCTGGGGCATTGTGGGGATGGCCGTGGGGGTGTTTATCGCCGCTCAGTTGGCTTGGCCGATGTTAAATTTTGATACCGCATGGCTGACTTTTGGTCGTCTGCGTCCGCTGCACACCAATGCAGTGATTTTTGCGTTTGGTGGCTCAGCACTGTTTGCTACCTCTTACTACGTAGTACAACGTACCTGTCATACCCGTCTGTTTGCGGAAAAACTCGCTGCTTTCACCTTCTGGGGCTGGCAACTGGTGATTGTTCTGGCTGCGATTACTCTGCCTTTAGGGATTACTTCCAGTAAAGAATATGCTGAACTAGAGTGGCCGATTGATTTATTGATTGCCGTGGTGTGGGTATCTTATGCTGTTGTTTTCTTTGGTACTATTGTTCAACGTAAAACCAAACACATTTATGTGGCTAACTGGTTCTATGGTGCCTTCATTATTACCATTGCTTTGCTGCATATCTTTAATAACTTGGCGATTCCTGTCTCTCTCACCAAATCCTATTCTGTTTATGCGGGTGCGCAAGATGCCATGATTCAATGGTGGTATGGTCATAACGCAGTAGGCTTCTTCCTCACAGCGGGCTTCCTGGGCATGATGTACTACTTCATTCCTAAACAAGCAGACCGTCCGGTTTATTCTTATCGCCTTTCCATTGTTCACTTCTGGGCTTTAATTTTCACCTATATCTGGGCCGGCCCTCATCATCTACATTACACCGCATTACCTGACTGGACACAGTCGCTAGGCATGGTCATGTCTCTGATTCTATTAGCACCTTCTTGGGGCGGGATGATCAACGGTATTATGACTTTATCTGGTGCTTGGGAAAAACTGCGCAACGATCCTGTGATACGTTTCATGATCGTGTCTCTATCCTTCTACGGCATGTCCACTTTCGAAGGCCCAATGATGGCGATTAAGAGCGTCAACGCGCTGTCTCACTACACTGACTGGACGATTGGTCACGTACACTCAGGCGCATTAGGTTGGGTCGCTATGATCAGCATGGGTAGCCTGTACTACATGATTCCACGTTTATTTAATCGTGAACTCTATAGCTTAAAACTGGTTGAACTGCATTTTTGGACGGCCACTATCGGTGTGGTCTTATACATCTCCGCCATGTGGGTATCAGGCATTATGCAAGGTTTGATGTGGCGTGCAGTGAATGCTGATGGCACTTTAACCTATAGCTTCATTGAATCTGTAGAAGCTATGCATCCTTTCTATGTCACCCGTTTCCTCGGTGGTGCTTTGTTCTTAGTCGGTATGATCATTATGGCTATCAACATATTTATGACTATTTCAGGCGCTAAAGCAGTTGATGACGCGAAAATCCCTGAAGCGGCTCACGCCCACTAAGAAAGGAGATAATACTAATGGCAAATGCACACGCTAAGATTGAAACCAATATCGGCCTGATGATTGTATTGATCATCATTATGGTCAGCATCGGTGGTTTAGCTCAGATCGTACCTCTGTTTTTTATGAACTCAACCACCAAACCCATTGAAGGCTTAAAGCCTTATTCAGCACTGCGCCTAGAAGGGCGTGATGTCTATATTCGTGAAGGCTGCTATCTGTGTCATTCACAAATGATTCGTCCTTTCCGCGCAGAAACAGAGCGTTATGGTCATTATTCCGTGGCTAGTGAATATGTGTATGACCGTCCCTTCCAATGGGGTTCTAAACGCACAGGGCCTGATTTGCACCGTGTAGGCGGTCGTTACAGTGATGATTGGCATTATGCGCATTTGATGAATCCTCGTGATGTCGTACCTGAATCCATTATGCCGTCTTATCCCTGGCTTGCAGAAGCCTCACTGGATGGCGAGTTAATTATCAAAAAAATGGAAACCCTACGTATGTTAGGTGCGCCTTACACCGATGAAGAAATAGCCAATGCGCCTAAAACGTTGGAAGGTAAAACCGAAATGGATGCCATGATCGCTTATCTTCAAGGTATGGGTCTTACGATTGATTCGCGGAGGTAAAACCACATGGAAAATGTGCAAGCCTTTTACGCCGTCTTTCAACCCATTTGGACTATTGTTGTGATGGTGATTTTTTTAGGTATCGCTATTTGGGCTTGGAGTAGTCGCAACAAATCATCATTTGATGAAGCTGCACACTTGCCCTTTGATAACGATGACGACCTTATTCCTCATGACAACAACACTTCGCTGAAGGAGAAATAAACAATGGCAGCTCTTGATTTTACATCCCCATTTTGGAACTGGTTTATTATTGCCTGTACCTTGGGTGGCATTTTTGGCATGTTTGTGCTTAACATCTGGTTGGCAGGTGATACGGGCGCTAAAATAGATGAAGAAGGTAATGCTGATGATACTGGTCATGTTTGGGATGACACTTTAAAAGAGTCTAACAATCCTTTGCCAGGTTGGTGGTTGAATATGTTCTACATCACTTTGGTGTTTGGTTTGATTTATCTGACCTTGTATCCCGGCTTAGGTACTTTTGCAGGCGTGTTAAATTGGGCTTCTGCCTGTAACAACACGGTACTTAGCGAAGATGGCAAAAATGTCAGCTTAAGTTGCGAAAATGATAACTCTCAATATCGTACTGAAGTAGATGCTGCTGACACCAAATACGGGCCTTTGTTTGAGCAATATCAAAGTAAACCCATTGCTGAGTTAGTAAACAACAAAGATGCAGTCAATATGGGGGAACGTTTGTACCTCAATTATTGTACTGTTTGTCATGGTTCAGATGCTCGTGGTAATCGAGGTTATCCTAACCTGCGTGACAATGACTGGCTGTATGGTGGAACGCCTGAGAAAATTGAAGAAAGTATTCTCAAAGGCCGCAAAGCTAATGGCATGATGGCTTGGAAAGACCATTTAGGTGGAGACGAAGGCGTGGCTCAAGTGGCCAACTATGTATTGAGTCTCAGTGGTCGTGAGCATGATGCTGCTGCTGCCGAAGCAGGTAAAGCTAAATATGCAGTTTGTATGGCTTGCCACGGTATGGAAGGCAAAGGCAATCAAATGTTGGGCGCACCTAATCTGTCAGATGACATCTGGTTATATGGCAGCGATATGGATAGCATCCAACACACCATCGCCAATGGTCGTGCTGGTGTCATGCCCGCACATGAAAACTTCTTAGGAGAAGCTAAAGTGCATTTGGTTGCTACTTATATTTACAGCTTATCTAATGGAGAAAAACCTGCTGAATAAGTGATTTACTTAAGATAGTCAGCAAGTTAAAAACGGTCTTTGTGTATGCAAAGACCGTTTTTTTTGGCTTATTATATGGAGGGGAAACCACGCGGTTTTTTAAGTACATTCCCTCAATATAAGCAAATGCTTATCTATGCTATGATTAAAAAATTCTTATCACCCTTAAAGGAACCTTATCATGAGTGAAGAACAGGCCACAGAACATGTCACCAAGATTCCACTAGATGATGTACAAAAAACTCTTTACCAAGCCGGAGAAAAAATTTATCCACGCAAAGTGAGTGGTTTATTTGCTCGACTTAAATTTCTAAGCGGATTTATTTTGCTGGGTTTGTTCTACTTTTTACCTTGGGTCAATCTTAAGGGACAGCAGATAGTCTTATTTGATTTGCCCGCTCGAAAATTTTATATTTTTGGTATGACCTTTTGGCCTCAAGATGCTATATATCTTGCCTTTTTACTAATCCTTGCAGGACTGAGCTTATTTTTCTTTACCACCTTGGCAGGACGTTTATGGTGCGGTTTTGCTTGCCCACAAACGGTTTGGACAGATGTTTTTTTGTGGATGGAAAGAGTCATTGAAGGTGACCGACCACAACGCATGAAGCTGGATAAAGCACCCTGGTCAGCACGAAAAATTCGTCTCAAAATCACTAAACACACCACCTGGATTGCCTTTGCCTTGTTTACAGGCTTTACCTTTGTTGGCTTCTTTACTCCGATTAGAGAACTCAGTCTGTCGCTGATGAACCTAACCCTCGGCCCTTGGGAAATTTTTTGGTTCCTATTTTATGGTTTTGCCACTTATGGCAATGCGGGTTGGATGCGTGAACAAGTCTGCATTTATATGTGCCCCTATGCCCGCTTCCAAAGTGCTATGTTTGATAAAAACACCTTAATTGTGGCGTATGACAAAAATCGCGGAGAACCACGAGGCTCACGTAAAAAAACAGTTGATTATAAAAAAGAAGGTTTAGGTGAATGCATCAACTGCACTTTGTGTGTGCAAGTTTGCCCAACAGGTATCGACATCCGGGATGGATTGCAATATCAATGTGTCAGTTGTTCGGCCTGCATTGATGTGTGTAACGAAGTGATGGATAAAATGAGTTATCCGCGTGGTTTAATTAGCTATACCACAGAAAATACGCTGGAAAATAAACCTGCACATATTTTCCGTCCACGTATTTGGTTCTATGGTGCGATGTTATTGGCAGTGTTCATTGGCGTTGCTTACTCCATTAGCCAGCGCAATTTGGTGGCCATTGACATACTGCGTGATCGTAATAGTTTATTTAGAGAAGCTCACGGCTTAATTGAAAATGTGTATATTCTTAAATTAATGAATATGGATGATAAAGCACACCACTATAAAATCAGTGCATCGGGCATTGAAGGTTTGGCAGTGAAAGTAGAGACCCTTTCTTTGAAAGCAGAATCAGGAGAAATCTTGGATATTCCTGTGAGTCTCAGCGCACCGCCAAGCAGCCTAAAACAACGCAGTTCAAAAATAGAATTTATCCTTCAATCTATTGATGAACCGGGTCTTGAAACCACTGAAGAAGCGCGTTTCTTAGGGCCTGTACCGCGTCGTTAAATCATTAGACAGGTTTAATACTATAAGTCAACATAAGTCAGTTGTGTGCAAGAGATAATATAGCTAAAGCACATCATTTATAGGCTTGTGATATAGCCAAACCCAAGGCTGCCAGTCCTTGAAGGACTGGCAGCCTAACAACTGATATAATTTTGCTATAGCGCTCTGAGCGGTGTTATCCCTAAAATTCTACATATAGACTACTTCATTAGCAGATATGTCTTCGCTACTTTTAGCTACAGTATTTAAGCTTGGGGCAGTCTACTGATGAAGCAATTCAAATATTCAAAGATGGCTTATCTGGAGAGTATTGTAATTTTCACAAATTAAACAACTATGTCATTTTATGAGTGATATATTAAGTAGATTCCCATCCATTTGGAGCCTTCACCATGACGACATCGCAAGAAAATGTGCCACCTCACTTAACCCATCTTAAAGACGCTCTTCAGCTCATTCCCAGCCTACCGCAAACCAGTGACCATCAACAAGAGCAGCTTAAAACAGCATTAGAACAATTGATGCAGCGGCTATCTTCGCATGATGACGCGCATATCCACTCGCTGGCTGCGAAAATTCATTTGATGTTTACGGCTTTGAAACAGGAACAACGCAACAGCGACTTAATCCAAAAAACGGGTAAAGACTTGATGGAGCTGGCTTACCGCTTAGCCCCAGAGATAGAGGCATTGCCTGAGCAGATTAAAAATTTGCTGAAAATAGCTTTAATTCCGGCAGTAAAAACCGTACACGCCGAAGACACGGATTAACTGAAAAACTACGTAACACGCCTGCCATCATCATCGCTACAAGCCACCGCGATATTCTCAGATTTGAAAAACGGATACCCAGCACCAGCCAATGGTGTTGTTGTCATGCCTATTCTTGTTCTTACTCCGATAAACAACAGATGATGATTTTTTAGAGGCAAGACCTCCGAGGATTCATCACTGAAAAGCCCAGGCTTCTCTGCTAATCTATGGACTCGATGTGATGCGAGTACTCCATCAGACAATATGACTGACATTCATTGTTGACTTTAGGCATGTGGAGCAATGAATGAATCAGCGGTGTATGAAATAAATGCAGACAGATAGGTTATAGATAAAATGCAAGACACATCTAAATATCGCATTTTGGTGGTGGATGATGAGATGGCTAATCGCCGCTTGGCACAAGTGCAGGTAGGTTTATTAGGTTATGCCTGTGATACGGCTTCTGATGGTGGAGAGGCTTTGCAAGCGGTGCAAAAGCAACGTTATTCACTGATATTAATGGATTTAGATATGCCAAAAATGGATGGCTTGACGGCGACTCGTGCTATTCGTACTTGGGAGTCCACCTTGGATCAAAGCCAACGGGTGCCGATTATCGCGTTTAGTGCTTATGTACATGATATTGATATGCATGATTGTCTGGAAGCGGGGATGGACGATGGCATGATGAAACCTCCTGAGGGAGAGGAGTTTGCCGAAAAATTGCGCTACTGGGTGGCGCGTTCACGAAGTGTTTAAGCCACTGGAGAGGCATGATGCAGGCAACAAAATACGGTAAGGTGGTGGTGCTGATGGGCGGTGATTCCGCTGAGCGTGATGTGTCTTTGCGCACAGGGCAAGCGGTATTAGCCGCCTTGCAACGCCAGGGTGTTGATGCACACGGCATTGATACTCAACATCAAGTGCTGGAACAGATAATGGCTGCACAGGCTGATCGAGTATTTATTGCGTTGCATGGGCGTGGCGGTGAAGATGGCTCGATGCAGGGATTGCTGGAATTAGCGGGTATTCCTTATACGGGCAGCGGCCTATTGGGTTCTGCTTTGGCGATGGATAAGTGGCGTACTAAACAGCTTTGGCAAGCACTCCACTTGCCAACGCCTGCTTCGCAATTGATTGATGCGACGACAGATTGGGCGGCACTGGCTGAGCAGTTAGGCTTGCCAATGATGATCAAGCCGGCTTTGGAAGGCTCTAGCGTGGGCATTAGCAAAGTGACGAATGTGGATGATTTATTTAAAGCTTGGGAAGCGGCTAGTGAGTGTGCTTCACAAGTCTTGGCTGAAGCCTATATTCGCGGTGAGGAGTATACGGTGGGCGTTTTGCAAGAACAGGCTTTGCCGCTGATTCGTTTGCAAACGCCGCGAGATTTTTATGATTTTGCTGCGAAGTACGAAGATGATCGCACGAGTTATATGTGCCCTTGTGGTTTGCCTGCCGAGCAAGAAAAAGAGTTGCAGGCATTGGCTTTACAAGCTTTTACGGCGGTCAATGCGCAGGGCTGGGGGCGTGTGGATTTGATGTTGGATCATCAGAGACAGGCTTGGTTGTTGGAGGTGAATACGGTTCCGGGGATGACGGATCACAGTTTAGTGCCGATGGCGGCTAAAGCTCAAGGCATGGATTTTGATGCCTTGGTGTTGGCTATTTTGGATACTTCATGGGAATAATAAAAGGGTCATTTGGCTGTCCTTTGGCGGTAAAACCTGACTAATGGTGGATTCACGCTCCTCTCGTTCTCAGCGTTTAGGAACGGAAAAAAAAGCCGTCGCCAAACCGCAAGCAGCCTACCGCCAGCGCCGTCCTTTGTTGAATATTGCGGCTGTCATTGATGCTTTGCCTTTTCGCCTTATGTTTCGATGGTGGTGGGGATTCTTCTTGGCTTTGGTGTTGTTGGGCGTGATGGGAAGTGTGTTGTGGCTATATCCTTTGCGTGTGCAGACGGTCGATATTAAGGTGTTGAGTGTTGATGGGCAACCAGGTGCGTTAAAACATATATCCCGAACCTCTTTGCAATCCCGCTTAGCCCCTTTGACTCAGGGTTCTATGTGGCAACTGGATGTGTTACAAATTCAGTACATATTGCAACAGATGCCGTGGATTTATTCTGCCCATGTGCAACGCCATTGGCCTAATACCTTGTCCATACAATTGCGTGAGCAACAAGCAGTGGCTTATTGGCACGCCTTGGAGGGGACGTTGAGCAAAACGGGGTTGCTCAATGCGCAAGGTGAATTATTTGAACCTGCTGTAACACAGATGCCTGATGCTGTTTTACCGCATTTACAGGGTTTGCCGGGTTATGAAGCTGAGGTGTTAGCGCAATATAGGGTTTTGCAAAAGAGCTTAGAAGATAAAGAATTATCTCTTCAAAAAGTTCAATTGGATGCGCGTCAACAATGGTTAGTCGAATTAAGCCGCCCACAACAAGCGACTGCGTTCAGTGTTACACTGGGGCAACAGCCTTTTGCAACAGCTTGGCAAGGTTTTTTGCACCTGTATCAACATCATTTGCATTCATCATTGGCGACCCTTCATTCTGTTGATTTACGCTATAACAATGGCATTGCTGTCCAATATAAGAGAAAATAGCTTTTTATCGAATATGAATACCTATTCACAGAGCTTATGTAGGGGCTTTGTGCTGATTCATTGATGTTTTATGGGCGGCATATCGGTTTTTGCGTCAGCATTTAATATGCGTTGTTTGAAGCGGTTTATAGACTTATTTTTTCATTTGGCAGGGAGTCAAGATGGCGAAAGATAAAAACTTAATTGTAGGCCTGGATATCGGCACATCAAAGATTGTCGCCATCGTTGGAGAAGTGTCTGGCAATGAAGTGGAGGTGATTGGCTTAGGCCAACATCCTTCTCATGGTCTGAAAAAAGGCGTGGTAGTGAATATCGACTCCACCGTGCATTCGATTCAGCGGGCTTTAGAAGAAGCTGAATTAATGTCTGGTTGTGAAATTCATTCCGTGTATGCAGGCATTGCGGGTAGCCATATTCGCAGTATGAATTCCAATGGTGTGGTGGCTATTCGAGATAAAGAAGTCACGCATGATGACATTGATCGAGTGATTGATGCCGCACGAGCCGTAGCGGTGCCTGCGGATCAAAAAATTCTACACATTTTGCCGCAAGAGTTTGTGATTGATAACCAAGAAGGCATTCGTGAGCCTGTGGGCATGTCGGGTGTGCGTTTGGAAGCCAAAGTACACATGGTGTTTGGCGCTTCCAGTGCGGCACAAAATATTGCTAAATGTGTGCGCCTTTGCGGTCTTGAAGTGGATGAATTAATCCTTGAGCAATTGGCCTCTAGCGCTGCGGTGTTAACCGAAGATGAAAAAGAACTGGGCGTTTGTTTAGTGGATATTGGCGGTGGTACGACAGATATTGCTATCTTCACTGACGGGGCTATCCGTTATACTTCGGTGATTCCGATTGCCGGAGATCAAATCACTAATGACATTGCGGTAGCCATGCGCACACCGACTCAATATGCTGAAGACATCAAAATCAAATATGCCTGCGCCCTCACTAAATTGGCGAATGCAGAGGAAATGATTGAAGTCCCTAGCGTCGGTGCGCGTCCTCCACGCTTATTAGCACGTCAAACCTTAGCTGATGTTGTGGAACCCCGTTTCGAAGAACTCTTCACATTGGTACAATCCGTCATTCGACGCAGTGGTTATGAAGACTTAATTGCTGCGGGCATTGTATTGACAGGCGGCAGTGCCAAAATGGATGGTGCGGTTGAATTAGCTGAGGAAGTGTTCCACATGCCTGTGCGCTTGGGTTATCCCCGTTATATTGCTGGTCTTACCGATGTGGTCAGCAACCCGATTCATTCAACTGGGGTCGGCTTATTATTGTTTGGGCACCAGCATCGTCATGGACGCACCACAGAAACCCAGAGTAGAACGGGATTACAATCCGTCATGGGACGCATTACTCACTGGTTTCAAGGCAATTTTTAGTGTATTGGGGTAACGTACTCACTATAAAACTAGCGCTATTTGTCGTACCCTAAAACGGTCATCTTTGTAAATAAAGACACGTCCAGCTTACATTTGTGGATGAATGATTTTCTAACATGCTGGATAAATTTGCTGTCTAAGCGTGATTTATGTCTGTGTATACGCTTATAATACGAGTAATTTCGTTGGGGAAAATAATACTTTTCGTCCACTGCATGTGAAGAATATTTAATTATTGTAAAACGGCAAAAAATTTGCATGAAAAATTCAAGTGGAAATACCCAGTTTCAAAACGCTGCGAGCACAAAGTGTTGCATGAGGAGGTTTTAACGTGTTTGAGTTAGTGGATACCTACAGTCAAAATGCAGTCATCAAAGTCATGGGTATCGGTGGCGGTGGCGGCAATGCAGTGGAGCATATGTTAGCTGGCAGCATTGAAGGTGTAGATTTTATTGTTGCCAACACAGACGCTCAAGCCTTACGCAATTCTTCTGCGCGTACCGTATTACAACTGGGGACTGATGTCACTAAAGGTTTAGGCGCAGGTGCCAACCCTGAAATTGGACAACAGGCGGCCTTAGAAGACCGCGAACGGATTATGGGTGTGCTAGAAGGCACCGATATGGTATTTCTCACCGCAGGCATGGGCGGCGGTACAGGTACCGGAGCCACGCCTGTGATTGCGCAAGTAGCTAAAGAACTAGGCGTATTAACTGTAGCCGTCGTGACACGCCCCTTTCCTTTTGAAGGACGAAAACGCGCCAGCCTTGCCGAAGAAGGCATTAAAGAACTGACTCAACATGTTGATTCACTAATCATTATCCCTAACGAAAAACTATTAAGCGTGTTAGGACGTGATACTTCTTTGCTGGATGCCTTTAAAGCGGCAAATAATGTGCTTTATAGTGCAGTGCAAGGTATTTCTGAATTAATCACCCGTCCTGGCCTGATCAATGTGGATTTTGCTGATGTCTCTACAGTAATGCAAGAAATGGGCATGGCTATGATGGGTACGGGTCGCGCAACAGGCGAAGATCGTGCTCGAAAAGCCGCAAAAGATGCTATATCCAGCCCACTTCTGGAAGATATTGATTTGTCGGGTGCTCGCGGTATTCTAGTCAATATGACCGCTGGCTTGGATATGACCATTGGTGAATTTGAGGAAATGGGCGATGTCATTGAAGAATTTGCCTCCGATCAAGCCACAGTGGTGGTGGGTTCGGTCATTGATCCAGAAATGGCTGAAGGCGAAGTACGTGTTACAGTCATTGCAACAGGTGTTGAACGCGCAGCGATTGCTGCACGTCCACAAAAGCCAGCTAAAACGGCTACTGCTGAAGCTGTGGAAGTCAATAAAGCAAAGCCTGCTCCCGTGATGGAAGCAGTGCCGCCAGTACCTTCACAAATACCACAGCCTCAGCCTCAAACCACACGAGCTGACACACGCAATAAACCTGATCCTAAGCAAGTTGAGAGCATTGATTATTCACATTTAGAGCGTCCTACCATGTTACGTCACAAGCACCCAGAAGTAGAAAGCGTGGGCACTGATAACAAAGAAGCTGATGCGGATTATCTTGATATTCCTGCTTTTTTGCGCCGTCAAGCGGATTGATTTTTGGTTTTATATCATTGAGTGTTGTTTCAAAAAATAGCGCTTGAACAGCTCATCTCGTTCAAGCGCTATTTTTTTATGTGTCAGAATATGACAGTTATTGAGCGACTACTGACAGCAGAGAATATCTGGAAAATTTGATATACTGCAATGCAATATGTAGTTGCGCTATCTATGCCTCAACTTTCGGAGAACTGGGAAAATAATGATAAAACAACGTACCTTAAAAAATGTCATCAGAGCAACGGGGGTGGGTTTACACTCCGGTGAAAAAGTTTTCCTGACTTTACGCCCAGCCCCCATCGACACGGGCATTGTTTTTCAACGTACCGATTTGCCAGCGTCTGCAAAAATCCAGGCCACCGCCAAAAATGTGGGTGACACACGTTTGTCCACTACTTTAATCAATAGTGATGGTGTCCGCATTTCTACTGTAGAACACTTATTGTCTGCCATGTCTGGCTTAGGTGTGGACAATGCTTATATTGATGTGAGCGCCTCAGAAATTCCTATCATGGATGGCAGTGCAGGGCCGTTTGTTTTCTTATTACAATCAGCGGGTTTTGAAGAACAAAATGCGGCTAAAAAATATATTCAAATTACGCAGCCCATAGAAGTGAAGCAAGGAGATAAATGGGCACGTTTAGACCCTTATGATGGTTTCAAAGTAGGTTTTCAAATTGATTTTGATCATCCTGCATTTAAGCGCAGTCATCAAACTGTCGAACTGGATTTTTCAAAAACTTCTTTTGTTAAAGAAGTGAGCCGTGCTCGTACCTTTGGCTTTATGCATGAAATCGAATTATTGCGCGAACAAAAATTAGCATTAGGCGGCACTTTAGATAATGCCATTGTGATGGATGAATACCGGGTCATCAATGAAGATGGTTTGCGTTATGAAGATGAATTTGTAAAACATAAAATTCTCGACGCTATTGGGGATATTTATTTATTAGGGCATAGCCTTATCGGGGCTTTTAGTGGTTACAAATCGGGTCATGAACTCAACAACCTTTTATTACGCACCTTGTTAGCAAATGAAAATGCTTGGGAAATGGTGAGTTTTGATGATGAAAAAGAAGCTGAATCTTTGGTATCTTTTCTTAACCCTGCCTTTGTTTATTAGAGCTATAAGCAGCCGCTCTACTCAATATTAATGTTTTTATGTTGAGCTAATTTTAATAGTGCCTGACGCAAAGGTTCATATTGTGTCAAATCGGCTTGATGAGTTAAGAGTTCTGCACTGTCTGAAGATAAAACAGGCTTATGGGTTCTCGTCACGGTGCTATGTTCTGGTACTCTTACTTTTAATTGAATACTGCGTATTTCATTCAGCCCTTGTTGTTGCTGACAACATGACAATAATTGCGGAATAAAAAAACGTGCTCGGCTCGCCCACGCCGAACTATCCACATGTAGATATAACACCCGTTGTCGCAGATTGGCGATATATACGTGTTCAGCCAAAGTATCGGGTAGGCAGTGCTTAAACTGATGCGTAATATTTTGTAGTTTGGCTTGATGTTGCAACAAAGCATATAAATTGACCGAATGTTGCTTGCATATTTGTGTAAAGCTTTTCACTGTATCCTCTGATAGGTTTTTCTAAACTGAGTGCTTGTACTCACGGAAATCGCCTCAACAGTACAGAACGCCTGTAGTATACTTTCCACTTTTGGTAGATTCTCCAAAACCCTCGTCGTATTTCTAGCGAACGCACCAGCATACACCCTATGATGAAAAATATCCTGACTAAAATCTTTGGCAGTCGCAATCAGCGATTGCTTAAAAAACTCAATAAAATCGTTCAGCAAATTAATGATCTGGATGCGCAGTATAGCCAACTTGACGATGCTGCATTACAAGCTAAAACCAGCGAATTTCGACAACGTTTAAATGCAGGTAGCGATCTTGAAAGCTTGTTACCTGAAGCCTTTGCCACTGTCCGCGAAGCGGGTAAACGTGTACTCAATATGCGCCATTTTGATGTACAACTGATTGGCGGCATGGTCTTAAACGAAGGCAAAATTTCAGAAATGCGCACAGGTGAGGGTAAAACCTTAGTCGCCACACTATCCGCTTATCTTAATGCGTTGCCGAGTAAAGGCGTACATGTGGTGACCGTTAATGATTATTTGGCCAAACGTGATTCCGCTTGGATGGGGCAAATCTACGAGTTTTTAGGTTTATCGACAGGAGTGATCGTAGCTGACTTATCGCCAGAACAGCGCCGTGCAGCCTATGCAGCCGATATTACTTATGGCACCAATAACGAATTTGGATTCGATTACCTACGCGACAATATGGCGTTTCAAGCCACGGATCGTGTACAGCGTCCACTGTTTTACGCCATTGTTGATGAAGTCGATTCCATCCTTATTGATGAGGCGCGTACTCCGCTGATTATTTCAGGCCCTGCGGAAGATAGCTCTGATCTATATCGACGCATCAATGAAATGATTCCCCATCTAAAAGCCCAAGAGCGGATGCCCGAAAAAGAAGATGATTATGATTTACCGGGTGATTACGCGGTGGATGAAAAATCCAAACAAGTGTATCTCAGTGAGGAAGGCCATCAGCACGTTGAAGAAATGATGGTTAAAGAGGGATTGTTACAAGAAGGTGAAAGCCTTTATGACAGCCAGAATATTATGCTGATGCACCATGTGACAGCGGCACTACGAGCACATGTGTTGTTTGAACGCAATGTTGATTATATCGTGCAAAATGATAACGTCGTGATTGTGGATGAATTTACTGGACGCACCATGCCAGGACGACGCTGGTCAGATGGCTTACACCAGGCTGTTGAAGCCAAAGAAGGCGCGAATATTCAACAAGAAAATCAAACCCTGGCCTCTATTACCTTCCAAAATTATTTCCGCTTATATGAAAAACTCTCTGGGATGACCGGAACAGCCGACACGGAAGCCTTTGAATTTCAACAAATCTACAGCCTAGAAGTCATGGTCATTCCGACCCATCAAAACATGGTGCGCGATGATCGTGGTGATCTGATTTATCTTAGCACTCAAGAAAAATACGAAGCCATTCTTGAAGATATTAAAGATTGCCAAGAACGTGGGCAGCCTGTATTGGTGGGCACCGTGTCCATTGAAAATTCTGAAACATTGTCTCAATTGTTGAATGACAACAATATCGTACACCAAGTCTTAAACGCAAAATTTCACGAGCAAGAAGCGCAAATTATCGCACAAGCAGGACGTTCCGGTGCTGTGACGATAGCCACTAACATGGCAGGGCGAGGCACTGACATCGTATTAGGCGGCAATATTGATGCAGAAATAGCCAGTCAACCTGACGCTGAAGAAGTGGCGATTGCCGCCATGCGCAAAGATTGGGAGATTCGCCACAAGCAAGTATTGACGGCTGGCGGTTTACATGTAATTGGTACCGAACGTCATGAATCTCGTCGCGTAGACAACCAATTGCGCGGGCGTGCTGGACGACAAGGTGATGCGGGTTCAAGTCGTTTTTATCTGTCCTTAGAAGACCCCTTAATGCGCATTTTTGCCTCCGAGCGCGTGTCCGCTATGATGCAAAAACTAGGTATGGAACGGGGTGAAGCCATTGAACATCCTTGGGTTTCAAAAGCTATTGAAAACGCACAACGCAAAGTAGAAGGGCGCAACTTTGATATGCGTAAACAATTACTAGAATATGATGATGTAGCCAATGATCAGCGCAAAGTGATCTATCAACAGCGCAATGAATTAATGGATGCAGAAGCCGTTGACGACGTATTACAAAACATTCGTCACGACAGCCTTAATATTCTTATCGATCAATATATTCCGCCAAGAACTCCCGATGAAATGTGGGATATCACCGGCTTAGAACAAGCTTTAGATGAAGAGTTTTTAGAAAAACAATCGATTCAAGCTTGGTTAGATGAAGATGAAAACCTACATGAAGCCTCATTGCGTGAAAAAATTGAAGACACCTTAATCAACACGTATAACAAACGCGCTGAAGTGTTAGGTATTACTAATGTACGTAATTTTGAAAAAGCCATGATGCTGCAAACTTTAGATCATGATTGGAAAGAGCATTTAGCCGCTATGGATTACTTGCGTCAAAGTATTTATCTGCGCAGTTATGCTCAGAAAAATCCTAAGCAAGAATACAAACGTGAAGCTTTTGAGATGTTTAAACAATTGGTCGATGGCTTTAAACAAACCGTAATTCGCACAGCCACACAAGAACTGGTTAAAGCCTCCGATCAAGCTCAAGTTCAAGCCGACTTAATGGCTCTACAAGCGAAACAACGTGAAGCCATGCCCATGAACTACGAGCATGGTGAAGCCAGTGCGATGCAAGATTTATCGCCTGAAGCAGCAGCGGCAGCTATTGCATTAGCACATCAGCGTGCGGCAGGTAACGCTGCGCAAGCTCCGAGTGAAACGGATACCTCGCATCAGCCTTTTGTACGCGAAACCCCCAAAGTGGGACGCAATGAACCCTGTCCTTGCGGTTCAGGTAAAAAGTACAAGCATTGTCATGGACGTTTAGACTAAGCCCAGTCTTGCTGATAGCGCAGATATAGGGCTGGCAGGAACAGTGAGGGTCGCTTTTACACATGTCGCCAACACTGTTCCTGTTTTTAGAAGTTAAGACGGAGAGACACATCACTCTCTGCACGGTAAGATTCTAAAAATGAACGTTTAACCGCTAATATACTGGCATATCTAGCCATTACGAGTAGACCCCCATGAACCACTCAGCGCCTCCGCTTGATGCAGAAATATTCACCCGCTTATTCAGTGAAGCCCATCATCATTTTGATATGCGTGAAGGCACCGTCATCAACAGTGCAGGCGTGCGCGTCATTTATTTATCCTCTGACATTATTCGAGGCATTTACGAAGCGTTAAATTATGAAGCTGGCGAAGCTTGGAAGCTGATTTTAGAAAATTGTGGTTACTTGTGGGGACAACACATGTTTGAATCCCTGCTTAAAGAAATTCAATTAGTCTCGCAAAAAAACTTAGGCGCTTTGCCTGCTGTTGAATACGTGCGCACCTTAGAAGCTTATTTTTCTATGCATGGCTGGGGAGATGCAAAAATTCATTTGCAAGATGCCTCTTTCGGTATCGTCCGCGTCACCATGACACACAGCTTATTTGCTGATGCGTTAAATCATGTGGATGATCGTGTCGATGCCATGATTGCAGGCATGTTGCGCGGTTTTTTTGAAAAAATTTCAGGTGGACAAGATTTGGGCTGTGTCGAAACAGCCTGTGCGCGACGTAATGCAGCACCACAATGTGAATTTTTAATCAGCGGTGCTCAGCGCATTAGCCGTTTGACGCATCTTATTGAAGATGAAGTGTCCCCCGAAAAAGTTCTTCAACAACTGCGGGTTATTTAGGCTCTTCTGAGATTTAAAGATGAGATGAATGTTCAAATATTTCGCTGATCAAGTGCATCACATTGACCCAATAAAAAAACCGCCCATTAGGCGGTTTTTTTATGCTTGTTTTCCTCGCATAGCGATCTATGCAGTATGAAGTATGATGAGTTTTTTTATGAAGAAATGCTGCTTGGAGCTTGACGGGGAAGGGAGTATCGACATGTTTAAATTTCTCTTTGTTTTGCAAGAATATAACTTGTACTCTCTCCTCCGCACTGCACTTTGTGCGTAAAACACATTTCAAAACAACGTTTAATAGGATGAATATGATGAACCTCATGAAGCCTTCTTTAGTGGCTGTGCTGCTGTTGAGCTTGCTGTCCATGCCCCTCTTTGCTGCTGCGACAACTCTCCCGCTGCAATTTGTCACACCGCCCAGCCTGGAAGCCAATCCTAATCCCGCTGCGCCCTTAGCGGCGGTGTTGCGCTTTAAGGCGAATCAAGCCGTACACACTCGTATCGAGATTTTAAACGCTCAATCGCCCGATCAAATCTTTAATGTGCAGGATTATGATGAGGCTCATTCTCCCGAACAGGGCTTAGTGGTTTTGGGTTTTCATGCGGGGACACAACACCGCATTCGCGTCAGCATTCGCAATGCGCAGGGGATGACGCTGAACGCGCCTCAACACCTTGAATTTGCAGCCCCAGCATTGCCCTCTGAAGCCGAAGCTTTTCCTTTGATTGACGTGAAGCGCTTCGCCAACGCGCCGATGGAATCAGGCATGACTATCTTCAATCCACGCCGTCGCATTGCGGCAAAAAAGGTGAGGAAAGCTTGGGGGGCTGAAAAGGTTCAAGCGTTTAACCAAAATTTTGGTCTGCTGACGGTGGTGGATACGGCGGGCAATGTGGTGTGGTATTACGCAGGCGATGCCCGCATTAGTGATTTTGAGTTATTGCGCAATGGACATCTGCTGTATTTGACGCATGATTCTCGTGTGGTCGAAATAGATTGGTTGGGCAATATTCAGCATCAATGGTATGCCCAGCATCGTTTGCAAGGCGCAGTAGACGGAGCTGCCCCTGTGGATGCGTTGACTTTGCATCATGATATTGATGAATTGCCGAATGGTCATTTCTTGGTGTTAAGCAGCGAACAGCGCAATATTAAAGATTATTACACCAGCTCGCTCAACGCTGACGCACCACGCCAAGATCAAACCGTCATGGGCGATGTGGTGTTGGAATTTGATCGCAATGGCACGGTGGTGTGGCGCTGGAATGCTTTTGAACATCTGGACGTGTACCGCGTTGGTTATGGCTTGTTTAACGGTTACTGGACGATGCGCGGCTTTTCTGCGCTGGACTGGACTCATGCCAACGGCATCATGCCGCTGGACGACGGCAATGTGCTGGTTAATTTTTGCTTCCAAAATACGGTGGGGAAAATTGATAAAACATCCGGCGAATTGTTATGGCTGGCTGGCGATCCTTCCGGCTGGAAGCCTGGTTTACAGGCGAAATTGATGACGATGCAGGGTGACGAGGACGATTGGTTTTGGTTTCAACATGCGCCGATGATAACGCCTCAAAGCACTTTGTTGGTGTTTGATAACGCCAACATCAAAACCCGCCCGTTTAACCCGCCCGTGCCGCCTGCGCAAAACAGTAGCCGCGTGATGGAATATGCGCTGGATGAGTCAGCCCGCACGATTAAAAAAATCTGGTCTTCAGAGATTCCCGGTGATCCTGCTGTGGTGAGTTATTCGATGGGTAGCACGCAAGTTTTGCCTGATACGGGCAATATTTTGGCAGGCTATGGTTTCTTGTTAGATTCAGCCAGTCTAGCTCAGCAAGAGTGGACGAATATCAGTTTGAGCAATGCTTGGACAAGAGTGCGCGAATACACGCATGACACCCCTGCGCAAGTGGTCTGGGAATTGACTTTAAGCGCCCCGAAAAATGACTTGGGCTTAGGCTGGAGTTTGTTCGGCACGAAAAGGATTAAACACCTGGGGCAGTAAAAGACAAAGAGGGATACTGCTCTAAAAAGTGGTGATGTTATGTCAATCTTCCTGGTTCTCAAAACCTGGAAAGTTTTTTTGATTTAAGAAAAGAGTTTGAAGAGTCGATGACAAGACTTGTCGTTTCTTTTTTACTCCATTCTTTAGAACTTGATTAAAACTGTCGTCGCACTTCTAAAAAATAGTTCCGTTCTGCTTGTGGTAAATCATTAGGCAAAACGCGATCTGAGGGATAAATGTCTTCTTCGTCAAACAAGTTTCGCACCCCAACCGCAATATTCCAGCGTGGTTCTATGCTGTTTTTGTAACGCAGAACAACATCAAGCGTATGAACATCATCCACTGCTGGGCGATTGTCTCCTGGCGACCGTTTGCGATTAGCCACCCAGTTAAGTTGAGTGTTAAGAGACCAGTTCGGGTATAAGATTTGGTCATAACGCAAATAGGCTTGATGCTGTGGATAACGACCCACATCGGCATCGCCTTGTTGGGTATTGGTATACGCATAGTTGAACAATATGCTCGTTTGTTGGTTGGCTTTCCAGCGGCTTTCAAATTCAAAACCTTTTCCATTCCAAGTTTCTTGGTTGCGCACTTGTAGTACAGGCGAGCTAGGAACCACAGGCACTTGGACAATACGCTCAGTCAAACGGTAACGATAGACGTTGAAAGCCATTAGAAGATTTTTGCGTGCTTGCCAGTTAAAGGCTAATTCCCAGGTATCGATTTGTTCAGGTTTCAAGTCAGGATTGCCAATCAGCGTTAAATTATTTTGAATGTGCATTTCATTGTGAGATGGTGCGCGAAAAGCACTGCCATACAGCAATTTACTCGTCAATGTTGGCGTGGTTTGCCAGACTAATGCAGCACGAGGGTTGGCCGTGCTGCCAAAATCATCGTAGTAGTCATAACGCATTCCCAGGGTCAGCTGCCATTGTTCTGCCCATTGCCAGGTATCTTGCATAAAAATGTAGCGGTTATTACGCAGTGTTTCAGGCATAGACTCAAAAGGGGTGTCAGTAATATCGACCATAGGGCCATTAGGATCGATGGGATTGCCATGACCATCTACACCCAAACCCAATCCTTTGCTGGTTGTTTTGAAAATATCAGCATAGATATAGCCGATGCCTGCTCGCAGTGTATGTTGTCTGAATCCTGTGTAGCTGCCTTCTAGCGCAAAGCGGATCGCATGTTCTTCAAAGTTTGCCTGAAACATGCTGCCTTTAGGTAATGCGCCCCCTAAAGCTCCAGGCGGTAAGGTATATACATTCCAATAAAAGATGTCACTGTACTCAAGATTGAGCCGACTCTTCAATTGCCAGTCTTCAGACAGCGTCGGCGATGTCCAATCTAAATCTAAACGCCAATTATCCCATTCAATATGACCTACTGGATCAAGGGCACCGCTCACGCCTGCGCCTGTACCTATATCTCGCAACCCAAGATAGCTTAGATGCATTCTCCATTGCTGGTCAGCGAGATCGAGGTGGCTGTTGAACATTTTGTAAGCATTATTTATCTGGCCTGGGGCATACGAAGCATGAGTGTCGAACCTGCGGTCAAAAGTGCTCTGGAAGTCTTCTGTAATCAGCGCATCATAGCCATCCGTGCTTTCATATTGCAGGGAAAAAGCGATTTTCACTGGTAAGCCTGCATCGCCATACAGCAAACTTGTTTGATAAGTATCAAAACTACCCATGCGCCCACGGATTTCTACACCATCAATGTCTTGCGCTGTTTTGGTTATAATGTTCACCACACCAGCTAAAGCATCCGCACCGTATAGGGCTGAACCAGGGCCACGAATGACTTCAATGCGTTGCACGGCCTGTAAAGGAATACCTTTGCGTGCGCCCGCATAAGAACCATTGAGCAAGCGTCGAAAAGGTACGCCATTTATCATAAACAATACTTCATTGCTGAGTTGCAACCCCGTGGGCGCCACACCACGGATGACATAAGTCGAATTATCAAAAGTACGTCCACGCACAACACGCACACCAGGAATGGTATTTAACACCTCGTCTAAATTCGTGGCCCCCATTGCTTCAATATCTTGTGCGGTGATCACGCTAGCCACAGCAGGAGCCATATTGATCGGCTCAGCCTTGCCTGAGGCGACAGAAACAATATCTATCTCAATCAAATCTTCAAGTTTAAGTTGCAGTAAGCGTTGTATCGTCTCAGCATCTATTGGTTCTGATGTTGTTGCGCTCCAACCTGTCATAGGAAAGCCAATGGCTAAACATACACATTGCAACCAGCAAAAACAGTAGGCTATTCGAGCAGTAATCGTATTAACCATGTTAAGTTTCTCTTAAGATAGAAGCTGATATGTTTGGCAGGCTGCTCATGACTCACTAAGGAGCTGTTGGACAAATCTATTTGGCATAGCAGCGTAGCTTCCAGCGCAAAAAATCCTCATGTATTTCATATACACGCTCATTTTTCACACTAAATACGCCTGGTTTTGCCTTCGCTTATGACGGTGTACCCACTAGCTTCTAAGACGTAAGTTTTGGGCTGTGTTCCCAGATTTTATGATGACACCTATCCAGCATCACACCTCTAATGAAAAGCTGCGAATTGTAACATATTATGACAACGTTATAGCGGTATTGTGCACTGACAGAAGAGCAGGTATGTCCTCCCGCATTTGTAAGTAGTTGACCATAAGTGCTTTAAAGTTTTCCCACATAAGTTTACATGTAAGTTACTGTTTTTAAAGTGTATTATTGAATACTTATTAGGCTCCGTTGATATTGGGAGGTTGGATTCAAAGTATGAACTATTAATATCAATGGTTCGGACAGTTTCAGTAATTAATGAAAATCTAATATAGGAGGAAGAGCACTTCTTTTTGGGAGAGAATGGAGTGACCAAGCCACCCCCAATCCCAGCAAGAAGCTTTCCTCCTATGTTAAAAACACTCTTGACCAAAATGTCCAACTTGTCCAAGCCACAAATGAAATTCATGTGGATGCTTTTTGAGATGTTGATGTGTTTGAGAGGCAAGGCAACATACAGAAACTTATCGCGTTACAGTGACTTGAGTGAAAAAACTTATTCACGTTGCTATCGCCAAGCCTTTGACTTCGTTGAATTCAATCTTTTGAGCCTTGCTCCCTTATTGGCTAAAAACAGCGTCTGGGTAGCCGCAGTCAATGGCAGTTTTTCAGAAAAAGCAGGCAACGAAACCTATGGTGTAGGTATGTTCTATAACGGCAAGCACAGCAAGGCAGAAAGAGGGTAGGAAATCTCAACTCTGGCGCTTGTAGATGTTGAATAAGTAGTCAACCATATCGTCCTCATAGAGGTTATCCAGATATGTCACTGAAAATTTTTATGGT
>JADGEH010000165.1 GCA_016744475.1 Thiotrichales bacterium | reverse complement strand
GATCACCCTGTTTCAGCACAGTCAAGAGAGAACAAGGACTCACTTTCTTTAACCCGCCGTCGCTTGTTCTATGCCTTCTGTGGCAATCTGCGCCAGGGTTTGAATTTGTTCTGGGGTGATGACGTAAGGCGGCATGAAATACACCACATTACCCAGCGGGCGCAGCAACGCGCCTTGGCTTAACGCATAGTTGTACACCCGCACGCCGCGCCGTTCTTGCCACGGATATTCAATCCGCTGGGCTTTATCCTGAACCATTTCTATGGCTAAAATCATCCCGGTTTGACGCACTTCAGCGACATGCGGATGGTCTTGCAAATGCGCCGTGGCTTGAGCCATTTCTTGAGCCAATACACGGTTGTTTTCAATCACATTATCGGTTTTAAAAATATCTAATGTGGCGAGTGCGGCGCGACAGGCTAACGGATTGCCCGTGTAACTGTGCGAATGCATAAAACCGTTGAGTTGGCTGTAATCATCATAAAAAGCGCGATAAATAGTGTCATGGGTTAAAACTGCACACAAAGGCAAATAACCGCCCGTTAAGCCCTTGGATAAACACAGAAAATCAGGACAAATATCGGCTTGCTCACAAGCAAACATCGTCCCCGTCCGTCCAAAGCCCACGGCAATTTCATCTGCAATTAAATGTACATCATAACGATCACAAGCATCGCGCAGCAGGCGTAAATAAGACGGCGGGTACATGCGCATTCCACCTGCACATTGCACCAATGGTTCAATAATGATAGCGGAGATTTCATCGGCTTGTTGTTCTAAAATTTCCTCAAGTGCTTGAAATTGTCTAGCGGCATAATCATCCCATGATTCTCCTGTTTCACGATAAAAACAATCAGGAGAAGGCGCGACTAAGGTTTCCATTAATAAAGGCTGGTAAGTGTCTTTATACAAAGTGACATTTCCTACCGCTAATGCTCCTAAAGTTTCTCCATGATAACCATTGGATATAGTGAGAAATTTTGTTTTACGTGTCTTACCGAGGTTGAGCCAATAATGAAAACTCATTTTCAATGCGACTTCTACTCCAGCAGAACCATTGTCCGCATAAAAACAACGATCTAATCCACCTTCAGTTAAAGCCACTAAACGCTCTGCCAATTCTAAACCCGGTTCATGGGTATAACCCGCCATAATCACATGTTCTAAGGTGTCTAATTGATTTTTAAGTGCAGCATTAATGCGTGGGTTAGCATGACCAAATAAATTCACCCACCAAGAACTCACTGCATCTAAATACCGATTACCATCAAAATCTTCTAACCAAATTCCTTCGCCGCGCTTGATAGGAATCAAAGGCAGAGTGTGCTCGTGGTCTTTCATTTGTGTGCAAGGGTGCCACAGCACATTGAGATCGCGCTGTATGATGGCGCATTGCATGGGGGTAAATTTTTCAGTAATCATGAGGGGTTCTACAAGTAGGGGGAGTGACTCACTTTACACATATAGCGTGAAGCGAACGAAACATTCAGTTTTTCCCACTTTTTTTATATTTTAGGGATAACAGCGTTTGGAGCGGTGTTATCCCTCACAAACGACTGATTGGAGACAATAACGCTTTATTGTTCATCAATCCAGGTCATTTGAATGGCTTCTAGTATTTTTTCACCGGAATGACTCGGGTCATCTTTAAAATCTTCCAGTTCACACACCCAGCGATGTAAATCAGGAAAACTCACATATTGCGGATCAACATCAGGATGTTTTTCGCTCAGTTCAATCGCAATGTCTTGTACGTCTGTCCATTTTAACAGCATGATTATTCTCCATTGATGGCAAAAAACCTGACAGAAGATGCACCTCTGTCAGGTTTTGTGGTATGTGAGAGATAACTTTGTTCTAAGCCGTGTTACCCCTTGCAACAAGTCTAATGATTTTCTTTAGCATGGTTAATGGTGTATTTAGGGATTTCAACCACTAAATCATCGTCTGCTATCATCGCTTGGCAGGCTAAGCGTGATTCAGGTTCTAATCCCCAGGCTTTATCCAATAAATCTTCTTCTTCTTCCGTGGCTTCTTCTAAAGAATCAAAACCTTCTCGTACCACAATATGACACGTTGTACAGGCACAGGATTTCTCACAAGCATGTTCAATCTCTATGTCATGCTCTAAAGCGGCATCGCATATAGTGATGCCGGGTTCAATGTCGATGCTTTTGCCTTGTGGACAAATATCAGCATGAGGTAAGAACGTAATAGTAGGCATATTGAGGGTGTCCTAATGTTCGGTTTCAGTGTCGAATTCATCTAGCGCTTTGCCTTGCATCGCCATTTGAATAGCTTTGTCCATTCGGCGTGCAGCAAAGTCTCGAGTGGTTTGTTCTAATTCATCAATGGCTATTTTAATCGCTTGCGGATCAGTACCACGCATAATATTTAGCAAATTATTTAAGCGCAGATTGACGGTATCAAATTCGCTGCGTTTTAAGAGCTGCTGTCCATCGGCTTTGAGCGCGGCTTTTAGCGCATTGACGACACGATCAGCTTCGACTTGTTGCTCACGCAAAGCACGTTTTGTCGCATCATCGCCCGCGTTTTCCATCGCTTCGCGCAACATGGATTCAATATCATTATCGGCTAAACCATAAGACGGTTTCACGGTAATTTCGCTATACACGCCAGTAGTTTGTTCTTGTGCCGCCACGCTTAATAAACCATCGGCATCGACTTGAAAAGTCACGCGAATGCGTGCAGCCCCCGCGACCATCGGCGGAATCCCACGCAATTCAAAACGCGCCAGTGAGCGGCAATCGGTGACTAATTCTCGCTCGCCCTGCACGACATGAATCGCCATAGCGGTTTGTCCGTCTTTAAACGTGGTGAATTCTTGCGCTTTAGCCACGGGAATGGTGGTGTTGCGCGGGATGACTTTTTCGGTTAAGCCGCCCATCGTTTCTAGGCCGAGCGACAGTGGCGTGACATCTAATAACAACATATCGCTGTCGGGTTTATTGCCGGCTAAAACATCTGCTTGAATCGCCGCCCCTATCGCCACCACTTTATCGGGATCGATGTCTACATGGGGCTGGCGCTGGAAAAATTCTGCGACTTTTTCTCGCACCCGTGGCACGCGCGTTGAGCCGCCGATCATAACGACTTCGTGAATCGCGTCTGAAGCAATGCCCGCATCCCGCAAAGCGCGGCGGCAAGGCATGAGGGTTTTTTGGATTAAAGGTTCGATCAGGGTATTAAATTGTGTGCGGGTGAGCTGCCCTTGCCACTGTTGACCATTATCAAATTGTAGCGACAGAGGAGCGGTATCTTGCTGAGTTAGGGTTTCTTTCGCCGCACGCGCCATGCTGACTAATTGGCGAATGTGTTTGTGCTCGGCATCTTCAGCAATATCAGCTTGTTGCATGATCCATTGTGCGACTAAGCGATCCATGTCATCGCCGCCTAGAGCGGAATCGCCTGCGGTGGACATCACTTCAAACACGCCGCGCTGTAAACGCAAAATAGAAATATCGAAAGTACCGCCGCCCAAATCATAAATGGCATACACGCCTTCAGCGGCTTTATCCAGGCCATAAGCCACGGCAGCAGCGGTGGGTTCGTTCAACAAGCGCAACACGTTGAGTCCCGCCAGTCGTGCCGCATCTTTCGTGGCTTGGCGCTGTGCATCGTCAAAATAAGCGGGGACGGTGATGACGACTCCAGTTAATTCGCCGCCTAAGCTACTTTCAGCGCGACTGCGCAGGCTGCGCAAAATATCAGCAGAGACTTGTACAGGGCTGAGCGCACCGACCACGGTGCGAATGCGCGGCATCCCTTCTTCTTCAATAAAATCATAAGGTAGCCGAGAACCGACTGATTTCACATCAGCCAGTCCGCGCCCCATAAAACGCTTGACGGAAGCAATGGTATTGAGCGGGTCTTGGCTGGCTTTGGCTTGTGCTTCGTCACCGACTAGCGGTGCTGCGTCCGCGCTGTAATGCACAACTGAAGGCAGCAAGTGTCGTTTTTGTTCATCGGGTAGGGTTTCAGCCATGCTGCTGCGCACGGTGGCGACCAAAGAATTGGTGGTGCCTAGATCAATACCGACGGCTAAACGATGCTCGTGGGGTGCGGCGGTTTGTCCCGGCTCACTGATTTGTAATAAAGCCATTTAAGTTATCCTTCCTAGATGAATTGCTCTTCCAAGTTTAAGGCTTCTTCTTGCAATTTATAAAGAAACTGTAATTTACGGATGGTGTCTTGGCACGCATTAGAGTCTTCTTGTTTGAATTCTTGAGTCAAGGTTTGAATTAAATTACGCAAACGTTGTTCTACATTATCCATAAATTGCCCTAAAGCCGTCACGGGATCGGATTGGCGAGCCATGTTTTCTAATTTTTCGCGTAATTCCATTTGTTCAAATAAAAACATCTGATCCATTGAATGGGCTTGCTCATCCTTCATTTCAATGCCTTTAAGGTGCAATAAATATTGCCCACGCTTTAATGGATGTTTTAAGGTTTGATAGGCTTCGTTGACTTGGGTGGCGCGTTGCATGGCTAAGCGACGTTCTTGCTCAGAACTGTTAGCAAACTTATCGGGATGTGTATTACGTTGTAATTCTCGAAAGCGTTCAGCCAAAGCAGCGCTGTCTATCTCGAAACTATCGGTAAGATTAAATAATTGGAAATGGGTATCGGTTAAAGGCATGTTAGGATCATTTAAGCTAAGCAGAAGAGGTAATAATACCTCAGCAAAAACAAAAAGTCCTATATCTTGTGACGGGAAGATAAAATGATGCGGGATATTCTATAGACCATTATTCTCACTCATTTTATGCACAGCATAAAGTGAACGAAAGGTAGCGCTGATTGATAGGGGCTATAGAATTGAATAGGATTCATTGTGCTCACAAAGGTATCAAATATAGGCTATGAAGATGTCATTCAATGTGAGGTGACATCCTCATACCCCTTGCAACAAGTCTATTTATCAGGTTATACGGTAAAACTTTCTCCGCAACCACATTCATTTTCTACATTGGGGTTGTTGAACTTAAAGCCTTCATTCAAACCTTCGCGGGCAAAGTCGAGTTCTGTGCCGTCGATATAGACCAAGCTTTTATCATCAACGATGACTTGAAGCCCTTGGGATTCAAACACTTGATCATGTTCGTCTATTTCATCGGCATATTCTAAAATATACGCCATACCAGAACAGCCGCTGGTACGTACACCTAAACGCAAGCCAACTCCTTTGCCTCGACTGCTCAGGGCTTTTTGGATATGTTTGGCGGCGGATTCTGTGAGGGTGACTGCCATTTGCGATGAACCTCTCTTAAGATGCATGTTTAAATCGTATAGACATTAAGTGCTAATGTTCAGGCTTGTGTGTCTTCTGTTTCTGTGCCTTGTTTGGTTTGATAATCTTTAATCGCTGCTTTAATAGCGCTTTCAGCTAATACACTACAATGAATTTTAACCGGCGGTAAAGCCAGTTCTTCGGCTAACTCCGTATTTTTAATTTGCCCTGCTTCTTCCAGTGTTTTACCTTGCACCCATTCTGTCAATAAAGAACTAGAGGCAATAGCAGAACCGCAGCCATAGGTTTTGAACTTAGCATCCTCAATCACCCCTGCATTGTTGACTTTGATTTGTAAACGCATTACATCACCACAAGCGGGTGCGCCGACCATGCCTGTGCCAATGCTGTCATCACCTTCTTCAAAGGCTCCCACATTACGCGGATTTTCATAGTGATCTAACACTTTATCACTGTAAGCCATGAGCATTCTCCCAATAATGAAATTCAGCCGTTATGCAAAAAATTTGCTTAAGCGGTTTAATGGGCATCCCATTGGATGCTGTTAATATCAATGCCTGCTTTGTACATATCCCACAAAGGAGATAATTCGCGCAGTTTTTCAATTTTTTCACGAATCAATGGAATCGCGTATTCAATGTCTTCTTCGGTGGTGAAGCGTCCCAGCGTAAAACGAATAGAACTATGAGCCAATTCATCATTGCGTCCTAAAGCGCGTAGCACATAAGAAGGTTCTAAGCTGGATGAAGTACAAGCAGAACCCGAAGACACGGCTAACTCTTTGAGCGCCATAATTAAAGATTCGCCTTCAACAAAGTTGAAACTGATATTGAGATTACCCGCAATGCGATGATCCAAGTCACCATTGATATAGACTTCTTCCATATCTTTGAGACCGTTCCATAATTTATCGCGCAATAGACGCAGGCGCTCGTTTTCAGCGCTCATTTCAACTTTAGCAATACGAAAAGCTTCGCCCATGCCGACGATTTGATGTACAGGCAAGGTTCCAGAGCGCATACCCCGTTCATGTCCGCCGCCATGCATTTGCGCTTCAATGCGCACACGCGGTTTGCGGCGCACATATAAAGCCCCAATGCCTTTAGGCCCATACGCTTTGTGCGCAGAAAAAGACATGAGGTCTACCGACATGGTGTTCATGTCAATGATGGCTTTGCCAGCACTTTGTGCCGCATCGACATGGAATAACACTTTATGAGCGCGAGTGATCTCGCCAATGGCTTGAATATCACTGATCACGCCGATTTCATTATTCACATGCATCAGGCTCAGTAAAATAGTGTCATCACGTATAGCGGCTTCGAGCTTTTTCAAATCCACTAAACCGTTAGGTTCAGGATCAAGATAAGTGACTTCAAACCCTTCACGTTCTAATTGACGGCAGGTGTCGAGTACAGCTTTGTGTTCGGTTTTGCAAGTAATGAGGTGCTTGCCTTTTTTGCTATAAAAATGGGCAGCGCCTTTCAAAGCTAAATTGTTGGCTTCCGTGGCCCCTGAAGTCCAAACGATTTCTTTTGCATCAGCATTCATTAAATCCGCGACATACTGACGGGCTTGTTCTACCGCTTCTTCCGCTTCCCAGCCATATTTATGAGTGCGTGAAGCGGCGTTGCCAAATTTTCCCTGATGAGTTAAATAGCTCATCATTTTTTCTGCCACTCGCGGATCAACCGGGGTAGTGGCAGAGTAGTCCATGTAAATCGGTATATTCATGTGCTTTCCTTAGACTCCCTAAACAAAATGGCGCGGATTCAAATCAATATTAAGCAGAGGCAGTTATCGCTGTTTCTTTAAGGTTTTTCTGTGCATTCTTTTGTGCATCAGGGTTCTTACTACAGGTGACAGTGCCCCGTCTTTCTACTAAATTAGCTAAAGATATATTACTTAAGAATTCATGAATTTGATTGCTGAGATCAGTCCATAATTCATGGGTTAAACATTCATTTGAATTATGACAATTTTGTTTGCCTTTGCAACGGGTGGCATCCACCGTTTCATCCACCGCCGTAATCACGTCAGCCACCGCAATGAGACTGGCATCACGACTGAGACGATAACCGCCTCCAGGGCCTCTTGCACTGTCCACTAAACCTTGCTTACGCAGACGAGAAAATAATTGTTCCAAATAGGATAAAGAAATCCCTTGTCGTTTAGAAATATCCGACAGGGTGATAGGGCCTTTTTGATCATGAAGTGCCAAATCTAGCATGGCGGTGACTGCGTATCGGCCTTTAGTGGTGAGTCGCATGAATTCCCCCTCGGCTGCGTTAGCCTGTATTGCGTCAAAGTTGACATTATGATGGTGTACCCGACAAAAATAGTCAAGTATTAAGTAGGAATAAAACGCACTTTCATGCGCTCTATTCCTAGTATTCTATTGGGTTTCTCGTTCTGGGATCAAGTTTTTATCGGGTTTAGGTCAGAGCCATCGCATTAAAAGTGATGTTGACAAGACAATATCGCTCTATATTTTGGGCATTTTTTTAGACATGGCTTCCATCGAACATGCCCCCACCATCTCATTCGCATCAGTCAACAGAATCGGCCCTGTTAAGGTAGTTCAATTTCACAAAGAAAGTAATCGTGCTGTAGAAACATGAGGCTTGCCTTTGTGTTCATCTTTTGGAAGAGAGAGTTTTTTAACACCACGTTTATGTTTCTTAAATTTTTAAAGGTCTACTTTACCCGCTAGTTCTAATGTTAATCGACTAAACTTACTATTATTACATATAATAAAAGGTGTCCGATCTTATTTCTCAAGAATCAGATTCATGCTATTGAATGTGATGGCTATTTCTTCTGCAATATAATCATCAGACACTTCATCATGAATATATTTATCGGGATGAGCTGCTTGCATAGCTGCCATAACAACTGCATATAAGTTGAATGCTACTCATGCCATACAAAAACCAAATAATGCTGTTTTAGGA
>JADGEH010000243.1 GCA_016744475.1 Thiotrichales bacterium | reverse complement strand
CAATTAATTCTCTACAAGAAGCCCTGTTTGATATTCTAAGTAAAATAGGCACTCAATTTAAGGTGGATTTTTGTTAGCTAATTTTTGTTCACCTACTTACTGATTGATTTCTTCACCATCCATCAAACCGTCTGCATCCATATCCGCAGTTAAAGGATCAGTTTGATGTACGTTGATTTCATCGAAATCACTTAAACCATCCGCATCGGTATCGGCTTTGGTAGGGTCGGTGTTATGAGTGTCATATTCATCTTTATCATTCAGACCATCATTATCAGTATCCGCACTGTTGGGATTGGTTTTCGCGTAACTGCCCAGCGTTTCGTCATAATCCGATAGCGTGTCACTGTCCGTATCAGCAATCAGCGGGTCTGTGTGATAGGTATTGATTTCCTCAGCATCCGTGAGTTGATCCGCATCAGAATCACGCAGGCTTGGATCAGTCTTATACGTATTGTGCTCATCAGCATCGCTCAAACCATCACTATCGGTATCACTTAAGGTGGGATTACTACCGACGCTGTTGATTTCCACATCATCATTCAATGTGTCGCCATCGGTATCCGCTTTTAATGGATCGGTGCCCGCTTTGAATTCCTGCAACGCCGTTAAGTTGTCTGTATCAACATCACTATTGGCATCGTTAGGATCAGTGGGATCAAGCTGATATTGTGTTTCCCAATCATTGGGTAAACCATCATTATCACTATCATTGCTATTGTTTGGACAATCTGGCGTAGCACTTTGCTCACTGCTAGTCACCAAGTCTTGATTCACATAAGCCGATAAACGATAGGTATAGGCTGTATCACATGTCACATCAGCATCTTTGTATGCCACGCTATCCGCAGGCAGGGTGGCTAAAGGCACAAAAGTGCTGCCATCCAGACTGCGTTCCAGTACATAGCGATCTTCCACGGTATTATTGTCTTGCCAGCTAACATCCACCGTATTGACGGCGGCGGTCGTACTAAATGCAGCGGGTTCCACCAATAATGTATAAGGACACACTGCCTGCAAGGCTTGGCTGTAACTGCCGCTGTCAATATCTTGGATGCGATACCAATAAGGCGTGGTACAAGAGATGCGGGAAGTCAGTCCCAAGTTGGTTCTTGTAGAATGGGTAATGGTATTCCAGGTGCCTTGCTCGGTATCTGCTCGTTCAACAATATAACCTTGCGTATTGCCCAGCATGGCTTTCCAGCTTAAGGCTAAAGTATCAATGCTTGACGTACCGGTTTGAAGTTTAGACAGCTTCAGACTCAGGCGCATTAAACACACCTTGGCTTCGCCGCTAATGCGATTTGTACCTAAAGATTCGCCATGCGCATTCACCGCTCTCACTTCATATTCATGCGCGTTGCTGCAATCTAATTGATATCCGTGTAGTGCGTGCTATCGGCGGCGACCGTCTCAAGCAACACCCCATCACGATAAATATTAAAGCCTGTTTCGCTGCTGCTTTTATCTTTCCAGGTCAGCAAAACGGATGACTCTTCTGCATTGACCGCCAAATTTACAGGCGCTATCGGTGGTGCCACTGCACCTTCCAAACCTTTCAGCACTACTTGTGGTACTTGGTAACGTCCTGTCGCTGCCCAAGTGACACGCCCATCCTGACTATCTGTCAAGGTATATTTAGATCGGCTGTTGCTGTAAATGGTGGCAGCACCCGATTGCGCAGCTCCTGAGCTAAAGGCTTTGAAATTTAACAAGCCGGTGTCAATATCCAGCACCAGCCAATAACTGTGTTGGGGCAAGAGTACAAACGGCGTGTCGGTAGAGAGGGTCAGCAAGGTGTAGTCATATTCCGTGGCTAAAACAGGTACAAAGCTACCGACTAAGGCATCAGGTACACCATTGGTATTGGTATAGACATGCGCACTGAGCACAGTTTTGTAATAACCATAGGTCGGGTTACTCACCGTCACATCTAATAATTGGTAGTCCTGTATTTATAGTACTCATAAATCATATTTATGATAAAACACTCTTTTTGGCAAAATTATCGAGGCATATATGGTTTGTCCAAAATGTGGT
>JADGEH010000164.1 GCA_016744475.1 Thiotrichales bacterium | reverse complement strand
ATTCTAAACTTCCCCATTTACCTAGTACATTAATTGATTCAATTAGACGATTTAAACCCCATGAAAATAAAAAAATAATAGCTTTAACATTTGATTTATGTGAAAGTATTTTTGAGAAAACAGGATATGATTTCAGTATTATAAATTATTTGAGAAAACATAATATTAAAGCTACTTTCTATGCTGGTGGTAAATGGATGCGCTCCCATCCTGAAAAAACAAAACAATTAATCACAGAACCATTGTTTGAAATCGGAAATCATTCCTGGTCTCACGCTAACTTTGCTGCAATTAACTTAGAATCAATGGAAGATGAAATACTTTGGACACAAGCTCAATATGAAATTCTTAGAAAAGAAGTAGATTTAGATTATAAAAAACACCATTTTTCTAAAAAAAAATGGGAGTCGGAAATGTCTAAAATACCTCTGATACCATTAACATTTCGCTTCCCATTCGGAAGCTGCTCTGATAAAGCTCTATATCTTCTTCAAGAATTAGGGTTGCCTGCAATTCAATGGGATATAGTTACAGCAGACCCATGGAAAAAAAGAACTGCGCAAGATATAGCTAGCATTATCAAATCTAAAGTTAGACCTGGTTCCATAATTATTGCTCACGCAAATGGTAGAGGCCATTATACATCAGACTCATTACCACTATTCATTCCTGCTCTTCAAAGTCAAGGATACCAATTTGTAACTATTACTGAGCTTATAAATAATTCCGAAGCAGTATATTCAACATCTGAGTGTTTTAGAGAAGAACCTGGAGATTTATTAAAATATAATAAAAATTTTGTAAAGTAAATTACGCCTCACTACCAAGCAAGTTAGGTGGTGAGCAATAAATTGTATCATTCTAATTGTATTAGATAATAAGAACCGTAATTATGATTTGTATTCAAGCATAGTTGCTATTTACGCAGCATAGCTTTGTATTATTCAGGATAATTATTTCTATAGCCATTTTATATGAGTTGTGTAACATTATAGGTAATACCGCTCCAAGCAGCGTTATCCCTCGCATATAACTGATGTATTTTGGCTATATATACTTTACGGGGAGTAACTATGGCAAAAAATTATGAATAGCAGAACTTGAAGGGGCAGACCAATTAAAGCAGTATTAATTCCTCACAATTATGACAAGCCGCTTGCGTTGCAGATTTAATAAAGACTTGATTCAGTTAATTCACGCAATTCATCTTTAACATTGAAATAATTAAGATGAATTTGTAACACATTAAAAACAATGCAGAAAACTAACGCCAGTAATAATATTAAAAGCACTAAGCGAGAAGATAAACTGCTGAATAAATAGTTCACCTTACGCACATATACCGTGAAATGAACGAGAAAATTAAATTTCCCCATACCATACTCATTTGGTGGATGAAATGTTAGCTCGCGTCAAGTAATTCCAAAGAACTTTCCTCAGGGGCTCTTACAGAACCGGACGTGAAACTCTTACTTCATTTGGCTCTTATCATTTTATCATTATCATTGCAATAGGTTTGCGTTTGTTTCCCCCTCTTTCCACAACACACATCTGACGATTTCTTACCGCCTTTTTATTATCACTCACGACTCTTGCTCTTTACAACAGTCGCATAAGCGATAGGAGGCGTGGTTCTCTGCAACGGATAACCAATGACTTACATGTAAAAAATCACTAAAAAATGGCTACTTTTAGAATACTTTCACAGCCTCGATAGCGTCATGCAACATTTGGGTATTTCATCATGTCGGATGACGGATATATTAAAGCAACTTCAGCGTTTGTCCTTTCATCACCGCTTGGGTACGGGTGCGTACATCAAGAGCCTTGAGGATCCCCCGCACATGAGTTTTTATGGTCGTTTCAGACAGATTCAGCGCTTCTGCGATGAGTTTATTGGACAAGCCTTTGCTCAGCAGTTGCAACACATCTAATTGGCGTTGTGACAGCCTAGGAATGGCTTGTGGAGTGATGACCGGAGTGAGCAGATGTACCGGGAAATAGTCTTCGCCGCTGAGCACGGCTCGCAAGCCTTGTAGCAACACATCACGGGAGGCGGATTTAGGCAGATAACCTTGTGCACCCGCTTCTCGCACTCGATGCACGTCAATGTAATCTTCTGAGGCCGAGACGATCACAACCGGGCATGAGGGCGCGGTTTGCGCCACCTGTTGATAGCCTTTCAACCCCTCCATACCGGGCATACATAAATCCAGCACGATTAAATCGACCGGCGGTAGACTGTTTAATATCGCAAGACTGTCTTGAATATCATGGGCTTCCAGAATATCCACCTGTTCATCTAAATCCTCCAGTACATAACGCAACCCTGTGCGAAAGATAGGGTGATCATCAGCATGTAATATTCTCACGTCATTAATCCTTGTTCGCTACATTCCAATGAGAATGATGTGCTTGTGTTTGTGTTCTAGTTCTTCGCGGTAGACCCGCTCTTCCCAAAATATATCAAATAATAACAAATATCCTTGTTCCAGATTCATACGTTTGAGATAACGCACCATTTGGTTTAAGCCTTCATCGCGTGAGTAGTTATCGTGTCGTAATTTAAGTAGAAAGGCGCTGCGTTGTCCCTGATAAGTCATAGTAATACCACAACGTTCATTACCCACCGCCATGTCCCATTCAAATTCAGCTTGTTCTTGAGTTAAACGCAGGAGAAAGGCAATAAAGAGCAATTGTCGTCCAGCTTCTTTGAATTCATAACGAGCCATCCAAGTTTCTGCAAAACGTCTATAGAACAGTTGAAACTCTTCTAAAATTTCATCCATATCAAGCTTGGTTTCATACCAGTAATTTTCTATATTGACTAAATCAGTGGGCATCGATTCAAGAAACACCGAGCACATCGTGTTTAATGCTAAATGTTGATAAATCGGGTTAGCAAAACGAATCGGTGGCTTGCGTGTGACAATGCCCATGCTGCGGGTATAGGCCAAAGCATCTTTGAATTTGGTGAAATCGGGAGCTTCGCCATTGATAATTCCTTCTACCACTAATTTGACTGGCGCTTCACTGAGCTTTTTGATAATGCTATCAATATGGGTTTCACGTCGTTCTAGTAGCAATTGTTGAGCAGTCAATAGATGTTGTGGTTGAATCAGTTCTTGATAATCACTATAGAGTAAATCAGAGATAATCAGATTCGCTATTGAGTTCACCAGCCAAGGTTGCCCTTGAGTGATGTCAAATAGTTCTTCGCGCAATTCATCGGGAAATTCTTGTCCGGTAATATGAGTATGTTGATGTAATAGTTCATCCATTTCATCAGGAGAGAACCAATCAATCACCACAGAAGTGCTTTTAATATTAAAAGGCGTATCAATACCAGGAAGATCGGTGCTGCTAGGGCCTGTTTGTGCGTCATAATCTTGTACATCACGCAAACCGACCAGCGCGATAGATTGTGGAAAACCACGCGGGCGGCCTTCAAAACCAGAGCGAATTTGGCGCATGAGAGTACGAAAATAAGGCTCGCTTAAAGCATCCACTTCGTCGATGAATAAGACGATAGGACGGCGGTTATGGCGTGACCAGTCACTGAGATAATCTTGTAAATTATCAAAATTTTCATCTTGTTCGGAGATCGCTTCAGGCCATTCAGGTTCAATTAAATGCAAAGTGGCTTGGCGGTAAATAGCGGCAGCTACCATGCGCATGGCTTCAAGGCTATCGCGTCCGCCTGCGGCGACTTGGATATTCACCGTCAGTGCGGTGTAGCGTCCTTCATGGTTTAAGGCTTCCATTAAGGCATATAAGCAAGTGGTTTTGCCTGTTTGACGCGGCCCGAAAATAGAAAAATACTGTTGTCCATCAATCAGTTTCCGCACACCCTGCAAGCGCTGCAAGGGATCAACCATGTAGTGCAGTTCAGTGCGGCAAGGGCCTGCGGTGTTGAAAAATTTATCCATCTGAGAGGCATTATTTCGGGCTGTTTGAGTGATGTAAAAAGGCTTGATACCTATGCATACCGAAGGCTGGACTAATAATAAATGACCGCAACGCGATCAAGACTAGATTCCCATGCCTTAGCATTCTTTGAGGGTTCAACGGTGTTTTTTATCAAAAATCACCTTATATCTTTGCTTTAATCATTGCATCTATACAGAGAAATCCCATGCGCAACCCCTTACTTGAAGCTCACGTTTTACCCCCATTCTCCCGCATTCGTCCTGAACATGTGTTGCCAGGATTGCAAAACCTATTGGCGGATAATCGTAAAGTCTTGGCAGAACTGGCGCAGATTGAGCAGCCTAGCTGGGATAATTTTGTCGCCCCACTGGAGACTTTAAGCCATCGTTTAAGCCGTTTTTGGTCGCCGATCAATCATTTACATTCAGTCGCGGATACTGAGGCGTTGCGGGTCGCTTACAATGAATGCCAGCCTTTATTATCCGCTTATTATTCTGAATTAGGGCAAAACCAAGCCTTGTGTCATGCCTACAAAACCTTGGCTAACAGCCCAGAATATGCCGAACTCTCAGCTGCACAGCGTAAAACGATTGATAACGAATTGCGTGATTTTCATCTGTCAGGCGTGGATTTGCCGACCGAAGAGCAAACACGGGTCAAAGCCATTCAAGCACGTTTATCACAATTAGCCACCCAATTTGGAGAAAATCTGCTAGACGCGACTAAAGTCTGGAAGAAACACATCCTGGATGAAGCGCAATTAGCGGGTGTGCCGGATTCCACTAAAAATTTGGCACGTCAAAATGCTGAAAAACAAGGCTTAGAGGGCTGGCTGCTGACGTTGGATATGCCTTGTTATTTACCCGTGACGCAATATGCCGATGATCGCGCCTTGCGTGAAGAGCTTTACACGGCTTTTATGACCCGTGCCTCTGATCAGGGTTCATGTGCCGATTGGGATAACAGTGCCATCATGCATGAACTTTTAAGCTTGCGTAAAGAATTGGCACAAATCTTAGGTTTTGAACATTACGCCGCCTATTCTCTCGCCACCAAAATGGCAGATTCAACGCAGCAAGTACTCGATTTTTTACATGATCTCGCCACACGCAGTCGTCCGATGGCGCAACGCGAGCTAGAAGAATTACAAGCCTTTGCTGCCGAACATCATGCGATGGACACATTGGCTTTGTGGGACGTGCCTTATTATTCAGAAAAATTGCGTCAACATCAGTATGCGCTGTCACAAGAAACACTGCGGCCTTATTTCCCCTTTCCGCAGGTGCTGAAAGGCTTTTTCCAAGTCTTGCAACGTCTTTACGGTATGCGCGTGGAAAAGTCTACTGAGGCGGTCGATGTCTGGCATGAAGACGTGGAGTTTTATGCGATTTACGATGCTGATGACCAATTGCGCGGACAATTTTATCTGGATGTCTACGCCCGCACAGGCAAACGGGGCGGTGCTTGGATGGGACATTATGCAGAACGTGCGCGACTCGATAACGCCTTGCAATTACCCGTGGCTTATATTAATTGCAATTTTGCCCCGCCCACGGCGGAGCATCCTTCACTGCTGACACATCAAGAAGTGCAAACCCTGTTTCACGAATTTGGACACGGCTTGCATCACCTTTTAACTCAAATTGATTGCCCTAGCGTCGCGGGTATTAGTGGCGTGCCTTGGGATGCGGTTGAATTGCCCAGCCAATTAATGGAAAACTGGTGTTGGGAACGCGAAGCCCTCGACTTATTTGCGCGGCATTATCAAACGGGCGAGCCTTTGCCTGAAGATTTACTCGAAAAAATGCAAGCGGCGAAAAATTTCCAGGCGGGTTTATTCATGCTGCGTCAATTAGAATTCGCGCTGTTTGATTTCCGTTTACATGTCGAATACGAACCTCAGCACACCGATATTCAAGCCCTGCTCGACAGCGTGCGCAAAGACATTGCCGTGTTAAAACCGCCCGCTTTTAATCGCTTTCAACACAGCTTTCAGCACGTTTTTGCAGGTGGTTATGCCGCCGGATATTACAGTTACAAATGGGCTGAAGTGTTATCAGCGGACGTGTTTTCTAAATTTGAAGAACACGGGATTTTTGATCGGGATACCGGACAAGCTTTTCTACAGACCGTGCTAGAACAAGGCGGATCGCGTGAACCGATGGATTTATTTGTCGAATTTCGCGGACGATCTCCCAAAATCGACGCTCTGTTACGTCATAGCGGCTTAAGCCTAGGCTGTTGACATTTGGGGGTGAGATGGATTTTTGAGGATTTTTTGCGTCTAGCAAGGCGATTTTTGCGCCGCAATGCCTTCATTGCAAGCCAAAAATCAACGCGGCTAGACGTAAAAAAGACCCAAAAGCCGCCATCATCCAAATGTCAACAGAGCCTATAACCGTGCGGGAAAAAGCCCTCATTTTAGAGTCTGATTGGCGGACATCCCCCGCCACATCAGCCTCCCAACCTCATGCGGTCAAAACCTTATACGCATCGGCTTTCCAAAACGCCGCCTGTACGATGCGTTATCGTCCACTGTCAGCTCACACATTTATATCTGATTGTTATGACTTTTTAGGCCTGCCAGACAATCGACGCGGGCCGAATCTCATCCTTCTCAGCACGCATGGTGAATACAGCGCAGAAGGGCTGCGGCATTTATCCGCTACAGAGCAAGTCATTGTATTAGAAGAACTACTCACACTATTACAACCCCATTTATCGCGCACGCTGTTAGTCCTAGACATATGCCAAGTCGGGCAAGCCTTGCCGCCTTTATGTCAGCAGTTTGGCCTGCTCGGCGTGGTCGGCTTTGCAGGACGAGTCAACTGGACAGCTTCTAGCGCGTTTATCTTAAGCCTGCTTCGCCATTGGTTAGCCGCCGATGTGTTCAATATGCAACGTGCCAGCAGTCGCCGTCCTGCCAAAGTATTAGAACAGATGCAAAGCGGACGTTACACACGCTTAATGCAGCTATTAGAAGTAAACAGTGCTTGGCGATAAGCCCATGTTGACATGACACCGGTGCCATAAATGGAGAGGATTTAGAGTCGCTAAAATGCATAAATATTACAATAAGTAACAATCAGGTATAGCTGCTATACTGAAATTAAATGCATTCTAATAACGGCGCTTACAACCGATTTACTCATGTTACGCAAAGGCTTTTTGTGTTTAAAAACAAGCTTAGAGCCTATACGAAGATGGGGAATCGAAGCGAAAATTCGCTATTTTGAGGCAGGTTTTTCGGTTTTTTAAGGCGAATAGCGGGCTATTTAACGAAAAAAAGCGGAAAACCGGGCCAAAAGGGCGGGTTTGCAGCCGATTATCCCATTTTCGTATAGGCTCTTAAGCACAAAAACCCATCATTGCTCTACACTGGGTTTGGTTTATGCTTAGTTTACCGGATGTTTTCGTTTGCGTTATGCAAACAAAAGCACCAGATATTAATCATAGACTTGTTGCGAGAGGTAGACATCGACTGCTTCGCTACGATGCCCTACCTCTTGCAACACAACAAGTCTAATAATGATGCCTATCCACTTAAGGAGAACCATAATGAAAGCCTCTGAATCAGATGTTCCATTAGCACGGGATGTATTTTTACGTAGTTTGGTGCGAGAACTATCAGGTGTCTTACAAGAGACGGTGGGTCTTGAACAAGCCAATGGTTATATCAGTGTTGTAGGGCAAAACATGGGTGATTGGATTAATCAGGAATATCGTCAAGCCATGAATTGTCCCTGCCTGAACCGAGAACAAGTCACTGATGTGCTCAATGATTTGAAAGCCCGAATTAATGGTACTTTTTATGCCGTGTCTCAAGATGATGAAAAATTAGTCTTTGGCAATACCCGGTGTCCTTTTGAAGACAAAGTGGAAGGACGACCTTCTTTGTGTATGATGACATCCAATGTGTTTGGCACTATTGCTGCTGAAAATTTAGGCTATGCAAAAGTGTGTTTGCATAAAACCATTGCCAACGGTGATGGAGAATGTAGCGTCACGGTTTATTTAAACCCCGACAATGTAGATGCACTCGCTGATGAAGGTAATGAATATTACCGCAGTGAATAACTCATCCAACGCAGTATTTTTTTATAAAAAATACTGCGCTTTTGTGTATCCTGACATTTTTAAGCGTTTTATCAGGGCTTAAGGCTAAATTTTTGTTTGACACCGATAAACCTTTGTTTCTTAAATGCTCTGGATGCTATTCAATCCCGTTGTTTAAATATATTGAATGAATATGACAAGATGAGATAGTTCAACTAGAAGATCATGGGTGGTATCGGTTCTCCTAAAGGGCCAACATTTGCGAGAGGTTAACTTTAAGGATGATTTTAATGTTTATTGATTAACAAGCTTAATAATTCTCATATTTCCATTGATTTCAGATTTGAGCATTTTTCTGTTTTTCCAAGTCCATGACAATTAAGCAACTACATAACTTCATTC
>JADGEH010000163.1 GCA_016744475.1 Thiotrichales bacterium | reverse complement strand
CACCAGAATAGCGTCTCGCGCCCACTTAAGAAGTTCTAAGGACAAGGATGTCCGTGAACACCTCTTAAACGATGCGAGACACCACTTCCAAAAGATGAATACAAAGGCAAGCCTCATGTTTCTACAGTATGATTACTTTCTTTGTGCAATTGAACTACCTTAACAGGGCTGCTTCAAATACTAAACTTAACTCTATAGCTAAAGCACATCATTTATAGGCTTGTGATATAGCCAAACCCAAGGCTGCCAGTCCTTGAAGGACTGGCAGCCTAACAACTGATATAATTTTGCTATATCACTCATTCTCTAAATAAGCCTGCAAATACTGTGCAAACGGCTGTGTATCTTGGGCTTCAATCTCAGCTTGTTGTTGTTTCGAGCGCTCTACCCAAGCCGCCAATTCAGCTTCGCGTTCAGGGCGAGGTTTGAGGCGTTTGAAATACTGCGCGTGCTTACGTGACAATCGGTTAGAAAATTCAAAGAAACCTTCGCGGGTTTCATTCATTTCCTCCAACATGCGGGCAGAAGGTGTGTGGTCTGTGGCATGTACCACTTGCAATTGATTTTCTAAAGCCTGGGTATAAGGCTGATCTGGATCACCTTCATCCAAAATCTCACTAATCGCCCGCATGTTATGACACAACTCTGAAGCCCAAGTGCGCAATAATTGTGATCGCCCTGAACGACGCAACATTAATGAAGGATCGCGCCCCTGATGTGCCGCTGCACTTTGGTTTAAATTGATTTCACGCGCTTCATCGGCACAAATATTCGGACTGTCTTGAAATAAGCAAAAAATGATAAAAACTTCTAGGAAGTGTAATTGTTCTTCATTAATACCTAATGGATCATAAGCATTCACATCTAATGAACGCAGTTCTATATAGCGCACACCGCGTTGACGCAAAGCTTGGCTAGGTTTTTCATTATTTTGGAGAATTTGCTTAGGACGCACCGTACTGTAGTATTCATTGTCAATTTGCAGCAGATAAGGATTCAATTGACGGTATACACCATCAACATGAACGCCGATGGCTTCGTATTCAGGACAGGGCGTGCTGGTCGCACGTTGTAGGCTGGCGGTGTAAGTGTCCACATTGTTGTAGCACACCTTCACTCCGCTGTGATCTTCCTTCTTATTCTGATAACCAATATCCCCCATTCGCAATGAAGTGGCATAAGCCCCGTAATACGTCGTGTCATCAAAGGGTTGTAAATTGCGCGGGCGATGGTCTTGAAGAAAAGATTTACACACCGCAGGCGAAGCACCGAATAAGTAAGGAATCAACCAGCCATAACGTTGTACATTGCGAATTAAACCAAAATAAGCTGTGTCGATAAATTCGCGTAGCGGTTGACGATTGCCTTCTAATACTTGATAAATCGGCCAAAATTCTTCAGCAAATGAATAATTAAAATGCACCCCCGCAATCACTTGCATGGTGCGCCCGTAACGATAGCCCAAACCGCGTCGATAAATATGCTTCATCTGACCCGGATTCGATTCTCCATAATAAGCGATAGGAATGTGTCCCTCACCTTCCACCACGCAAGGCATACTCGTCGCCCACAGGCTTTCTTCTTGTTCCAGACGCGAATACACAAATTGATGCGTATCTTGTAAAAAGGCCAAGGCTTGATGGATATTGGACACGGGCGGCGTAATCAGTTCTAGCAGCGCTTCTGAGTAATCCGTGGTGATGTAGGGATGGGTGAGTGCTGCGCCTAATCCCGCCGGGTGCGGGGTTTGCGCGATAGTGCCACGCGAAGACACCCGTAGACTCTCTTTTTCTAAACCCATTAAACAGCGTTTCAGCCATCCTTGTTCGCCACTGTCGAGTAAAGCTTGTAGGCGTTTTTCAATCATTGAATAACTTAATCCTTCATGCCAACAGGTGAAAGCGAGATGAGTCATCATCGCCTAAACCTATCGCAAAGCGTAAACTGCCTTTGAATGAAAGCACTTGAGATGCGTTGAGCGAAGATGTTCATGGCTTGAAAGCCCTTCAACATCATCCACAAAACCTCTCCAAAGTGCTTATTGGTTTTACAACACTCTCGATGCAACGCCCACCGCGTGAAGGCAGATAGGGCACAACATCAAGAAATTATACCTAAAGCGTGTGACCACTTATGAAAAACCTTTCCACCCCCCTTCTTTTACAAAACGTGATGGCGGCTCTGATAGTCAGCTTTGTCGCCTTAAGCCTAGGCGCATCGTTGGGCGTATTATCCGGGCGCGGGGCTTTTGCCGGCATGTTATCCGCTGGCATCATTGCCTTTATCACCTCTCTGCTCGGCGGCACACGGGTGCAATGCTCAGGTCCTACCGCTCCCATGAGCGCAGTCAGTGCCGTGCTCATCGCCTACGCCGCAGAAGGTTTGCTACAAGAAGCTCCCGGCATCAATCCTGATCATTTTATTAATCTGAGTTTAATCCTGACAGGATTTTTATTGTTACTCATGGCGGCATTACGCTTAGGACGTTTTATTAGCTGGGTACCCAATGTGGTGATTTCAGGTTTTATGAACGGCATCGCCGTGTTGATCTGGTGGGGACAATTACAAAAATTATTCGGCATGGGAAAAGCACCCTTTGCAGGTGCCTTGTCGATGAACCTATTGATAGTGGGTTTAACCTTAGCTTTAATTTTCTTTTTACCGCTCTTATTTAATCGCTACCTACCCAAGATAGCCAGCTTTTTATCAGCCACCTTATTATCCATCATCATCGCCAGTGGCTTTGCACATCTATTCAACTTAGACGTTGAATACGTCAGCTTAAGCAATAGTATTCATTCATTTAACGATTTCTCTCAATTCATCCTGCAACAATGGCCTACTGATTGGTCTATTGCTATTATCTTATTAGCCCTACCCTTTGCATTGCAACTGTCTTTACTCTGTTATTTAGACACCCTACTGACATCATTAGTCGTGGATCGTTTAATGAAAGAAAAGACCCAGCAAAATAAAGAACTCATGGCACAAGGCGTGGCTAATACATTAATGGGGCTTTTAGGCGGCATCCCCGGCGCTCAAGCCACCATTCGTTCCGTCTTAATCATTAAAGAAAAAGCGACTTTGCGTTTAGCTGGAATATTAGTCGGTATTTTTGTTATTTTAGAAATGCTGTTATTTCAAAATTATATTAGCCTCATTCCACAAGCCGTGTTTGCAGGTATTTTATTAAAAGTCGGTTATGACGTATTTGATTGGATGCCTGTGCGTTTATACTTAAAAGAAATGAGTCGAGACATTCACCTGGTCACACATCATTTCTGTTCACGTCATGATGATGAAGCTATTTTTGTCAGCAACCGAGAAATGCTCATGATCATAGGTACCACTTTAGTCACTGTCTTTATTGATTTAAACATCGCCGTCATCGCCTTCACTATTTTGTTTTATTTATTGAATCGATGGTTATGGAAAAGCAATCCCATGCGCGATTTGAAACCGACTGTAGAAAGCCAAGCATTTCAACCACGTTAGGTGCTTGTTTATCGCTAAAGTACATCATTTATAGGCTTGCGATAGAGCCAAACCCAAGACTGCCAGTCCTTCAAGGACTGGCAGTCTTAACAACTGATGCAATCTTGCTATAGTACCCACGCGCCTTGCGTGGGAGCCTAATGATCGGCACATTTAGGAGATGTCTATGAAATTATTTCTCATCGCCTGCGGCTTCTTGTTATTATCCGCTTGCTCTGCGAGACAGGCTTATGAAAGTCTGCAATATAGAGATATGAACTGAGTTGTACGACACACTTTTTACTAACGCTCAATTTTCCAAGCCTCATGTCAATCTGGATCGTACAACTGAATTAATATTCCTATATCATGAACGTAACAGTTGCGAATCCTTGCCGCCTGCGCAATACGATGAATGCAGGACGCGGTATCAGCAAAATTATGATGATTATCAACATGAACGCCAACAAGCGGTGACACCTTAAATGTCTCAGATGCCTCCCTTTTTATCCCTACTAGAGCGCTTAATTGCTACGCCTTCCATTAGTTGCACTGATCCACGTTTAGATCAAAGCAATCTTCCCGTGATTGAACAATTGGCGGATTGGTGCGAAGCCATTGGCATGAAGGTGGAGATTTTGCCCGTGCCTGGACACGCGAATAAAGCCAATTTAATGGCGACTTTAGGCTCTGGTTCGGGGGGCTTGGTGTTGGCGGGGCATACGGATACGGTGCCTTATGATGCGCAGCGCTGGCAGCATGATCCGTTTAAATTGATTGAGGCGGATCAGCGTTTGTATGGCTTGGGCACGTCCGATATGAAAAGCTTTTTTGCGATGGTGCTGGAAGCGATACGCCCGTTGAAGGATAAAATCTGGCAGCAGCCGTTGATTTTGCTGGCAACAGCCGATGAAGAAACCAGCATGAGCGGTGCGCAAGCTTTGGTCAACGCGGGGCTGCCAAAAGCCCGTTATGCGTTAATCGGCGAGCCGACGGGATTGCGGCCTGCGCGTTCGCATAAAGGCATTATGATGGAAGCCATTCGCTTACACGGACAAGCGGGGCATTCTAGCGACCCTAGTTTGGGCAATAGCGCATTAGAAGGGATGCACAGCGTCATTGGCGCTTTGCTGCGCTGGCGCACGGAGTTGCAAGCACGCTATCAAAACCCTTTATTTACGGTGCCTGTGCCTACCTTGAATTTGGGGCATATTCACGGCGGTGATAATCCTAATCGCATTTGCGGGGATTGTGAGTTGCAAATTGATTTGCGCCCCTTGCCGGGGATGTCGATTATTGAGTTACGCGCACAATTGCTGGAAAAAGTACAACAAGCCGTCGCCGACACGGGCTTGCGGGTAGAATTAGAATCTTTGTTCAGTGGCATAGAAGCGATGGAAACGCCCGCACAATCAGCCTTGGTGCAGACGGTAGAAAAACTCAGCGGACATACTTCACAAGCCGTCGCTTTTGCCACGGAAGCGCCTTATCTCAACAGCTTAGGCATGGACACCGTGGTGCTCGGCCCTGGCTATATTGAGCAAGCTCATCAACCTGATGAATTTTTAGCCTTGGACAATATTGCTCCAATGCTGACTTTATTAACGCAGTTAATCGCCCACTTTTGCTTAACATCTCATGAATCCGTCCAATCTCCAATTATCTGATTATAAACATCAATTCGTCGCTTGGTTTCGTCATGCTTCGCCTTATATTCATGCGCACCGAGGCAAGACCTTTGTGCTCTCATTTGAAGGGGCAGCGGTTTCCAGCACGAATTTTCGCCATTTAATTCACGACATCGCTTTGTTGCACAGCCTCGGCATTCGCTTGGTGTTGGTGCATGGCACTCGCCAACGCATTGAGCGCAATCTGCAAGAGCGCGACATCAAACAACAGTACGCAGAAGGAATGCGTATCACGGACAGCGACGCGCTGGAGCAAGTAAAAGCGGCTTGCGGACAAATCACTTCTGATATTCGTGCTTTGCTGTCGATGGGCTTAACCAATTCGCCACAGATTTATACCAATATTCGCTTAATCAGCGGCAACTTCGTCACAGCACGTCCTCTCGGCGTGCGAGCAGGCGTGGATTTTATGCACACAGGCATGGTGCGTCGCGTGGATAAAGGCGGCATTGCCGAACAATTGGACAATGGCTGCGTGGTGTTGGTGTCGCCTTTAGGCTATTCCCCCACGGGAGAAATGTTCAATTTATCCGTAGAAGATGTCGCCACCTCTGTCGCCATTGCTTTACAAGCTGATAAATGGGTGTGCTTGACGGAAGTCTCTGAACCCATGAGCGAAAATGGTTATTTAACCTTGCAAGAAGCTCAGGCTTTGGTCAAAACGCGACAAGATGCGGATAGCTTTCGACAATTGCGCAATGCCATTCGCGCTTGTGATAACGGCGTGGAGCGGGTGCATTTAGTGAAACGCAGCATTGATGGCGCGTTATTGTTGGAATTATTCAGCCGCGATGGGGTGGGCACGATGGTCAGCCGCGATCCCTTTGAAAACCTGCGCCAAGCGACGATTGATGATGTGGGCGGTATTATTAATTTAATCAGCCCCTTAGAACAAGAAGGCGTGCTTGTCAAACGCCCCCGCGATAAATTAGAAGCCGAAATTCACCATTTTGTCGTGCAAGAGCGTGATGGCGCTATTGTCGCTTGCGCCGCACTGTATCCTTATCTTGAAGACCACACCGCAGAACTCGCTTGCGTGGTCGTCAGTCCCCATTATAAGGGACAGCAACGCGGTGATGCACTGCTGGCTTTTATGGAACATGAAGCAGCACAAGTAGGCATTCAGCAATTATTTGTGCTCACCACACACACCGCGCAATGGTTTCAAGAGCGGGGGTTTGCCTTAGCGGACATCAATAGCTTACCCGTAGATCGGCGCACACTTTATAATCATCAACGCCAATCCAAAGTATTTAGTAAATCACTCAAGCCATTCATCCACAATGGATGACCGCAACATGCTGCTCTGATAATAATAGACTTGTCCAGGCTTAAGACACCGACTGCAAAACAGCGGATATGGGTGGTTTTCCCCGTTCATTTTTGTTAAATAGAATGACTATTCGCCTCAAATGAACGAAAAAAACCACTCAATCCCTCTGCTTTTCGCTACGGCGCTTAAGCCCGGACAAGTCTAATATTTTGAATTTGAGCAGCTTGCCCCCACCAATGCTGTTTCACAAATCACTTGCGTTACGCACGGCTTGTTAATCAGGAGGCTTAAGAGCCTATACGAAGATGGGGAATCGAAGCGAAAATTCGCTATTTTGAGGCAGGTTTTTCGGTTTTTTAAGGCGAATAGCGGGCTATTTGTTGAGAAAAAGCGGAAAACCTGACCAAAAGGGCGGATTTGCAGCCGATTATCCCGTTTTCGTATAGGCTCTAAAGCCTTCCCCTTCTGCGTAACTAAAACCATCACACAATCATGAGGTTATCACTATGAGCGACGGGCCTTTCGCAGACATTCCTAATCAAAGTCCGTTAAATCCAGTCAAACTGGCATTACACGATAAATTCCAATTTCGCTGCCATAAAGACATTGCCTGCTTTAACCAATGCTGCAAGCACATTGATCTCACCCTCACACCGTATGACATTTGGCGCTTACAAAAACGCTTAAACCTATCTTCCGCCGACTTTCTCGCACAACACACCGTGCCGTTTGAAATGGACGCGCACGCTATGCCGGGGATCAAATTAAAAACCCGTGACGACACCACAGAATGTCCGTTTTTAACCGCAGAAGGTTGCGGCGTATATGATGACCGCCCCACCTCTTGTCGGCATTACGCATTGGGTTTGATGTCCATGAAAACCGCAGAAACAAAAACCGATGAAGACGTGTATTTTGTGGTCAAAGAAGATCATTGCTTAGGACATTTTGAGAATAAAGAACAAACCATTGGAGAATACGTCAAAGAACAAGGTTTAGAAGAATTTAACGGGGCTGATCGCGCTTGGCGGCAAGTGGTGTTAAAGAAACGTTCCAGCGGCCCTACGATTGGCAAACCGACCACTCGTAGCTATCAACTGTTTTTCCTAGCCAGCTACAACTTGGATGGTTTTAGAGAATTTGTCAGCACCACCGGTTTTCAAGATGTGTATGAATTAGATGAAGACACTAATCAATCGCTACAATCTGATGACATGTACTTAATGCAGTTTGCTTTCCGTTTCCTAAAGCAAGTACTGTATGGAGAAAACACCATTCCTTTACGCAGCGATGCAGAAGAACGCCGCGTACAACGCCGCCGTGAATTAGCCAGTATGAATAACCAAGGCTTAGATGAAGACACGGGCTGTGATGAACCCGTTGAAATATAAGCAGATGTGAATCTTTGCCTATGTATGGTTCCCACGCGCCCTGCGTGGGAGTCAGGAGTGACGCGCCTGCGGTGCGTTAAGCTCCGTAGGGTATGCACCGTCTTTTGAGTGCGCCCGCGATACCTATACATTCCCCTACATTCCCCTCTGCGTTCGCGCCGCAAAAAACGTGCGGCGCAAATTCTACCCACGCATTCTGCGTGGGAATTCTATACCACCAATCATGCATTACATGACAAAATATGACAGCCATTGTAACAAAATCAAACACTTGAATCTTTATGGCTCTGCCTCGCCTTGCTATAGTCCGCGCTTATCCCCCTATTTTTGAGTCGCCATTAGCGAGGTTGTTCGCCATGCGTGCCAGCGTGTATTGGATTGGATGTGTGTTCAGTGTCATGAGCTTGTCCCTGTCTTGGGCAGGACAACAAGAAGCCGTGGATTGGTTAAGCCAACAAGCACAGATAACAGAACGTGTCTCGCATCGTTTAAGAGGTGTTCACGGGCTTCCTTGCCCTTAGAACTTCTTAAGTGGGCGCGAGACGCTATTCTGGTGCCCCGACACGTC
>JADGEH010000036.1 GCA_016744475.1 Thiotrichales bacterium | reverse complement strand
TGTAATAATAAATCGAATATATATTATAATCGTTTTTTAGTTTTAAGTGGTCGTATGCTTGAAGAATTATCTCTATAGCACAGGCTATAAAATAACGGGGGTTTTCGGTTCACCAGAAGCCGACATGAGCACAGGCCGTTTGATGACAGTCAATACCCTGTTCCCCAGTGCCAGCCAAGCTGGAAAAAACAAAGGCGGTGTTATCTTATTGCAATTACAAAAAACAGGGGATGAATCCTTTGATGCCAATAAGATTCATCTTAATGTGTCTTATCAAGATACGACAGGTGAATTTCATCACAACCAGAAAACTATTACATTTAATGAAACAACTACTTTTCATGAAAACCAGGGTATTCGTAAAAGCATTTTATTGGCTGAGTATGTGACCGTATTAAAGGATTGGATGCTGGACGCACGCGCCAGTTGTCATGATGAAGTCGCCTACCCGCATAGAACAGCACATTATATCAATGAATATAGCTTGAGCCATTCAAGAGAAAGAAGCCAACGCTATGCCCAGATAAAAGCCTGGGAAAGAAGCTCATGCAGGCTGTATGTGAGTGAAGGCTATGAAAAAATATTATCCTTATTTAAACGTCACTATGAAAAAGAAATGAAAGCATTGAATGATGACAGTTTAGAAGAAGAGCAAGAGATTTTAGTGAGCTTATTGATGGATAATAAAGCTGTTCAAAAAAATCCCGTAAATATTCCCGTCAAACCCTTGCTTAAGCCACACAGCAATAGACTGAGCGGCTATAAAACCCAATATATAAGAACCCAACGTGGGCTGCCCTATGGAAAGGATTCATTGAGATTTCAAGCAAAATCAAAAAATGGGATTGTCACGGTTAAAATGCTTTTCAAGCATCCCAATACGAGTTTAAAACAAGTTAAAGAAACGGGGAAAGAGTTTAATTATATTGAGCACATCACGGTTAAAATCAATCAACACACCGTGTGTAATGCTTATACCAGCCAAAACCTCTCAAAAAACCCTTATTTTAGCTGTCAATTCAAGAACTACGGTGTGAAGAATGGCGATAAGTTGGTGCTTGAATACTCAGATTTGAAGGGGCGGTATACGAGTACAAAAATACTGGAAAACATTGAGTAATGGACGTTACACACATGATTTGAAAGAGGTGGAATACGTTGCTATTCCACCCTACATGTTTACATTGTTTCTCGTTCTAGCGTTCAGCGCGGCATGTTGCAAGGGCGCTCGCACGAGCCGGGTAGGGTGGGCAAAAGCTGTCCGTGATTGTGTGCTTAAGCGCATGAAGGTAGCGCGTCTACCCATCCTACCGCACGTTCCTCGCCGCAAGAGCGGCTGTCTCTGCATTATGCATTTGTGTTTATAAGCAATGCTGAATGAAGCACATCACATCGTATTTTTCAATTTAAAGAACTCAATAATCTGTGATAAACGTGCTGCTTGAGTGCTCATTTCTTCGGCAGTCGCTGCGAGTTGTTCAGCCGAAGACGCATTTTGTTGTGACACCCTATCCAATTGCCTGATGGCTATATTGATTTGCTCTACATTATCGCCTTGCTGTTGCGAGGCCATTGCTACCGAGCGGGTTTGTTCTGCAATCGTTTGGATTTCTGGCAGGATGTTTTGCAGCAAACCTCCCGCTTTTTGCGACACTTTTACGCTATCACCGACTAATTGGTTGATATCTTGCGCGGCGACGCGGCTGCTTTGTGCCAGTTGTTGAACTTCGCTGGCTACCACCGCAAAGCCACGTCCATGATCGCCCGCACGCGCTGCTTCAATCGCTGCGTTGAGAGCCAACAAATTGGTTTTGTAAGCAATGTCTTCCACGCTTTGGATTTTGTTAGCAATCGCTTGCATGGCTTGTACGGTGTCCATTAAAGCACTGCCGCCGGCTTCGGTGGTGGCTCGCACCCGCTCTGCAATTGCTTGGGTGTTTTGTGCATTGGCGGCATTTTCGTTGACCGTCGCGGTGATGAGTTCTAACGTCGAGGTGGTTTCTTCCACGCTGGCAGCTTGTTCACTGGCGGCTTGACTGAGTGATTGCGCGGAGGCGCTGATTTCTTCCGAAGTACTGGCGAGGATGTTGATGCTGTTACGGGTTTGTTGAATAATTTCAATGAGTTTTTCTAACATGTGCTGCAACGCATTGAGCATTTGCGCCGTTTCGTCTTTGCCGTTAGCATGAATTTGAATATCAAGATAGCCATCCCCTAGATGTTGCGCAACATCCACCGCTTGATGCATGGGACGACTAAGACTGTTAGACAGCCACCAACCTAGAAATAAAATAATGATGATTAAACCCATCAGTAAGCCCAAAATCACCCGTTCTAATTTTTTAACGGGTGTTTGGACTTCGGCGACATCCATTTCTGCCATCAGCGCCCAGCGAATATTGTGTATATCGACAGGGGTAAAGGCCGATAACACAGAGGCTCCACGGTAATCGAGGAGGGTTTGCGTACTGCTATTGCCTGCGATGGCTTGTTGTACCGCTTCGGTTTGTACGCCGTTATCTTTGATGCTGCCTGCAAATGAGGCTTGCACACTGCGATTTTCAGCATCTAAGAAAGAATCTGAGCGCATCCGATAATCGTCACCCACCAAATACGTTTCCCCCGTTTTTCCCATACCGCTGCGCGTTTGCATAATGGCATTAACACCTTGCAAAGACAGCTGCACGGCGATCACAGCTTTGACTTGTTGATTTTGATTAAGCACTGGATGAGCCACAAAAAATGCGGCTGTCCCTTTGCTGGGTGCATAAGGTTGAAAATCTGCAAAACCGACTTGTTTGTGTTGTTTAACTTGATGGAACAGTTGAGCGAGATGAGAGTCTTTATAGGGCCCTTCCAACAAGTTTGTGTGGTAATCACTTTCCTGAGTCACCGTGTAAAAAACATAGCCTTTTTCAGTGATTAAAAAAATGTCGTAATAGCCATAAAGTTTGAGATAGCGGGCAAAAATATCGTCTCCTGCTTTGGTATGGATGGCGGCTTCTTCTAAGTCGATTTTGGACACCATCGACCAGTTGACCCCTTCAATATCGACGGGATGAGCCATTATTAAAACGGGTTTTCCAGCACTATCGAGAAAAATATTTTGGATTTTATGACCATCCAGCGATTGCTCTAAGTAGCTTAAGCGTAAATGCGTGGCATCGTAGCCCATCACATATTGACCTTCACCCATGGTTTTCAGTTCACTACGCAATAGCTGGCGTTGTCCCACGGTGCCGATTAAATAACTTTCTCCTGATTCCAACATGCCATCGCGGGATTGCATCAGTGCGTTAAGTGGTTGAGTGGGTAAGGCGAGGATTAAAACGCCTTGCCCTTGAATGGGAGCGCTGATGAAGGCTGTTTGTTCTTGATTCGAGCCATAGGCTTGAAAATCTTGAAAATGATAGGCTTGGCGACCCGCTTGAAAGCTTTGGTAGAGCGCAGCATATTGCGCATCATCGGCTTGAATCTGGGTAGGCGCATCGTCACTCAAAGCGAATATGACATGGCCTTTTAAATCTGTAATAAAAGCCTGAGAGTACTTCATTAAAGGCAAGCTTTGTTTAAGCCAATGAAAGCTGCTCGCTTGTTTTTCAGGATTGTCTTGCAAGACGGCTAACACGCAAGGGGTCTTTGCCAGCATTTGTGTATTGGCACGATGGTATTGCACATAATTGAGCAAGGCTTGTTTTTTCAATTCATGGGTAGCCGATAAGTTGTCAAACGCCTGCCTCACGGCTTTGTTATACACATCTGTCAAGGCTTGTATATCGCCGATCCGCTCCTCAAAATAGCGCTCAATTTGATTTTTTTTGATGTCACGAATGGATTCAAGCTGCGCATAGGCTTGTTTATTCAACGCGGTGCTGGCTGAATCGCTGCTCCACCAGCCCAGTAAACTTAAAGGGATAATGCCAATAGCTAGGAATACACCTAATAATTTAGGTTTTAGATGAATATTTTTTAAATTAAACACGGCTGGCCTTTCTTTTGTTTTTGCCTTTCATACGGCATTTTGCAGAGTAAATACATAGAAAAGAGGATTTCATCATTGTCTAAAATAGGCTTAATTTATTTTCGCAAATAGCTTCACCATTTACAGTCACTGACTCCCCTATTATTTTCTCTTCAACAATATAGTATAGACCATCTACTTCGGTGAATTTATAGGCTCTTGTGAAAACTTCATAGCACACCTCTAAGGAAAAAATATGCACATACAAAACCTTTCTACGCAACCTTTTGACGGACAAAAACCCGGCACATCGGGCTTGCGCAAACAAGTTCAAGTGTTTCAACAAGCCCATTATTTAGAAAATTTTGTGCAGTCTATTTTTGACACATTAGAAGGCTATCAAGGCCAAACGCTGGTGCTGGGCGGCGATGGGCGTTTTTACAATGTACCTGCCATCCAAACGATTTTAAAAATGGCGGCTGCCAATGGTTTTGGGCGAGTATTAGTCGGGCAACAAGGTTTGCTGTCCACGCCTGCCGTGTCCGCCATCATTCGCAAATACAAAGCCTTTGGCGGCATTGTGCTGTCTGCCAGTCATAATCCTGGCGGGTCAGACGGTGATTTTGGCATTAAATACAATATTGACAACGGCGGGCCGGCACCGGAAAAAATGACCGATGCCATTTATGCTCACACCCAAACCATCAGCCGTTACAAAATAGTGGAGGCGGCTGATGTTGATTTAACCCAAACAGGGACGACACAGATTGCCGAGATGAAGGTTGAAGTGATTGATGCTGTGGATGATTACGCAGAACTCATGGAGTCCTTATTTGATTTTGGACGAATTCAGCAGATGTTTAAATCCGGTGCTTTTCGGATGCAATTTGATGCCATGCACGCCATCACCGGCCCTTATGCCAAAGCCATTTTAGAAGACCGCTTACATGCGGTGGGCATGTTGCAAAATTGTGTGCCGTTGGAAGATTTTGGCGGCGGACATCCTGATCCTAATCTGACCTACGCTAAAGATTTAGTCGATGTCATGTACGGCAGCCACGCTCCGCAATTGGGCGCGGCCTCCGATGGAGATGGCGACCGCAATATGATTTTGGGCTCGCATTTTTTTGTCACGCCGTCCGACAGCCTCGCAGTGCTGGCCGCCAATGCGCATTTAGTGCCGGGTTATAAACAAGGTTTAGCGGGGATTGCGCGTTCAATGCCGACCAGCGGCGCGGCTGATCGCGTGGCGGAAGCGTTGGGCATTGATTGCTATGAAACGCCGACGGGCTGGAAGTTTTTTGGCAACTTGCTGGATGCCGGAAAAGTCACGTTATGCGGTGAAGAAAGTTTTGGCACGGGTTCTCATCATGTACGAGAAAAAGACGGCCTGTGGGCGGTGCTATTTTGGTTGAATATTCTGGCGGTGCGTCAGCAATCTGTGGCGCAAATTCTACGTGAACATTGGGCACGTTTTGGGCGCAATTTTTATAGCCGTTATGATTATGAAGGCGTGCCCGCAGACGCTGCCAACGTGTTAATGGACACTTTGCGGGGACAATTTGATGCTCTGCCCGGTCGGCGTTTTGGCGATCATGAGATTGAATTTTCAGATGATTTTAGCTACACCGATAGCATCGATGGCAGCTTGAGTGAAAAACAAGGCATTCGCATTGGTTTTGTCGGTGGTTCACGGGTGGTCTTTCGCTTATCCGGCACAGGCACGGCGGGTGCCACGCTCCGTGTGTATTTGGAAAGCTTTGAAGCCGATGCCAGCAAACATGATCAAGATGCACAAGTAGCGTTAGCTGATTTAATCAAAATTGCCGATGATTTAGCCGGCATTCAGCGACACACAGGACGCGATAAGCCCACCGTTATTACTTAATAGATAGGATGGGCCGTAAGTGTGCCCATCCTATCTAGCTACAGCGCTTAACCTTTTCGCTACGATGCCTTCCCCTCGCAACAAGTCTAATAGTTAAACCAATCATTCAAGCACTCTCGCACGCCGGGTAGCCCCTCTTTTTTCAATGCTGAAAAAAGTTGCGCGGTGACTGGCGTATCCTGTCCTTGAGCTAAATCCTGACATCGTTTACGCACCTGTTGCAGCACGCTGCTGGCTTTGCCGTGACTCAACTTATCGGCTTTGGTGAGCAAAATATGCACAGGCATGTGCGCCGCTAAACACCAATTTGTCATGTGCGTGTCGTACTCCGTGAACGGATGACGAATATCCATTAACAAAATCAGCCCTTGTAAACTTTTGCGTTCACGTAAATACAAATCTAGCGTTTTCTGCCAATGCAGTTTGACCGACATCGGCACCTTGGCATAACCGTATCCGGGTAAATCCACCAAACGACGCTCTTCATCTAAGGTGAAAAAGACAATTTGCTGCGTGCGTCCTGGGGTTTTACTGGTACGTGCCAGGCTTTTTTGATCCGTGATGACGTTAATCGCACTGGATTTGCCCGCATTAGAACGGCCTGCAAAGGCGACTTCTAAACCATCATCTTCAGGGGTTTGTGCCAAGGTGTGAGCGGCACAAAGAAATTCGGCATGACGATAGGGTGTATTCATTTTTTAGCCCACTGTAATGCAGCGGAGTTGATGCAATAACGCAAACCCGTCGGTGCCGGCCCATCAGGAAACACATGGCCTAAGTGCGCTTCACAGCGTTGACAAGTGACTTCAGTGCGGGACATGCCTAAGCTGCTATCTTGATGTTCTGTCACGAGATTATCCTCTGCGGGCTGGATAAAACTGGGCCAGCCTGAGCCTGAATCAAATTTATCTTGCGCATCAAATAAATCGGCACCACAGCACACGCATTGGTAAATGCCTGGGGCTTTGTTGTTGTCATAGGTGTCTGTAAACGGCGCTTCCGTGCCTTTTTCTCGGCAAATGCGAAATTGCTCTGGTGTAAGTGCTTCACGCCATTCTTGTTCTGATTTTTTAATCTTATCTGGCATCACTGCCTCCTAAGTTGGGGGCTTTGCAGCCATTGTTTTGACATAAATCTAAGAAAAACGGAATGTTTTCATTCGCTTCACGCTGTGTGCGTAACGTCAGTTATTTAAACACCGTACCGGGTTTTAAATCGAAAATCCGCTGTAAATCTAATTCATGAATGAGTTGATCCACGGCCTGTTGTCCATGCGTGCGCTGCACTTCAGCCAGGATCAAACGCGCCGCATTGCGATTATAACCGCTGCCAAAATCGACTTGGATGTTCAACAAGTTTTTTGCTTTGTTTAAGGTCATGAGAATGCACTGTTGAAATAAATAGACTTGTCCGGGTTTAAAACATCGACTGCAAAACAGCGGATATTGGCAGTTTTTCCCGTTCTTTTTCGTTACACGAATCACTATGCTTTTCATACGAACGAAAAAAACCGCTCAATCCCGCTGCTTTTCGCTACGGCGTTTAAACCCGGACAAGTCTAATGGCTTAAAAGGTGCTCATCGTTATGATGAGCCAGAGAACCCGTGAAGGCAAAGGCTCGAATAAGACATAAAGCGAAATGATTTCAGTGATACGACTCAAGCCATCTGCTTTAAAAGGCAACGCAAACGGCGCAAGAGGCGCAAACGGCGCAAACGGCGCAAAAGAACGCCAGCGTTTCCAAATGATGTTTCATTCGTTCCCATGCGCCGCATCACTGCCATTCAGTGAAGCATTTTTAGCCCCAACGGGGCATGATTGATACAGCCCAGGGCATCGCCCTGGGTGATGGGTATAGTGAATATCTAGCCCTGAAAGGGCGACATATCATGTTATGTCGCCCTTTCAGGGCTGAGTTTTTTCTCTCATATTCCAGGGGCGTTGCCCCTGGCTATATAGATGTCGCCCCTTTGGGGCTTCACTGAATGGCAGTGGTTCGCCGCATGGGAATGCCGTCTTGACCGCGTTGCGGTCAGTACCGATACAAAGATAATATTTCAGTAGTACTGGATCATCGTGGTTAAGAAGACCTGGCAGGTTTCAAAAACCTGCCAGGTCTGGCATATCACTGATCAGTAGTCGAAGTATAAAGCCTTGTGCGATCACATGAATATTCATTGTTGAGTGGGGTATTTTCAGAAAATATCCATATCCGACTTTAATCTTTGTATGAAAATCCTCTACAATATTTTGCAACGGGCTGCATTTTGTAGAAATCTGATTTTTAAAAAAATCAAAAAAGTGCAACAAAATGATGAAAAACAATGCATTTCAGGTCTCATAAAATACATTTATCTGCATGAAAGCGCATAAAAATCAAAATAATCTACAAAATTTAGCCTAATGGCTCATTGATGAAAAAACCACCATCCAACACTAGAGGAGACAGGATCATATGGAATTCAGTATTAAAAGCGGGCACCCCGAAAAACAACGCACAGCTTGTGTCGTTGTCGGCGTTTATGAACCCCGTCGTTTATCGGAAAACGCACGTCGCTTGGATGAATGCAGTGACGGCTATTTATCCACCATTTTACGTCGCGGTGATTTAGAAGGTAAATTGGGGCAAAGTTTGTTATTACACAATGTGCCCAATGCTTTACCGGATCGCGTATTGCTCATTGGCTGCGGGCGCGAGCGAGAACTCGGCGATGCGCAATACCGCAAAATCATCAGCAAAACCATCGAAACTTTGCATGATATGGGTTCGATGGAAACCGTGTGCTATCTCACCGAACTCAACGTGCGCGGGCGCGATACTCATTGGCGCGTGCGTCATGCCATCGAAACCGCCAGCAGCACGCTGTATCGCTTTGAACAATTAAAAAGTAAAAAAAATGTCACGCGCCGACCTTTGCGAAAAATTATTTTCAGCGTCTCCTCGCGCCGAGAATTACCGCAAGCCGAACAAGCTTCTATTGAAGCCCAAGCCATTGCCGGCGGTGTCAAACTGGCCAAAGACTTGGGCAATTTACCGCCTAATATTTGTACTCCCACGTACATGGCAGAACGTGCTAAAGGCTTGTGTCTGCTGCATAAAAAGGCCAAGGCACAACTGAGTTGTGAAGTGTTAGACGAAGCCAAAATGCTGGAATTAGGCATGGGCGCGCTTCTCTCCGTGTCCCAAGGCAGCGAAGCACCCGCCAAGCTGGTCATGCTCGACTATCAAGGCGGCAAAAAAAACCAGCAGCCGATTGTACTGGTCGGAAAAGGTGTCACTTTTGATACAGGCGGGATTTCTCTGAAAAAACCTGAAAACATGCATGAAATGAAATATGACATGTGTGGTGCCGCCAGCGTCATCGGCACCTTATCCGCCGTGGTGGACTTACAATTACCCATCAATGTTGTCGGTTTAATGCCTTGCACCGAAAACTCCCCCAGCGGCAGTGCCAGTCGCCCTGGCGATATTGTCACCAGCTTATCCGGGCAAACCATCGAAGTGATTAACACCGATGCCGAAGGCCGTTTAATTCTTTGCGATACACTCACTTATTGCGAACGCTACAAACCCGAAGTCGTGATCGACATCGCCACACTCACAGGCGCTTGCGTCGTCGCCTTGGGCAAGCACCCACACGGTTTATTCAGCAATCACAGTCCGCTGACCAATGACCTGCTCAATGCTGGACGAGAAAGTGGCGATAGAGCCTGGGAAATGCCCTTGTGGGAGGACTATCAAGAGCAAATTGATGCGCCCTTTGCCGACATGAAAAATGTTGGCGGCAAGGGCGCGGGTTCGATTACCGCCGCGTGTTTTCTAGCGCGTTTTACTCGCAAATACCAATGGGCGCATCTCGACATCGCAGGCACCGCTTGGCATGAAGGCGATAAAAGAGGCGCGACTGGACGACCCGTGCCCTTACTGACTCAATACATTATCGACAAAGTGCGAGAAGCCGAAGAAGAACCCAAGGAGTAAGGACAAGAGCTACAAAAAAAGGGAAGCACAGAGAAAAGAGCCTCGTTTTTTCTGTGCTTCCCTTTTTTTCTGTCAAACAGCGTCTAAACCATTACGACCACAAATCATCCAAATCAAAAGCAATCGCCTCAAACGGCGGCGCACTGACTGTCTCTGCGGATTGATACACCTTCAATAACAACCAATGTTGCTCGTGTAATTGATAACTTTCCAACAGTTGAGCGTCAGGATCAACCAACCACAAAAATTTGACTCCCCAACGGGCATAAATCGGCATTTTATCCGCTCGATCTAACTGCCCGGTTGAAGGCGATAACACCTCACACACCCAATCTGGTGCCAAGTCAAAATAAGCCGTCTCCGGCAGTGTCGGCATCCGCTCACGCCGCCAGCCCGCTAAATCAGGTACCAAAATATCGCCCTGTAGATGCAATTCAGGTTCATCAAGAATCCACCATCCCCCAGGCCCGCCGCGCCCGTGATGAAATGGATAACCCAATTCATAACCAATATTGGAAGAAGCCGCCGCATGTTTCGGTGCCGGACGCGGCAACACCACCAACTGCCCGTGGATAATTTGCCCGATCAGATGTTCCGGCAAATCAAACAAATCCTCATACGTGGCTAAACGCTCTGCGGGTTGTGCCATTTATTTAATCCTCGTTAAATATATTCTGAGTCGTAAAGCTAAAGCTTTAGGGACAACACCGTTGTGCAGCCGTGTTATCCCTCGCAGACCCGTGATGTAGGTTTGCTATATAATAGACTTATTGCAAGGGGTATTCATCGACTGCAAAGGCGTGGATTTTGGCCTGTTTTTCCGCTTTTTCTCAGCAAATAGCCTGCTATTCGCCTCAAAAAACCGAAAAAACCACCTCAAAACCACACCTTTTCGCTACGATGCCTACTCCTCACAACAAGTCTAATAGTTTTTTTCGTAAATCTCAGGCAAGCAAACACTTTATGAACAACCCTACATCACTTTTTAATCCGCCACTTCCGCCCAAAAAACAATTACGTTACACCTGGAACTCGCTACACGGTAGCAGCGCCGCGCTGGCACTGGCTCACGCCATGCAGACACATGACGGTTTGCTGGTCATTGCCACGCAAGACAGCCTCACCGCGCAACGTCTCAGCGAAGAAATCCGCTTTTTTGCGGATGAAGCATTAACCTTGCTGCATTTTCCCGACTGGGAAACCCTGCCCTACGATGTGTTTTCGCCGCATCAAGACATCATCTCAGAACGCCTGCTCAGCCTGTATCGTTTGCCCGACATCAAAAAAGGCTTATTAGTGCTGCCCATTACCACGCTGATGCAACGCCTGCCGCCGCAAGAATATGTGCAGGCCAACAGCTTGGTCTTGCAAAAAGGACAAACTCTGGATCGGGAAAAACTGCGGGCGCGGCTGGAGATGAGTGGCTATCGAGCGGTGAATCAAGTGATGGAACATGGCGAGTTCTCCGTGCGCGGCTCGATTCTCGATTTATTCCCGATGGGCAGTCGGCACCCGTTCCGCATTGATTTGTTTGATGATGAAATCGACAGCTTGCGCATCTTTGATCCGGAAACCCAACGCTCCCGCGCCGAAGTCTCCGACGTGCGCCTGTTGCCTGCGCGAGAATATCCGCTGAATAAAGACAGCATTGGGCATTTTCGCCAAGCCTGGTGCGAAACCTTTGCGGGCGACCCCAACCGCTGCTCGGTGTATAGCGATGTCACCCATCAAATCGCACCGCCCGGAGCCGAGTTTTATTTGCCGCTGTTTTTCACCCACACCCAGACCTTATTTGATTACTTGCCGGAATCCTCCCTGCTATGTTTATGGTCGGGTGCGGTGCAAACGGCGGGAGAATACTGGACAGAAATCAACCAGCGCTACGAGCAATTGCGCCACGACATCGAACGCCCGCTGCTGCCACCTGCCGATATTTATTTGCCCGTTGATCAACTGTTTGGGCATTTCAAAGCCTATCCACAAATTTCTTTAGGTAGCGGGAGCGCGGATACTGGCAGCGCTGATGCCCCGATCAATCAAATTGCCGACGGCGACACAGCACTCAGCACTTACCATCGCGCAGGCACCTACGAATTCGCCACCCACGTCCCGCCCGCCATTCCCGTCGATTCCCGCGCCGAACAACCGATGGCACGCCTGCAAAACTTCATTAAAGATTTCAATGGGCGTGTATTACTCTGCGCAGAAACCACCGGACGGCGCGAAACCCTGCTGGAATTACTCAGAAAACACACGACATCAAAACCTAAAGTCTTTGATTCTTGGAAGGATTTCTACACCAGTAAAAGCAAGCTGGGCTTAACTGTCGCACCGCTAGAACAAGGCTTGATATTAGATGATCCCAAACTCGCCTTAATCACCGAAACCCAGTTATTCGGCGAGCGCGTCGCACAGCGGCGACGGCGCAAAAGCGATGCTGCGAAAGACTCCGATTCCGTGGTGCGCAACCTCACCGAACTCAATCTTGGCTCACCTGTCGTCCACGAAGACCACGGCGTAGGGCGTTATTTAGGGCTGACTACGCTCGACATCGACGGCATGACCGCCGAATTTTTATACCTCGAATACGCCAAAGGCGACAAGCTCTACGTCCCCGTCACCTCGCTGCATCTCATCAACCGCTTCACAGGCAGCGACCCCGAACACGCACCGCTGCACAAACTCGGCAACCCACAATGGCAAAAAGCCAAGCGCAAAGCCGCCGAAAAAGTCTGCGATGTTGCCGCCGAATTACTCGACTTATACGCCCGCCGCGAAGCCCGCCCCGGTCACGTCTTCACCCACGACAAAGACGCTTACCAAGCATTCGCGCAAGGCTTTCCGTTTGAGGAAACCCCCGATCAGCAAGCCGCGATTGATGCCGTGTTGACTGACATGCACTCCAAACGCTCCATGGATCGACTCATCTGCGGTGACGTGGGCTTTGGTAAAACCGAAGTGGCGATGCGGGCGGCGTTTATCGCCGTGCAAGACGGCAAACAAGTCGCCGTACTCGTGCCCACCACCTTGCTGGCACAACAACATTTTCAAAACTTCCAAGATCGCTTCGCCGACTGGCCGATGAAAATCGAACAACTCTCGCGCTTTCGCAGCGGAAAACAAATGAACGCAGCACTCGAAGCCATGGCAGACGGCACCGCCGACATCATCATTGGCACGCACAAGCTGCTACAAGACAACATTAAATTCAAACGCTTAGGGCTGGTCATCATCGACGAAGAACATCGTTTCGGGGTGCGCCAGAAAGAAAAATTCAAAGCCCTACGCGCCGAAGTCGATATTCTCACCCTTACCGCCACGCCCATTCCGCGCTCGCTGAACATGGCGCTCGCCGACTTGCGCGATCTCTCCATCATCGCCACCCCACCGTCGAAACGACTCGCCATCAAAACCTTCGTCCAAGAATGGCGTAAACCCGTGTTATCCGAAGCGATTCACCGCGAACTGCGACGCGGCGGGCAAGTCTATTTCCTCCATAACGAAGTGGACAGTATCGAAAAAATGGCGCGAGAAATCCAAGAATTCGCCCCCGAAGCCAAAGTCCTGATCGCCCACGGACAAATGCCCGAACGCGAACTCGAACAAGCCATGCAAGACTTCTATCACCGCCGCTACAACGTGTTGGTCTGCACCACCATCATCGAAACCGGCATCGACATTCCCAGCGCCAACACCATCATCATCAACCGTGCGGATCGCTTCGGGCTGGCGCAACTGTATCAACTACGTGGTCGCGTCGGTCGCTCGCATCACCGCGCTTACGCCTATCTCATCACGCCGCCAAAAAAAGCCATGACCCAAGACGCGATAAAACGCCTGGATGCTTTAAGTGCTTTAGAAGAACTCGGCGTAGGTTTCACGCTGGCGACGCATGATTTAGAAATCCGTGGCGCAGGCGAAATGCTCGGCGATGAACAAAGCGGACACATGCAAGAAATCGGTTACAGCCTCTACACTGAGCTATTAGAACGTGCAGTGGAATCCTTAAAACAAGGTAAACAACCACAACTGGATCGTCCACTCGATCACGGCACAGAAGTTGATTTGCGCGTTCCTGCCCTGCTACCTGAAGATTTCCTCCCCGATGTTCACACCCGACTCATTCTCTACAAACGCATTGCAGGTGCAAATTCATTAGAAAACTTAAAAGAAATCCAAGTAGAACTCATCGACCGCTTTGGCTTGTTACCCGACGCGGCTAAGAATTTGTTTGAAGTCACAGAAATCAAACTGCAAGCCACCCCACTAGGCATGAAGAAAATAGAACTTGGCGAAAGTGGCGGGCGCATTCAATTCATCCCCGAACCCCCCATTGATCCCATGAAAGTGATTCAACTCATGCAGCAACAGCCCAAAATCTACAAACTGGATGCCGAGCAAAACTTAAGGATTAGTCAAGAGTTGGAAGATTTTGCAGCACGGAAACGGGTGCTGGAAGGTTTGTTTGAGTATCTGAAGTAGATTTGGTGGCCCGCGAGTGGTCGCGGCCATCGTTTCGTAGGGTTTGCGCCGCGTGCTTTTTGCGGCGCGAACGCGGATGGGCTATAGCAAAATTATATCAGTTGTTAAGACTGCCAGTCCTTGAAGGACTGGCAGTCTTGGGCTTGGCTATACCGAAAGCCTATAAATGATCTACTTTAGCTATAGAATGGTCATTTCTCCTGATAAGCAGTATATGATAATAGGTAGTGCAAATAACCATAGATTCAGTGAATTTGGTCATCAAATTGGCAATAACAAACCACCTAACACCAGTCTTTACCTAGTTAATTTGGCTGATAAAACTCAGTATCTACATATTGATACTAAACATACAGATACGATTAATGCTATTTTATTTCATTCTAAGCAACCATGGTTCTTCACTGCGGGTAATGATGGTCAAATTATTCAATGGCAGTTGAATGAAATGAGTCAACCGACTAAGAAAAATAGTTGGTGGGTGAATGATGTTCTTGCTGATGAAGATAAAGAAAATAAAAACACAGATAATGATATTCATGCTTTAGTTTTAGTACCTGATGGTAAGGCTTTATTATATGCCACGATGTCGGGTCATCTTTATGCACGCCAATTTGATGATATGGATAAAGAGCAATCCATTTATATAGTTAGTCATGCTGTAAATGATTTAGTGGTTCAGCAAAATAAACTCTATATAGCATTATCTAATGGACACATTGCTGTACAAAATTGGCAGACTAAAGATAAAGTAGTGATTCAATTATCAGCCCACATACAAAGTGTAGAAAGTTTAGCTTTATCTGATGATAAAACTAAGCTTGCCAGCAGTGGTTTAGATGGGGGAATTATCATTTGGGATATTCAAAAAACTATGCCTGAAGTGATCGCTCTTTACGATGTTGGGATATTTCTCCTTTACCCTATCAGAAGTTTATAGCTTTACCAGAATTGAAGAGCACGACTACGACTATCTCCGCTGATGGGCGTTATATTTTACTGGGGACAGCTCAAGGTGAGTTACAGGTTTATGATCAAACTCAAAACACCCCATTAGAACCTGTGAAAGCACATTCAGGTGACATCAGTTTAATGCTATTTTCTCCTGACCAGAAAACTATTGTTTCAGCCGGACATGATGGGCTATTAAAAAAATGGCAGTGAAATAATGGCGCATTAACTTCTCCTGTTGAATTATATAGCGTAAGGAAAAACAAGGGATCAACTGAGAAAAATATCGGTTTATCAATACAGGTGTGTTTTCACCTGATGGAAGATGGCTCATGGAGGGGGATTTCAGAGGAAAGGTGTCTGTTATATCGACTCAGGACTATTCATCAGTATATGACCAGGTTGATTTAAATACAGAACGTGTCACCTCTGTCTCTATCAATGCAGATGGTCGGCATGTATTGGTTTCAGGAAATACCCAGTTACATTATTATGCTTTCAACAATGGGAAGCTCATTACAGTAGGTGAACCTCGCTCACTGGCTGTCAATAGCATTTGGTCAGCAGCGATGAGTCTTGATGGCAGATACACCGTAGCAGGTGGCGATACACAAGTCGTGAGCGTTTTTTCTATTTCAGATCAGGGTTTAAGTAAACGGGGCAGCAATTTATCAGGCCATACGGAAACCATTTTACAGCTTAAATTCACCCCTAGCGGGCACTTAATCAGTGCTGGAGCGGATGCGAGTATTCGCTTTTGGGAGGTAGAGCATTCACGTCAATTATTTAATTTTAAATTACCTTCTTCACCCCGTCCACAATTGTTTAATTATGCTAATCCATTAGAGAGTTTTGATTATCAATGTATGGATAATGGCTAATGTATATTAGCTGAGCCATTAAACTTCCGGCAACTCTTAGCGCTTTATCAGTTTTAAGTAAAAGAATATGAAACAATACAGCATCTAGCATAGAGACCTCTTTCTGGTCTTCTATGACTAGATGGACTGTTTTTTACGAATGCCTCCCCTCTTGCTGCGAATAGGCTTCTAAAAAGTCGTCCGGCTTGCCTTCGCGTTGGAAGTTTTTCAAGGCTTCTTCATACAACAATTCCAGAGCCTGACGTTTGTATGCATAGGCTTCTGGGCTGTTAAGAATTTCTTGGGTGCGGGGTCTGGGCAAATCAATGTCTAACACTGCTCGCACTTGTGCGGGACGATTGGATAAGATGGCTAATTGATCGGCTAACAAAATAGCTTCATCGACTTCTGATGTCACAAATAAACACGTATTGCGGGTTTCTTCAAACAACTTGAGGAAGAAATCCTGCATCAGTTCGTGCGATAAAGCATCTAAACCGCGAAAAGGTTCATCCATTAACATTAATTGCGGGCTGTTAATCAACGCCCGCGCCAGTTCTGCGCGGCGTTGCATTCCACCAGATAATTGCCTTGGATATTGTTGGGCAAAAACACTTAAACCGACTTTTTCTAATAATGCTTCAGCTTCGGCTTTAATCTCAGCCATGCTGCGTTCTTTGCGCAACTTAGGGCCAAAGATGATGTTTTCATAAACATTCAACCAAGGCATTAAAGCGCTTTCTTGAAACACCACCATGCGCTCGTGGCTAGGGCCTTTCACGGGTTTTCCTTCGAGAAGAATCTCTCCACTATCAGGCTTTTCAAAACCAGCAATCAAGTTGATTAAAGTAGATTTTCCACAACCCGAAGGGCCAATCACGACCGTCATTTTATTCGGTGCAATGTCTAGGCTGAGATTTTCTATGATGGTGTCTTTGGCCCAAGCGCTCTGGTAACAACGACTCACCGCTTGTAATTGCAATAAAGCTTTGGTGTCTTGCATGGTGCTCTCCTTAGAGTCTATACGAAGATGGGGAATCGAAGCGAAAATCCGCCATTTTGAGGCAGGTTTTTCGGTTTTTTAAGGCGAATAGCGAGCTATTTAACGAAAAAAAGCGGACAACCTGACCAAAAGGGCGGGTTTGCAGCCGATTATCCCATTTTCGTATAGGCTCTTAAGCTTGGCTGGTGTGCCAGGGCATTAAACGTCGTCCAGCGTAGCGCAGTAAACTGCTGGCGGTGTAGCCTGCAATGCCGATGCTAAGCATTCCAATCACGGCCTGTTCGATAGAACCGCCGACAAAGGAATTCCAGACAAAAAAGCCGAGTCCACCACCATAGACTCGTCCGCCCACGGCGATCATTTCTGCGGCGACCACGACTTCCCAAGTGATGCCCATGCCGACGGCGGCTCCAGTGAAAATCGAGGGCAAGGTGGCGGGGAAAATCACTCGACGGAATAATTGCCATTGATTCGCACCCATAGACTGCGCGGCGCGTAAGTAGCGAATATCGACGTTTTTCGCACCGCCTAGCACATTGATGACGACGGCGTAAAACGAGCCTAAGAAGATGACGAAAATAATCGACATTTCTTGTGTCGGCCAGAAAATCAATGAGGCAGGCACCCAAGCCAAGGGCGGAATCGGACGTAAGATTTCAAACACGGGGAAAAACAGAGCGCGAGAGGTGCGATTGACCGCCAGCAGCAGGCCAAACGGAATGCCCAACAACATGGCAATGGCGAAACCCGCCAGCACGCGACTGTAGCTGGAATACCAGCTCATCCAATAGCTGCCCTCCATAATCACGTCTGCCCAACGCGCTAAAATCGCTGAAGGCACTGGCACTTGACTGGGATAACCCAGCCAAATTTTGCCTTGGATATAGCATTCCCAGCCCAGCAAAATAGTCAGGACGGAGAGTACACCGCGCCATATGCCGGGATGTTTACGTAAATATATTTTAAGTGTCATGCCAACTCCTTTTCGCCAGCGGCAAAGGCTTTTTCAGCTTCACTGCGCACCGAGGCTTTAACCCGTTGCACTTGTAAGCGAAAGGGTTCAGAACTTAATACGCGATGATCGCGAGGATACGGCAGGTCGATGGGTATCACTTCTTTCACCGTGGCGGGGCGTGTGGTCATGATGGCGACCTTGTGTCCAAGAAACACGGCTTCTTCTAAGTCATGCGTAATGAAGAAAATCGTTACCGGGTTTAACTCATACATTTTTAACAAGTTTTCGTGCATGATGGCTTTGGTCAGCGCATCCATAGCACGGTAGGGTTCATCCAGTAAGAGAACTTTCGGCTCGTTGATTAACGCCCGCACAATTTCTGCACGACGCGCCATGCCAGAAGAAATTTCTCCAGGATATTTATGGCTGATGTCGATCAATCCCGCTTCTCTCAACAGCGCTTCGGCTTTTTCGCGGGCTTCTTTGGGCGACAAACGCTTTTGCACAATCGGCCCGTAGCTGACGTTATCCAGCAAGGTTTTCCAAGGAAATAAAGCGCCATTTTGGAACACCACCATGCGGTCAGAGTTCTGTTGAGCCTGCGGGGTTTTATCGTTGCATAGCACTTCGCCGTCTAAAAGAATGCGACCACTCGATACGGGATGAAAACCCGCTACGGCATTGAGCAAGGTGGTTTTGCCACAGCCCGAAGGACCGAGCACCATGTAAATCTCTCCGGCAGCAATCTCTAGCGAGCAGTGGCTTAAAGCCTCCACCGCAGTACCATCGGGATCATAAATTTTGCTGACATCCTGAATACTCAGCGCCCCCTGTTGGAGCTTTTGTTGAGCCGCATTCATTAGCGATTCTCCAGTGCCAGCGCACGCGCTTGCCATTGCATTAATTGACGACCGACAAAACGCACCAGTGCAGAGCTGGCATAGCCAACTAAACCGAGCGTCATCATGATGATAACAATGGTTTCATAGGTCACGGAGGTGTAGGAATTCAAAATCAAATAACCTAAACCGTATTGTCCTGAAACCATTTCAGCCGCCACTAAAGAAAACCAGGAAATCCCCACACTGATTTGTAAGCCCGTGAAAATAAAGGGTAAAGCACCGGGTAAAATAACGTGCAGAAATAAATGATGAGGTTTAGAACCTAAACAAGCGGCGGCGCGAATAAAGTTAGGATTAATGGATTCCACACCCAGCATGGTGTTCAGCACCGTGATGTAAAAAGAGGCCAGGGTGGCTAGAAAAATCACTGGGGTTTCGGTGTCGTTAAACATCAAAATCGCCAGCGGTACCCACGCCAACACGGGGATGGGACGGAGCAATTCCAGCACAGGAAAGCTGTAATCCTTAAATACTTTCGACCAGCCCATGAGCAAACCCAAGGGCACGCCTAAGCCCGTGGCAATCAGCAAAGCAATGCCGACACGGCGCACGCTGGCCCAGATATGTTGATAATATTCTTCGCTATAAATAGAAATGCCCCACATGGGATCGGGGCTAAACCACTCGGTAAATACGGCAACAGGGCCTGGCAGTTTTTCAAAACGTGGCAAGGGCCAGCCTTCGGTGAATAAATAATACAAAAAGCCAAAGCAGGCGATGCCTAATAAACCGAGGTATAAGTGGGGGTTAGAAATATTACGGCGTGTATGAAACCAGAAACGGGATAACAAAGAAGGGTTAGAGAGAGAGGGAGAGATGTCGGGCATTAAGGACTCCTAGAAACGCTGAGCAGATTCCAGGCAGGACACGCAGCAGATTGCATCGCGCCGCCTGCTTAAACTTAAATAGACTTGTTGCAAGGGGTATTCATCGACTGCAAAGGTGTGAATTTTGGCCTGTTTTTCCGCTTTTTCTCGTTCAATAGCTGGCTATTCGCCTCAAAAAATCGAAAAAACAGTCTCAAAACCACACCTTTTCGCTACGATGCCTATCCCTCGCAACAAGTCTAATGCAGCAAATATCAATGCAGTGGCCTGAGAGCCTATACGAAAACGGGATAATCGGCTGCAAACTCGCCCTTTTGGTCAGGATTTCCGCTTTTTTTCGTTAAATAGCCCGCTATTCGCCTTAAAAAATCGAAAATCCTGCCTCAAAAGGGCAAATTTTCGCTTCGATTCCCCATCTTCGTATAGGCTCTGAGAGAAATAACACCGCTTAAAGCGGTGTTATCTCTTAAAGCTGATTTATTTGCTAGGTGTAGGCAAGGCTTTAACAGACCCTAAAGGCGCAGTGAGATTGCGTGATTTCAACACCGCTTCTGCAATGCTGTTATCAATCGCATCATCACGTAATTTAGGTGTGTTCACGCGCTTAATGCTGTGTAAGAAACTATAAGCTTTTTGCGCATATTCCACCATGTCAGGCGTAAAGCTATAATTCAAGGTAAGTTTTTCATCGCTACCACCTTGGTTTGCAGCCCACTCACCGTACAAAGCGTGCCATAAAATAGGTTTGTCTAAGCCTGTGGTTTCGGCCTTAATCAAGTCAGCCACCTCATCGGCATTGGCAGGATCAGCCATGAACAATTGCGCATCCATTTCTGCTTCCATCCAAGCGCGTGTCACATCAGGACGTTTTTCCATCAAATCATGACGCATCGCAATGAAAGCCCCGTCACGCTCGCCGAAATTAGCACCACTGGCTACGCGACGCGCAATGCCTTTGGATTCTAATTGTGAGGCCGTGGGTTCCCACACAATCGCCGCATCTAATTTGCCCACACGGAAATTGCTGCTAATCACTTCAAGACTTTGATTCAAATACTGTTTAGGTTTAATTTTAGCTTGCTCAAACACCACACGCGCAAAACGATCCGCACAACTGCCGTGTCCCGCCGCCATGACCTTGCCATCCACCCATTTTGCCGCTGCCGCTGCGTCTTTGAATTCAGGCGCTTCATTACGCACAAATAAAATGTCGCAAGACTGCGTAGAAGTGCCTGTCACGCCGACTAAACGCACATCCGCCACGCGGGTTTTATTGGTAATGGTCAACGCAGGCATGTCGCCTAAATAACCAATTTGCTGCTTATCAGCCAGCATTTGTCCAACGATCACAGCACCCTGCAAGCCGACTTGAAATTCTACAGTCGAGCCTTCAGGCAAATATTTTTTCCAGAACTCTTTGCCTTTGATGATCACGCCAGACCAAGCAGGGGTGAAATACGGTTGAAATCCAACAGTCAAATGAATCGGATCGCCTTCTTTACCAAAATCAATGGCTTGAGCCGCAGAATGAAGCCCTAAAGACAACACTAAAGCTGAAGCCATAAGCTTCCATTGTTTTCCTACCATGAATTACTGTCTCCTTTGGATAAATCTCATTAAATCTTATCAGTTTGTTTAAAAACAAACGCTTGTAAACCCTCAAGAGGGCACTGAAAAAAGTCTATAAAAATAAACTTTTATGTCTAATTAGATATTCAATAACAAAATATCTAAAAGGCAGTATAAACGAAGAAGGAGAGAACAAATGTTTCATCTTAGCTATCAAATGAAGGAGGCTTTTGATGTGGGGATTTAAACTCTGAAGGAAGGGAAGCTCACCGATTAAATTCAAAGTCTATTAAGTTAATGGCAGTGGGGGAGGGAGGGAGGAGACAGAGCGATCTTGCTTTGTTTTTTTGTCAAGGAATGAATGCCTTTGCTCACCACCCCTCTATCCCCTCCTTGAAGGAGGGGAGGCTAACCACTTAAACCTTAAACCTTTTTTCTTAACACCCCTACTGGGCGATGTCGAGCGGACGTTTGACATGCCCATTATCTGTTTTACAGCCAGTTGCCAATCAGCATAAAAGCCGCCCAGTAAGAGGGATGACGAAAACGTGGTTGTGCCAGCAACGCCCGTTGTGCCCCTTGCAGGGCTTGTGCTTTGTTTAACGCAGGGTTTTGTAATTGCTGATAAAACTCAGTGACTAATTCAGCGGTGGCTTCGTCATTCACTGACCATAAGCTCGCCAGCGCACTGCGAGCACCGGATTGCACCGCCACGCCTGCCAGTCCTAAAGCGGCGCGATCATCGCCAACGGCGGTCTGGCAAGCGCTCAGTGTGAGCAAATCAATGCCGCCTTCTTGATAGCTGCTGCTTTGTAACAAGGTTTCTAAGCGCGTCATGGTGAGCTTGCCATCGTAAGTCAAAATAAAGCTCTTTTCGGGGTCGCGTTCAAATTGCCCGTGAGAAGCCATATGAATCACTTGATAGGCTTGTTGTTGTAAAGTCTGACGAATAGCAGGCAAGTCAAAATCTTTATTTAACAACGATGTATGCTGTTCATATAAATCCCCCACACGCTCAATTTCTTGCTGCACCCCAGGCAATGCTGAAAAGCCTTGCACTGCTTGCGACAGACCGCCTAATAACGCCTGCGTACTGTGCAGCGCAACCCTATCTAAATCCGTGATGTCTAAGCCCGGTGTCGTGACCAGCGCAAAATCTTCTATTAAATAGCTTTTGTCATGATGCAACACAGCGGGCGGAATCATGCGCAAAGCACCATCAGGTACAAACACCACAGTCTGAACTTGATGCTGCTTGAGCAAAGGATACAAAGGCGCGAACAAAAGACGATGTAGAGTTTGCGCATGATCTAAAAATAGCCAGCTTCTAGGCGCTTGCAAATGTGCTTGTAGTTCGCTGGCTAACTGATTGACTTGATCGCCTGGAAAAGACACGCGCATCGCGTACAAGTGGTTATCGGCGAGTTGCAGCAGTAATTCTGTGCGGTCAGGCAATAAAATCGGATAAAACACAGCGGTGTGGGGTGGAATGCGATCACTGACTGCGACGCGGTGGCGCAGTTGCGCTACACATTCATCTTGAAAATAATCCTGCAATTCTGCGGCTTTCATGATTTCCAACACGCTGCGGACTTCATCCAGCATCTCTTGCTGCGCTGTTCCCGTCGCATTCGCCGCTTGTTGCAATAAAACATCCGCCAGCGCGTAGTACACCGGGCGAATCTCTTCACGAAACACTTGACGGGCATTGCGTCGCCCATTCAATAAAGCCTGCCGAATGGGTTGCAACAACATCAAGGCTTTGCGATACGCATCGGCAGCCGCGTCAATATGACCTTGAGCCTGTAACACGCGCCCGCGTTGCCAACCCCATAAATAACTTAAAGCATCATCCTCTTGTGCCAAAAAACGTGCATATTCAGTGAGTTTTAACGCTTGTTCTAAGCCTCCCGCCGACTCGTACCACTGCCCTAAATAAGCATATAAATAAGAAGGCAGGCGCGAATCCTCGCTCAAATCCAGTTGCGTTTGAGCTTGACTTAAAATCTCACTCGCCAGCATTAAACGTTGCGGCGCATGACTCGGCAAACGCAGCACTAAGCGCCCTAAAGCCAGTTGCTCTTGTAAACGCGCATGTCCCAGCGGTAACGATGGCATCTCATCCCAAGCCCAGTAAAGGAGGTCTAAAGTGTGCGGGATGTTGTGTTGCAACAAAGCGGTGTCCGCTGCGTTATTTAAGGCTTGCACTTTTAAGCCTTGATGCCCCGCGAGATGGGCTTGTTGAATAGCCGCCTGGAAAGCCATCGCCGCGTTCGGATAATCCTCGATAAAGCGCAGCACATTGCCTTGCGTATTCAGCCCTAATGCGCGTAAAGCAGGGTCTTTAATGGATTGAATCAGGGGGATTAAGTCGGTTAATAACTCTTGCGCTTCACTGCTGTGTTGCAGAGCAAGATGCACGTCAATGCGGCGACTTAAAGCGCGTAATTGCTGTGCGGGCGTGAGAGCCGCATCGACAGCGTGTTGCGCCCAAGTGGCAGCGGGTATTTGATGTCCAGCGATTTGATAGGCTTCAGACAGGCGTAAATAAACCTCAAACTGCTGCTGTTTATCCTCTGCTGCCGTGTGTAACAGTGTTTGCCAGATTTGAGTAGCTGCGGAATAAGCGCCTTTTTGGAACGCTTCATCCCCCATCTTTAAACTGCTGGCGGCGGCGGAAAGGCTGAGTCCATAACAGAACCCTGCTGTCCAAACCAAAATGAGCCATGGGATTTTTTTTATGCGGGTGTGCGGCATGATCTCTCCTGCTACTGAGCCGTGTGTTTCGTTTATTTCGTTTGTGCTAGACTCCAATGAAAAATAGCACAATGAGAAGGAGGTAAACAGAGCATGACTCAGGCGAATGTGATTCGATTGCCTACAGAGCAAGAGGTTGAAGCGGCTAAACAATCCAGCCGCACCTTGGCTAAATATGCCGATGCGGATCGGGTGCAATTGAGCATCAAAGTCAACAACCAGGTCACCGATGATTTAATTTTATCAGGGCAACAAATGCAGCTATTGCTGCATATTTTGGCTGAAACCGCACAAGGTAATGCGGTCAGCATCATGCCCATTCATGCCGAACTGAGCACCCAGGAAGCGGCGAATATACTCAATGTGAGTCGTCCCCATTTAGTCAAGTTATTAGAACAAGGTGAGCTTAAGTTTCACAAAATCGGCTCGCATCGCCGCATTTTGGCGCAAGACCTGATGACGTACAAAAAGCAACTTCAAACACAGCGTCATAACACCTTAGACGAACTTACAGCCCTGTCTCAAACATTAGGCATGGGATATGAGTGATGGCTAAGTTTTCCGTGGTATATGATGCCTGCGTGCTATATCCCGCACCGTTGCGGGATTTGCTCATGCGTTTAGCCATGACAGATTTGTTTCGGGCGCGTTTATTTGATGATTATTCGTGCGAGCACTCTGCTAAGTGTTGGCGCGAGAAAAGAATCCTAGGGTTTGCACCGCATCTCTTTGCGGCGCGAACTAAGAGGTTTATTCATCATTAAAACGTACTGAATTGTTTGAAGGAGCAGGCAGTTGTTCAATATCTTTCGCTTCTTTATAAGCCCAAGCCCCGTTCATGGCGGAAATGAAATTAAAGCCATTATTCAAGACCAAAGAAGCAGTTAAGCCAAAGGTGCCGACTAAACCGCCGACAATACAAATGGTGTTAGGAATCGCAATCAAAGCAAAACTGCGGCGCACGTTTTTATGCAAGGTGTCAGTGATGCTAAATAGATAATCAAATTTCTCCAAATTGCCATCCATAAACACCACATCCGCGACATCAATCGCTATCGTCGAAGCGCCTTGCAACGACACTGCAATATCCGCCAAAGACAAAGCGGCGGAATCATTAATGCCGTCGCCCACCATCATGACTTTCTTGCCTTCGTCTTGCAGCAATTTGACATAATCGGCTTTTTCATGCGGTAACACGCCTGCAAAATAACGATCAATGTTTAGATGCGAAGCCAATTCTCGTGTCGGCGCATCGTGATCGCCTGAAATCAACACAATTTCTTTAATGCCGCGTTCGCGCAAATGCGCCATGATGTTGACCGCTTCTTTACGCACCGTGGCTTGCAGCTCAATCAGTCCTGCCATTTGGTCATCAATCGCCATCAAAATCGCACTGTCACCGCGTGCTCTTGAAGCGTCTAGCGCCGCTTGAATCACAGGTGGAAACGCAATCCCCTCTTGCTCCATATAACGCGCACTGCCGACTTTCACATGCTCTTCATTGATCACCACTTCAATACCCAAACCCACATGGTATTTAGAATCATCATGCGCGGGTAAATTCAACTCCATTTCTTCCGCTTTTTGCAGCACTGCACGCGCAATTGGATGCGAGAATTTTTGTTCTGCGGCGGCGGTATACAGCAAGATTTTTTCTTCAGGATAAGCGCTGCCTGCCGACACAATCGCTGACACCGAAGGCATGTCATAGGTTAAGGTGCCAGTTTTATCAAACAACACCACATCAATATCTTTCAAAGTTTCAAACACTTTGCTGTCTTTAATCAACACGCCATGTTGAGCCGCACGGCCTAACGAAGCCAGCAAAGCAATCGGGGCTGCAACGCGAATACCCGTGCCGTAATCCGCATTAATAATTGCCAACATACCGCTTGGCCCTGCGGTGAAATAACCCAAAGTACCTAAGCCCAAAGTGGGCACCACCATGCGGTCTGCAAGACGTTCTCCGGTGGATTGCAAATCGACTTTGAAGCCCGACGCATCATTAATAATCTGCACAATTTTGAAAGCTAAAGTATCGGCTCCGGTTTCTTCCACGCGCACTTGGACTTTGCCCGCCACCAACACCGTCATGGCATACACTTTGTCATCCGTATGCCGCTCAACGGGAGCAGATTCTCCGGTTAAACTTTGCTGATCAATCATCGCCGCACCATCGACCACCACGCCATCCACAGGCACTTGCTCGCCCGTATTCACCACGATGATGTCGCCTTTTTCCAAAGTGGTGACATCGACTTCTAGCTCTTGCCCATCGACTAAAATCCACGCAAAGCGGGGTTGCGAACCAAAAATATCCGTAATGTAACGTTCTGAACGGTCACGGGTTTTTTCTAGCAATAAATCCGCAATATCCAACACCCAGACCATAAAACCCGCAGCAGCGACTTGTCCAAATGCCACGCATAAAGTAATCACCGTAGCATCCAAAATATCGACCTGAATGCGCCGTTCTTTAAAGATCGCCGTGCCCGCTTCTTTGAAAATCGAGGTGGATAAATAACCAATCGCCACCAAACTGACTGGGATTAATATCGGCACAAAAAATTGCGCCGCAACGCTTAAGCCCAACATGCCCGTCATCACCGGGAAGCGATAAGGACTGCGATGCTCTGGCGCTGTGGGTGGCGTGACGACCGCCACAGGCGTTTCTTTATGTTCAGACACTTGCAACGCGCCGTCTGATTGTTCTAGCGGCGCTTCGCCCGACTCATCTTCTGGTTGCAAGGCTTTTTTAATGGCTTTTTTCAGTTCGGTGAAATGCCCCACGCCTACGCCAGAAGCTACCAAGGCAATACCAATCAAATGAATCATACTCTCAAACTCCTGCTTATCCCTTGAATTCATTGAGAAACAATGGTTTTCTCTATTGTTTCTGTCAACCTGCGCTGGGTGATATTCTACAACAGTTGGATGATAGGGATGACCGCTGGTTAAGAGCCTATACGAAAACGGGATAATCGGCTGCAAACCCGCCCTTTTGGTCAGGTTTTCCGCTTTTTTTCGTTAAATAGCGCGCTATTCGCCTTAAAAAACCGAAAAACCCGCCTCAAAATGGCAAATTTTCGCTTCGATTCCCCATCTTCGTATAGGCTCTAAACAGTAAAACCTGAGATAAACAGACATGCAGTGCGCAGGATGGGTAGAGGCGTGCCTATGAACTGCTTTTTAGCCGTCTTTCTTCATCAAGCATTGTCGATAAATATCGGCGGTGCGTGCTGCGGTGGTGTCGATTTGAAACTGGCTGAGCAAGCGCTGGTGTCCGGCTTCTCCGAGGCGTTGACATAAGGCGCGGTCGGCTTGTAAACGTCGTAAGGCGGCTGCCAGTGCGGGCGCATCTCCGGTGGGCACTAATAAACCAGTTTGATCGGCTTGGATCACCCAACTCACGCCTGAGCCTTTTAACTGGCTGGCGACCACGGGCTTGGCATGGCGCATGGCTTCTAGCAACACCACGCCAAAAGCTTCTGTGCGTTCTAAAGACGGCAGGCAAAAACAATCACAGGTCGCCAGCAAGGCGTTGAGCAGCTCATCCGAGACAAACCCCGGTAGCGTCACTCGTGAGCTTAAACCTTGGCGATCCACTTCGGCTTGTAAGTGGGTTTGTAATTCTCCTCGCCCGACCAATATGGCATGTGCATGAGGCACGGCTTGCATCGCATCAATGAGCACTTGATGGCCTTTGTAATAGGTCATGCGCCCAATATTGAGTATCCGCAAAGCGGCATCGCCCCCATCGCCCCATAGTGCTTCGGCCTGAAGACGGGCAGTTTCGGTCACTACGGGCGGAGTTTGTTGCGCTAAGGCTAAGGGAATGATCTGGCATTTATGCCGCCAAGGAGCGAGTGCGGCACTGGCTTGTAAATAAGGCGGCGAGGTGACGATGACGCTGTGGCTGCGTTTAAGCAGCGCTTGTTCAAAGGGGCGGTAGGCGTGGTAAGCCAGTGCTAAAGCGCTGCTGAGTTTTTCGTCTACGACATCAGAATGCCAATGAATCACCCAGGGAAGTCGCCGTGCGGCGGCGGAGAATAAGACCCAAAAGGCGGAGGTGTTGGGCAGGTGTAGATGCAACACGTCGGGTTGAAAGGCTTTGAGGCTGCGTTGTAGCCAGTAGGGAAAATGCGGGCTGATGGGTGCATACAGTAAGCGTCCATAACTGGGGGCGCGATAAATAGAAGGGTAGTCTTTGTCGGCTTGAAACGCAGGCCAGAGTGAGCTGGGTTTTTGGTGGTCATGAACAATGGCGGCGGTCTGTATGTCTTGTGTTTCAAGTGCAGGCAGTAGGGTCGCCATGTAGCTTTCGATGCCGCCTGCAAAGGGCGGGAAGTATTTACCAATATGGAGAATGCGCATGAGGATATGGATACTTGTGCTTAAAAGCCAAAGAGCTTATAGCGGGCGTAATGATAGGTTTTTTGAAAAGAGGAAGGAAGATAGCTCAGGCTTACAATGTGCGCCGCATCTAGTTGATGCAAGGTTTTTTGTAAACGCAGGTCTTCAACATAATGCTGCTCGGCTAAGCCAGTTTGCAGCGCTGAGATGCTGAGGATTGGGGGCTGCATATCGGCCTTTTTTTGTGCTCTGCAACGCATGGGGAAATTAAACACTAACAATTGCTCAGTGGGCTGAGCGAACCATGTCTCACCTTTTGCGCTGATGTCATCGACTCCGATATTAATATCGGCATGACCTCGGTGGCAGGCGTGACGCGAAAGTGGTTGACCTTGCGCATTGAGCGATGCGGTGTCGCGCACGGTCATGCTGTCGGCAAACCAGTATTTGTCCATTTCAGGGCGTGCTATGAAATTTAAGGATGCGGCGGCTACCGCTTGGGTATCCAGTGCTTGTTGTGCAAAAAAGTGGCGTAAAGCGCCGCCTTCAAACCACCAAAATTCATCTGCGTAGCTATTAATCACCCAATCTGCTTCGTATTCTTCAAAAGCCATACGCGCCATTCTTGTCACCCATGGCTGCTGAGCATCTTCTTCTTGTTCCAAGATATAATGCAGCACGCCACGGCGTTCATAATATTTGAGAATATCCGGTGTGGCATCACGCGATGAATGATCGGTGGCGATAATGAAATCCACGCCTTGACTTAAATGGTATTCAATATTGGCGGGTAAAATATCTTGTTCGTCGCGCACCAACAGGGTCATGACTAAAATCATTGGCAGTGCTCCAATATTGATTAAAAGGATGGCTTTATGCGTTCTCTAGGAACAACACCACTTAGAAGTGGTGTTGTTCCTAGAGAGCCGTGATTGATGTGGGCTATATTTTCAAACAAAGCCTAGACAATCTCTACACTTAAAACTCTACCGCTAATTGTGCGGTGAAAGCATGGCTAGAATCACCAGAACCGCCGTCATCAACGCCATAATCTTCATCATGTGCCCATTCAAAAGACAAGCTGGTGTTATCTAAAATACCGACAGAGAAAGCTAATAACCAACGGTTTTCAGGTAAGCCTAAACCCAGGGCTTCATCACTGCCTTGATAGCCTAAAGCAACAGACACCTCTTTGTTGGCTACTTGATAAGCATAAGCCGCTTCTAGGTTCCAAGTTTGAGGTTCTGCCCCTTGAGCCTGCCAAGCCAGCTCATTGGCTTGGAACGAATCAGCCGCGCCTAAATATTCGCCGATCACGATAAAAGGCCCATACTCAAACACAGCACTGACAAACCAACCGGGAACGTGATCAGCGACATCATTGCTGCCCAAATTGTCAGCGATGGTATCTTGCATCGCATCGGTATCACCCACGTCATTTAAGTAACCTAAAGCGGCATTCCAGGTCATATCACCTTGCTTTAAGCTGTAACCTAAATCCAATCCAAAGTTATCAATTTTATCGTCACCCTGTTTCTTATTATCACCATTAAACACATAGGCTGAAGCCATAAAACCGTTCATTTCAACGCCAGCTTGCAAGCTGGTTTCATAGATTTCGCCGAGTTCCAAGGTCAGTGGGTCGGATACTAAATTCGTTTCAAAGCGACCAAAAGGTAAACCAAATTGGCCTGCGGTGATAAACCACGGGCCTTCTGGAGGGCTGACGGTGATGGTGGCGCTGTCTACGCCAAAATCGGTGTCATCTTCTTCATATAAAAACACCACTTCGCCTTTTGTCCAGTCATTGACTTGAGCCGCTAAGCCAATTTCTACCGTAGCCACGGATAAATCATTGCTGGAATCTCCGTTTTCAGGATCATGATGGCTGGCTTCCACTTCTATCACGCCGCCCATTTCTATTTTATCAAACCACTGATCACTGCCTGAAGCGGCGGATTTTTTAGTGGTTTGTAGCTGGGCAATGTGTTGATCTTTTTCTGTCAGCATACGTTGTTGCTGTTGCAAGCGTTGCTCTAACATCTGTAAGCGCTGCTCCAGGGTATTAAGACGTTGTTCTGTAGCATCATCCGCCCAAGCCGGGGATTGATACAACAGAGCACCTAATAATGCGGTGTATAAGATTTTTTTTTGCATGGGAAGAACTCCATTGAATCATGCTGTGAATGAATTGAAGGTCATGAATATTAGACGGGTGGCGAGGGATAGACATCGTAGCGAAAAGTCTAATAAGCATCAAAGAATAGCAGTTGTTACGAAGCGATAGCAATAGTAATGATTCTCATTTGGAAGTAAAAAGCCGCAAAATCATACCTTGTTGCTGTCGTACAAATAAACATCCTGCCTATCGCTGTTTGAGCAGTGTGACAGATGTGACTGATCGCTTGCATTGAATATGAGCGCGACAGACCGCTTAAAGATTGAAAATGTTAATACTTAAGCTCTGCTAATTAGCGCTGTGTCTCCACACTTATATCCCTATAATGAAAAGCTTCTTACCGCCTCACCGTGTGTCAAACAGATTTATTGTGCCTTCTAACTCACCTTTACGGTGAGTGCTTAGAGAGAAATAGTCAGTTTTGTACGCGCCAATCTAACCCAGCGTGAAGCAGCGGCGATTTTTTGCGATCAAAATACCACGCAATGATTCAGTCTCTGCGTAACATCAATGAATAACAGGACAGACTCTCATGGCTGATCGAGACAGTGCGCTGTATTACCACCGCAACCCCACCCCCGGCAAACTCTGCATCCAACCGACTAAACCTCTGGCAAACCAGCGCGATCTAGCCTTGGCCTATTCGCCGGGTGTGGCAGCGGCTTGTGAAGAAATTGTGCGAGACCCCAAAGAAGTGGCGACACTGACCGCTCGCAGCAATCTTGTAGGCGTGATTACCAATGGCTCAGCCGTGCTCGGTTTAGGCAATATTGGGCCTTTAGCGGCAAAACCCGTGATGGAAGGCAAGGCCGTGCTGTTTAAGAAATTTGCGGGCGTAGATGTATTTGATATAGAGGTGGATGCGCCTGATCCTAAACTGTTAATTGAAATTGTGGCGGGTTTGGAACCGACTTTTGGAGCCATTCAATTAGAAGACATCAAAGCGCCAGAATGTTTTGAAGTCGAAAAAGCCCTGCGTGAGCGCTTAAATATTCCCGTATTCCACGATGATCAGCACGGTACAGCGATTTGCGTCGCCGCAGCGGTGATCAACGGTTTGCGCCTGTTAGATAAAAATATCGCCAACGTCAAATTAGTCGCCTCAGGTGCGGGTGCTGCCGCTTTGGCCTGTCTGGATTTATTGGTCGATATGGGCTTAGAGCCTAATAATATTATCGTCACCGATATTAAAGGTGTGGTGTACAAAGGCCGCGTGGAAGAAATGGATGAATACAAAGCCCGTTTTGCGATTGAGACCGAGGCGCGAGTGCTGGCGGATGTGATTGAAGGGGCTGATATTTTTCTAGGCTTGTCCGCACCGCATGTGCTGAAAGCCGAAATGGTCGATAAAATGGTCGAAGAACCGCTGATTCTCGCACTCGCCAACCCCACGCCAGAAATCATGCCCGAAGAAGTGCAAAAAGTACGTCCCAAAGCCATTATTGCCACCGGGCGCTCGGACTATCCGAATCAAGTGAACAACGTCTTATGCTTTCCTTTCTTATTCCGAGGCTGCTTGGATGTCGGCGCGACACAAATTAACCGAGAAATGGAAATCGCTTGTGTCCATGCCATCACCGATATAGTCACCAGCACCGTCTCCAATTACGCCTCTGCCGAAGTCAATGAAATGTTAGCAGCGGCTTACGGCGGACATGAACTGCATTTTGGCCCTGAATACATTATTCCCAAACCCTTTGATCCGCGCTTAATCACCATGATTCCCCCCGCTATTGCCAAAGCTGCGATGGCAACAGGAGTGGCGACGCGCCCGATTGAAGATTTCAACGCCTATCATGCACAACTGGCGCGTTACGTCTCTCGTTCCGGTAACGTCATGCGCAGCGTGTTTAACCTGGCTCGTGAAAAACCTCAACGCCTATTATTTTCTGAAGGAGAAGACATTCGCGTACTGCGTGCCGTGCAGGTGCTGATTGATGAACAATGCGCCATTCCTATCGTGCTGGGACGCGAAGAAGGCGTTAAACGTCGCCTGAAAGAAGCCCGTTTACACATCAAACCCGGCGTTGATTTTGAACTCATCGATCCGCGCACATATGAAGACCGCAACATCTTGGCTGAGGAATACCACGACTTAATGGGACGTTACGGTATCTGGCCTGCGGAAGCCAATGTCGTGGTGCGCACCAACTCAACCGTAGCCGCCTCCATGTTACTGCGACGCGGTGTAGCCGATGCTTTAGTGCTGGGCCCTGTAGGGACATTTAAAGAACACCTGCGTCATGTGCGTGACATCATCGGCACCCGCCCAGGCGTTAAAACCCCCTCCGCGATGCAAATGCTGATTTTAGACAAAGGCACCTATTTCATCACCGACCCCTCCATTCATACCAACCCAACGGCTGAAGAAATGGCAGAAATCACCTTATTAGCCGCCTCCGGGATGCGCGTACTCGGCATCGAACCCAAAATAGCCATGGTGTCACATTCTAATTTCGGCAGCCAAAGCACAAAATCCTCCCGCAAAGTCCGCGAGGCCTTAGATATGGTGATAAAACGTGCACCCGAATTAGAAATTGAAGGAGAAATGCAAACCGATGCCGCCATCATCGAAGGGATACGCGATCAGCTATTCCCCAAATCGCGTTTACGCGGCGAAGCCAACCTATTAGTCATGCCCAATATGGATGCCGCCAGCATCACCTTTAACGCCTTAAAAGCCTTGGGTAATGGAGTTTCCGTAGGGCCCATACTCTTAGGGATGAAAAAACCTGTACACGTTTTAAGTCGAACCGTCACCACTCGAGGTGTCGTCAACTTAAGCACCATCGCGGCACTAGATGCGCAAGTGTTTGGAACCGCAGGAAAAGAAGAAGAGACTGAAGAGGAGAATGAGAGCGTTTAAGGCGGGCGGTCAGCTTGAGCGTGTCGATGGCTTGGCACGTTCAGCCAGCGCTTAGAGCCTATACGAAGATGGGGAATCGAAGCGAAAATTCGCCATTTTGAGGCGGGTTTTTCGGTTTTTTAAGGCAAATAGTGGGCTATTTAACGAAAAAAAGCGGAAAATCGGGCCAAAAGGGCGGGTTTGCAGCTGATTATCCCATTTTCGTATAGGCTCTTAGACGTGAGCAGAAGACAAAAAAATGGCGCTTGGAGCCGCCCAAAACCCCAAACGCCTGACCACAAGATAATGAGGTAGGAATCATTGTCTGTGGCTGACAGGCATAGTGCAGAGACTATGCCAAATCCTTAATGCCCCAAGCTTAAATCCCGCCCCATGTCATACAAACCCGCCGAAAAACGGTACAAACACGCCAAGATTACGGCAACGCGCCCTCCTTAGACAAAAGCGCATAAATTCGTTCCGCCAATGCCGCATAACCTGCCGCATTAAAGTGAACCGAATCCGATTTTTTCGATGGGCTACGTATCAAACGAGCAATAGTCTCACCATCAAATGCTAAGTCATGCGCCTTAGCCAATTCGCCATACAACGGCGCAGAATCAGAAAACAACCTTTTCTCAGGCACACCCAGCAACACCACCTGCACACCATAGTGGCGTGCAATTTCAATCATCTGCTGTAAATCCTGCTTAATGAGCATCGAATCACGATTTTGCAAAATATCATTACCACCTTCCAACAAAATCAACAACTCAGGTGTATGTTTTTCTAGCCACTCCGGCAAGCGTTTAAGCCCTTGCGCTGTGGTTTCTCCAGACACCCCCGCATTAATCACCGTCTTGCCAGAAAGCCTTGCAAGCACCGAAGGATAGCTTTGCCCCTCAGACACCCCCACACCTGCGGTAAGGCTGTCGCCGAAAGCTAGAATTATCCCGCTAGAGGATAGAGGGTTGAGTTTGGGGGAACCACAAGCGGTGAGGATTAGAAGGAAAAGGGAAACGAAAAATAAGGGGAATTTATTCATTGTGCTCATTTGGCTTGATGGGGGGGATTAAGCAGCAAACGCTATGAATGAGTATCAGCGATAACATGATGTATCCATAAACAGCCTGCCGTAGCGTTCCGATGACCCTGATTTATATGTAAGGACAGGGTGTTAGAAAATGGAAGCGTCATCTTAATATGCCTCATGTATTTCCACAATTTAAAAACCGAACACAACCGTTCGTTGGACATTCTCGTAAACTAGCGGGTCAAGGTTTGCCACCTTGACCTGAACGTTTTGAGCATGTTTGAAGTTGTTTGAAACGTTCGGGTGCAGGTTTTAAACCTGCACCCATAGGGTGGTCAACTTAAGCACCATCGCGGCATTAGAGCCTATACGAAGATGGGGAATCGAAGCGAAAATTCGCTATTTTGAGGCAGGTTTTTCGGTTTTTTAAGGCGAATAGCGGGCTATTTAACGAAAAAAAGCGGAAAACCTGACCAAAAGGGCGGATTTGCAGCCGATTATCCCGTTTTCGTATAGGCTCTTAGATGTACAAGTGTTTGGAGCAGCAGGAAAAGAAGAAGAGAACGTTTAAGGCAGGTCGTCAGCTTGAGCGTGTCGATAGCTTGGCACGTATAGGCTCTTAGATGTGATCAGAAGACAAAAAAATGGCGATTGGAGCCGCCCAAAACCCCAAACGCCTGACCACAAGATAATGAGGTAGGAATCATTGTCTGTGGCTGCCAGGCATAGTGCAGAGACTATGCCAAATCCTTAATCCCCCAAGCTTAAATCCCGCCCCATGTCATACAAAGCCAATACCCCGCGCTCATTCAAAGGCACTCCCAGCCAGCAAGTCTCAGGCTCACAATGAAAGGCAAAGTCTTCTAAGGGAACAGGCGGATAGGGTTGTGAAGGTAACTCTAAGGTAAATAAAAGGCTTTGCCGTTCTAAATCCCAAAAACGTACAGTGGCATCAGAACCAACGGTCACCAATTGTCCACTAGGTGTAAAAACACCTTGTTTAACGGTACCCAGATGTCCTTTCAATCGTGCTATGAGTTGCAAACCATCATCTACTCTAAATACCTCAATAAATTGTTGATGTCCGCCTCGTGCAACATATTGTCCATCAGAACTGATTTGAGCCCAAAGTGTCGTATCTGCTTGAGCGATAGGTGAGCCTACAGCTTCTAAACGATGACCTTTAATGTCCCAAAGCTGTAACTGCTCATTCCCTCCAGCTAATAAATACCGTCCCTGCTGATCAAACGATAAAGAACGAATAGTTTTTTGTTCTAAAACGGTTTCATCTACTAATTGAGCTTGTCTATTTTTCCAGGCATATAAATAAATATTCCCTCCCCAAGTACTGCTGGCTAACCAGCGTCCATCGGGGGAAAATTGAATGGCATTTAATTGACGAGGATGCTCTAAACCTTCTTTCTGAATAAGCTTCCCTTCATCAAACTGCCAGAGTTTTAATTCTGGATCATAATAACTACTGGTCGCTATCCAAGTACCACTGGGGTGAACACTTAAATCACTAAAGTATTGCTGCTCATGGGCTTGAATAGGCTGATGCCATTGAGCTTGTTTTTGATCATAAAGACGTACTTTGCCTGAATCAAAGCCTGCTATCGCCCATGCTTTACCGGGTATAAAGGCAAATTTTTTCACTGATTGAGCATCAGGCAAGGCTTGTAATTGCTGCTGCTTTGACAAGCCCATATCCCATTTTAATAATTGATTATCGTATCCCACGCTATAGACAGTATTGCTATCGGGCACTGCCATTAAAGACGTTATCTGTCCTTGATGCCCCTGAAAAATGCGCAATGCACGTCCACTGACTACATCCCACAGGCGTATATTTCTATCGGCTCCAGCGGATACCAGATATTGACCTTGTTCAATAAAAGCCAAAGTAGAGACTTTACCTTGATGACCCAATAACAAATGCTGAGCTTCCCCGGTTTTTACTTCCCAAAGATAAATCAAGCCCTGGCTATCACTGCTGGCTAATAATTGCGCATCTGAGCTAAAAACAACGGCTTCTACATCATCCGTATGTCCCTGGAAACGATAACCCTGACTCCAGTCCTTTGTTTTCCATAACTTTACTGTTTTATCGCTACTACCACTAGCCAACCATTTTCCATCAGAAGAAAATGCTAAAGCATAAATGTCATGCGGAATATGAGCATCAATAGTATGAGTAGATTCTTTTTCTAAATGCTGGGCGTTTTTAATATAAATTTTTCCTTGTTCACCCGCATAAGCTAACAAACCTCCATCAGGTGAATAGGCTAGACTAAAAGCTCGATGCTCAATAGGGAATGCCTCAAGGAGAATCTTCTTCTTAAAATCAATGTCTTCAGGTAATATCCAACGTAATAAAGAAGGTGTAGTGCTGCTGCCTTGAGCACCGAGCAAATCATTTTCAGTTGGAGAGAATACCAAAGCATTCATCTTTTTCATGGCGGGTAATGGATAATCTATGTGCTTATTAATGTTTTTTAAAATAATAGTATTATTCTCCCCGCCTAATACTATATAAGTCTTATCAAAAGATAAGGTTTGCGTGTAAATAAGAAATGGCATCTGAGCATTTGCACTAACAGATGACGCACTAGAAATGTTGGTCAATGCTTGCAACCATTGGCGTGATTGGAGTTGTTTTATGGAAAGGCTGGAGGAAAACTCATTCCACTTAAATTTATGACTTTTCTTAATGAGAGTTTCAGCCGAATTAAAATCAGATTGTTGTATTTTTAACTGTATTTTCGAGAGTTTTTCATTAAACTCTGATTTTGTATCAAACCAAAAATATCCAAACAGATAAATACCTAAAGAAAAAAGTATAACAACCCCAGCCTGCCATAATTTCTTATATATTTTTCTTGATGATTCTCGCTGTTTTGATGCTTCTAAAAAAGTCTGTATTTGTTCAAATTTAATATTTTTTATTTCACTATCAATCGCACTCTGATTTTCATATCGTTCACTCCAGCTTGAATTTATTTTACTGGTATGAAACCAATTCCAGTATATCTGTAAATCATCTTTCAACAAAAAAGCCTTGTCTTCATGTTCTTGAACCCAAAGTGAAGTTCTATCTTCTAATATTCGATACATTCTCTCGGATTCTTGTTCCTCTTTGATCCATAAATTAAGTCTAGGCCAATGCTGTATTAAACTTTCATGAACAACATCAATAATGGAATCTTCAGAAAGTTCTTCACCTCCAAAACGAAAAATTTCAGCATCCATTTCCTCGTCATTGTCAGCTACCCCCCTTTGTGGGGGGAGAGGGAGTAAAAAGAGGTGACCTCGAATATTTTCTATTAAAGAGGATACTTTTTCAGAATCAATATTAGCAATTTTAGCTAATTCTCTAATAGAAACAGGACGACGTACAATACGATCAGTTTGTATATCTTTTTGTGTCAAAGCACGGAAAATAATAGATACTAGATGTTGCTCATATTCATCAAACTGACTAAAACATTCTTCTAAATGATTTAATAAACACTGATGTAACAAATTTGAGGAATGGCTTTTAAATGGTAAATTTTTCGGTATTTCAGCCACAGCTTCATAATGCTCAATTTTCATGGTAGCAAATCGACTTTCCTCATCAACATGGGCTGTTTCTATATTAGGTACAGGGTTCATGCTACCACGCGCCTTAAGCCATATTCGATCTAATGCGTGTTGAAGTAAAGGTAAACGTTCAGGATAAGCATCTTCCTCTTCTGAAGTGGTGGCTTGAAAATCAGAGAGTAATTTTTTAACTAAACCATCATCTACTTTATCATCAAAAAAACCTGCGGGCCATGATATGACTCTCTTAAGCTCATCATTATTCATTCTGGGTAATAAATACAGCCCCGCATTAATAGTTTCTATTAGTTGAGGAAAAGCTTCACAGTCCTGCAAATATTCTCCTCGCATAGAAATTAAGACCCAAATGCGATCATGCTTGGCACTGTGTAATAGAAATTCAACAAAGCTTTCAATAGATTCTTTTTCTGTGTATCCTTTGTAACGGAATAATTCCTCAAATTGATCAATGTAAATCAGCAAGTGTTGCTCCTGCTCCTGCTCCTGGCTAGATAATTGTTTTGAAGAGTCAACGGTTTCTCTTAGTTCACTATTTTCTGAAGTCAATAACTTATGTAAACTATCAGGAGTTTCTTGCAGTTTTTTTCCAAGTTCCTGAATGGTTGAAGTCGTATTTTTTATGATACTTTTTTCTAGTAAAGTCTGTGCCACCATAAAATAAGGTTTAGCCGAAGGACGAATTTCAATAGAAACCCAATTAGGTAAGTCAGGTATCTCGCCATCTTCCAATGCGGGTAATAAACCTGCTTGAACTAAAGACGATTTCCCTCCACCCGAACGTCCCAGAATAGCAATAAAATGTGATTTACCTGAATCATGTTTTCTTTGAAATTTTGACAATAATTCCCCGATATGAGCTTCACGGCCATAGAAAACATCTTTTTCATACGGTGTAAATGGACGCAACCCAAGATAGGGGTAATGGGCTTTAGCTTTATAGTTACCTGATTCCATCTTCTAATCCTCTTTCTCTAATGAGTTTAGCATTTCTGATAATCCGCTGTTCATTGAGTCACTATTAAAATTTATGGCTTGTTTGTAATTTACATAGCTATTTAAATCTATATTTTCAGATAGATTATGAGCAATGTATTCAAACTCTCGTTGTTTTATATATTTCTTGTGCTTTTTAAAAAAAGACATGTCTTTTTCAGCATTTTCATGAAGGAATATTATTAGTCCACTGCAATTCATTAACTCTAGCATAAAGTTTTTAATATCTAAATTCCTATAGACAAAATACCCATAATGTCGTCCATTTAAAACGCTTGTTATTCTCTCCTTGATAAAAGGGTCGTAAGGCTCAATTATCAAAAATATTTTTTTATTTTTTTCTCCAGGTTTAAGCTCATGTTTGGTTGATTTTGTTTTTTGACTTACTATTTCAAAATAATCTGATAAATCAGATGCTAGTTTATAAATCAAACGTATATATTTTGAACTTTGTTCTTTTTTATCGCATATGGGGTCTGCTGGACTACCATAAAGGTAATAAACCTCTATTTCTGCATCATATTCAAAAAAAGTGTATCCGTTTATTTTAACAATAAAATCGCATTCGCGTTTTAAATCATCAGGTGGCTTTGAGTTATCCAATTTAGATAAAAAAATACCCTCTTTAATTTCCTGTTTCTGTAGCTTTTCACAGAAGTGCTTTAATTCTCCCATACACCAAAATGAGGCATAATAGGCCTTTGATGAAAAAACAAGCATTGCATCACTATCATTTATGTTACTGACAAGTTTTTTGCTTATGTTTTCATTCCCTTGAATATCTTCTTTATCATAAAAAAAATTCACCCGCCTTCCTGGAAAAGTTACCTCTAAGTATTTTTTTATTTTTGAAATTGTAATGCTTATCCAGTTTTCATTGTTATTAGGATGAGCATAGCTAATAAAAATTTTTATTTCTTTCTCACACATTCTAATAAATCTCCTTATATGGCTTATGACTATAAATTAAAATAATTATCTTACATTCTCCGAGGACACTGTTTCTACCGGAGGAGGTTCTGGTGGTTCTGAAGATTCAGGTAAGGCACGAGGTGGCTGATTAAAGATGCTGTTGCTTTGAGGGGAATCAATCGATATATCCTGATTTGAAGCGAAGCTATATATTGGCATGTATAAAAAAACACATGTAATATAGTGTACGATTTTTCTTGGTCTTTTAAAAAACACACAATCACTCCCTCTTATCTCATGTTCACTTTGAGTCTTGACATTAATAACTTAATTGGTGATAAACTTTCAAGCATAATTTAAAAGGTCAAATGTTTCATATTTGAAACATTTTGTCACACAAGGAGAAATATAATGTCTGAAAAAACACGAAATAACTTTGAATTAAGCGCGGTTAACTCATTACCTAGACCACAGCTAGATAATTTAAAAATTGATGATTTTAATTTAAAATTATCTAAAAAAGAATTAGAACGGCAGTTATGTGAACTAGAGCAACATTTATGTAAGGCACTACCTTATTATGTCAAACCCAATAGAGCTATAGCCCTTTTAAATACTCCCTCCTCACTTTTATCACACATTCAAAATCCCAAAAGTCGTTGGCTGATTCGCCTTCACCCAGATCATCTAGCTCACAAGTCTTTATCCTGTATTGCAGTCATCACTCGACATGGTTTCTTGAGTATTTTAGTGTGTTATGGTGATGCTGTTTATCCTTTGAAACTAAAATCTCGCTCTCCATCAGCACATTCCCCCTCCCCATATTGGATAAACCTTTGCGAACCTTCTCCATACTCTAAAATAAGCGATACCCATAGCTTTGCATTATCACGTTTTACTCAACAATCTGATGACGAAGGACATGTTTATTTACGTTTGTTTACATCAAAACTCGAACATCTTTTAGATTTTAATTTTGCAACTGAATTTAAGCAGGATTTTAACCCTGAGAATCCCCCATCGTTATCTTATTCTCATATAACCTTTGATAAAGATGAGCAAGAATCCATTGCTTTTCATCAAATTGGTGGATGGGATAGTTCACCAGCATTTTTTCGTTCTGACTCAATTACTCTGCCTTATAAGATATATCAATCCACTGGGTATGATAAAAAACAGATTCCATTAGAATTACCTGGTCTGACTGAGGAAATAAAATTATGGGCTATTTGTGAGCAAGATGGACTACAGGTCGTAGGCGGTAATAGTGATGGTTTGTGGCTTCGTCAAAAAGAAGGAGGAGCTTATGTCAATATACGTGAAGGTAATCCATTACGAGGTTTTGTGCGTTCATTGATATTTACTCCTAATGAGTTTCATGATGAGCCGTTATTGTTGCTTGGAGGTGATGATTATTTTCTACATGTTATAGATACAAAAGGTCAACGTTTAGCTTCAGCAGATATGAAAGGCGCTATTGAAGCTATTGTTTTATTATCTCATGAAAAAAAAGAACATTTATACAAACCAAAGTCAAGAGCTACTCACTCTATTTGAAGAAGCCGGAAACGGTGCAAAAGTTATGTGTGTACCAATCGATTACGCCAAAAAGGACCATGTTGCCATGTTGTGTAATGGGAATGGACATATTCTCAGAAAACCGTTTTCCGTTAAAAACTCCCCCGAAGGAATCGAATACCTTATAGAGCAGGTAACACGTTCCTGCAGTCATCGTCAAATAGATCTTAAACATGTCTTCTTTGGCGGCGAAGACGTGGGTTCCGACAAGCCCAACGTCTCGATCGACGTCAGCCCCTTGTCGGGCACCTCGCCACTGCGCGTGAAATTCCGCGGTAACGCCCAGTCGACTTAGGA
>JADGEH010000035.1 GCA_016744475.1 Thiotrichales bacterium | reverse complement strand
CTACACTCAAAAAGCAAAGCCAAAATATTCTACAAGGCATTCAAGCTGCTATTGAGGATTTTTTGAAACCTCAAGTGGCATGGGATGCTGAATAGCTACGACTTATTTATTTCCTACGGTTGCCGTGAAAGCTTGGACTTTGTGGCTCGTCTGCACCAAACACTCAAACTTGCGGGTTTTGATGGTTGGTTTGATAAGGTCAATACCCCCGATGGCTAAGACTACGCCGCACGGATTACTCACGGCATCGAGTCGGCGCATAACTTTGTTTATGTGGCAGTAGAACAAGCGACTAAAAAACTCCAACAAGCATTAGCATTAGATGCCCGTTTAGATTTTGACCTTGCACAGAAAGCCAAACAATTGCGGGTAGCCGTGTTGATTGAGTCGATTCCAGAGCAGGTTAGAGAGGGCAAAATCGCCCCAGCCCTGAGCCAACTCCAGTAAGCGCAGTATTGGATGCCAAGCTTGAAATACCAGCAGAGGTTTGGGATGAGCTCTGTTGGTATGGAGCACTGAACCAACGCGCTGCAAAAGTGTTAAATGCCTGCGAGCAAGCGGTGAAGAACAGTGATGGAGATGTAGTTTATCGTGATGCACGCGGTCTCGCTCGTGCCTTAAGCGGCAATACGGCGGACGCATTGGAAGATTTTCGCTTTGTCGTGGCAGAAAGTCTTAATGAGGCTGAAGGTGATGAAGTGTTACAACGTGTACGCTGGATAGATGGCCTAGAACGCGGTGAGAATCCCTTTACCGAAGCAGAGTTGGATTCCTTGCGGTAGAGCAGCCGTTACTCGACATCGGCAAAGCCATAAGACTTGTAAATGACCAACACTTACATACGGATTACATTAGACTGGTTGCGAGGGGTCTTTATCGGCTGCAAAGGCGTGGATTTTAGTCGGTTTTTCTGCTTTTTCTCGTTAAATAACTCGTTATTCGCCTCAAAAAACCGAAAACCCCGCCTCAAAACCACACCTTTTCGCTACGACGCTGACTCCTCGCAACAAGTCTATTCACAAGTGCCTCCTGGTATCTTGCAAAATTTAAGATTCAGGGGGAGTCAGCCGATGCAAAGATATTTCTAATCGTTATATTCATCCCCCCCTGTTTTGCATCGGCTTCTTTTTCCCTTCCTTTTCCATAAAAATCATTTGAATTATCGGATGACATCTTGGGTCGATTTCATTGACGGCCTTGTCAAGATTCTTGTTTTAAATCTTTTTATTCAAAAGCTTAGGTTTTAACTTTCAATATTTACATTGAGATTGGCGGCAATTTCAATGGCTCCAAATACTCGCAGAGGTATTTGTGTCAAAAATGTAAAAAATGACCGTTTCTAGCAAAATATGCGGTTGCAGCATATTTTTTTCAGATTCGCCTATCAAAATCCCCTATTTGCATTTGATTATATAGTTGTTTTCTAATATAGACTGCCATTGAGTTTTTCTTATTTCCCTGCGATTCAGAGTGTGTCACACTAAAGTTTAACGTAGGGAAATGACTAGAAATACAGATTTGCAACCTCCAAAGGGGACTTTTTGCATGAAAAAAATATTATTATCTTCGGCCATTAGTGCTGTTTTAGCCGTTTCATCCATGAATGTATGGGCTACAAATGGTTATTCTCAGCACGGCTTTGGTACCAAAAGCAAAGGCATGGGTGGTGCAGGAGTGGCTTTGCCGTTGGATACCATGAGTGCTGCGATGAATCCTGCCAATATGGTGCACGTAGGTGCGCGTATGGATTTAGGTGTCAGTTTGTTTTCTCCACAACGTAGTTACACTGCTAACAATAACGGTACGCCAGGATTTCCGACTTTTGAAGCGGGCAACTTTGATAGCGATAAAGACTTCTTTTTGATTCCGCATATGGGTTATAACCGGATGCTGGATCGTCATTCTTCTTTGGGTTTAACCATCGGCGGTAATGGCGGGATGAATACTAAATATCCCCGCGCGGTTTTTTCTGCCTTTAATCCACGTTTTCCAGCCAATTTCCCTGATCCCAGTTTGGCAGGGCAACCTGTACCGGGGATGCCAACCGCTTCTACTCCCACAGGTGTGGATTTATCGCAATTATTTATGGGACTGACTTACTCACGTAAGCTCAATTCCGTACACAGCATTGGTATCATGCCGGTTTTTGCTATTCAACGTTTTAAAGCTTACGGTTTAGAGCCTTTCATGGGCGTGTCTGAACAACCAACAAAACTCACTAATAATGGTTATGACATGGCTTATGGTGGTGGTTTGCGTCTTGGTTGGACAGGTCAGATCAGTGAGCAGGTGAGCTTAGGTGCGTCTTATCAAACTCGTTTGTGGATGAGCAAATTTAAAGATTATGAAGGCTTGTTTGCAGAACAAGGGTCTTTTGACATTCCTCCTACTTTTACTCTAGGACTGTCTTATAAAGCCAATGATGCCGTCACCGTTGCTTTTGATGTGCAACATATTGCTTATTCTGAGGTTGATGCGATTGGCAATGGTCATAATGTACCGATGGCAGATGCTTCAGGCAATCCTCAAATCGTTCTAGGCACTGATAATGGTATCGGTTTTGGCTGGGAAGATATGCTCATTGCTAAGCTAGGTGTGAGTTGGGATTATTCCTCTGATTTAACTTTCCGTGGGGGATATTCACATGGCAATCAGCCTGTACCTAGTGATCAAGGCTTGTTTAATATTATTGCCCCTGCGGTGATTCAAGATCACTGGACTATGGGCTTAACCAAGCGCATGACATCTACCAGTGAATTGAATTTCTCGTTTGCCTATATGCCTACTGACAAGGTGTGCAGCATGAATGTCAACACTGGTAGTCAAACGGGCTGTATTGAAATGAGTCAATATGAATTGGAATTGAGCTGGGGTTTGAAATTCTAAGTCATTGTTGACGTAAAATAAAAAAGCCCTGCATTTGCAGGGCTTTTTTTATTCCAGCTATATAGAGCAAAAAAAGACTGACAGTTTTCACTGTCAGTCTTTTTTTGAGTATGCTGGCTCATCTTGAGATGTCTGGGAGACTAGGATTCGAACCTAGGTTGACGGAGTCAGAGTCCGTAGTCCTGCCGCTAGACGATCTCCCAATAAACCCTAAATACTCTAGCGTTTACTGTACTGAGTACCTTTACGCGCTTTATGCAGACCCACTTTCTTACGCTCAACTTCACGCGCATCACGAGTCACAAAACCTGCTTTACGCAATGGAGGACGCAACTCTTCATCATAAGCGATTAACGCACGAGTTAAACCGTGACGAATAGCCCCTGATTGTCCGGTACCACCACCACCTTTAACGGTGACATAAATATCAAATTTATCATGTAGCTCAGTCACATCTAATGGCTGTCTTACCACCATGCGGGCTGTTTTACGACCAAAATATTCATCCAATGGGTGACCATTGACTATGATATTGCCTTCACCCTTACGCAGAAAGACCCGCGCACTGGAGCTTTTACGACGACCTGTACCGTAATATTGTTCCATTTTAAACGTCCAAAGCTATTGGTTGTTGTGCACTATGTCGGTGTTCTGAACCGGCGTAAACTTTTAATTTCTGAAACATTGCACGTCCCAGAGGCCCTTTAGGCAACATACCTTTAACAGCTTTTTCTAAAATTTGCGTAGGGGCTTTTTCCATTAGTTTGTCAAAACTAATAGATTTTATACCACCAGGATAACCTGTGTGGCTGTAATACATTTTATCTGTTTGTTTATTACCAGTAACACGCACTTTTTCTGCATTAATTACGACAATATAGTCACCAGTATCCACATGTGGGGTATATTCTGGTTTATGCTTACCGCGTAAGCGACTGGCAATTTGTGTGGCTAAACGACCCAATACAACGCCTTCCGCGTCAATTACATACCAATCGCGTTTTACGTCTTGAGGTTTTGCGCTAAATGTCTTCATTAGCGGTGGCTCCAAAAAATACTCAAATTGATGAAAGGCGGGAATTCTATGTATCTATAGGACTATTGTCAACCTAAATTTATTGATTGAGGTGGTGCAAAGGCTTCTTTTCCGTGCATAAAAATAGACTCAAACATCGAAAAAACGTTGTGATTACTCACTAAGAGCCTATACGAAGATGCCCGCAACAAGTTCTATTACCCCGACTGCTTTTAAACGTAAAACAGCCCGTTCTTGCAAGAACGGGCTGTTTTACGTTTAAAAGGATATTGTCTAATAGCCCCGTGTTTGGGGCTATTCACTGCTTCTTAGCGCTGCTCTTCTCGGCGTAAGCTACCCATTCCCATCCATAACAATAGCAGTGACAGGAGGATCATAGCCCACTCAGACAAGGTAGGTATTGGTGCGGGTGGTGTGCTAGGCGGAATCGTCGTTCCAGTGCCCGTTCCGGTGCCTGTACCCGTTCCGGTGCCTGTACCCGTTCCGGTGCCTGTACCCGTTCCGGTGCCTGTGCCCGTTCCGGTGCCTGTGCCCGTTCCGGTGCCTGTGTCCGTTCCGGTGCCTGTTCCCGTTCCGGTGCCTGTTCCCGTTCCGGTGCCTGTGTCCGTTCCGGTACCTGTGCCCGTTCCGGTACCTGTGTCCGTTCCGGTACCTGTACCCGTTCCGGTACCTGTATCCGTTCCGGTACCTGTATCCGTTCCGGTACCTGTACCCGTTCCGGTATCCGTGCCTGTTCCTGGCACGGTGGTTTCACGACGCACAGTCACAGGATGATCTTCTACTTCACCATCCGGTGCAGGGCCGGTAGGTGGTAAGCCGGGTTGTGTGCTGCAACGATAGCGAGCAAAGGTTTCACCTTCTTTTGCATCACTAGGTACGGTAAAGGTCACGCCGTTAATGCCAGACGCAGCAGACAGCGCCATATCAGTGGCAATTTGTTCACCAGGATCATCCCAATCATTATCTTGATTGAAATCGATCCACGCATTCAGCAAACAAGCATCAGGGCGCGGTACACGGACATTCACTTTGCCCAGTTCACCCGGTACGAACTCAGTGACAGGTGTGACACCATCATCAAAATCATCCGTGTTGCCCGGTGTCCCGGTGCCTGGAGAACCTGCGCGGGTGCCATCATCACGGTTCACGCCATCGCCTAAGTACACACCGGGTTTGAGCGCATGCCATGCTCCATTGTCTTCAGCAGCCGTGGGATACGGTGCGGGGGCATCACCAAAGTCGCCCACCACACGCTCGTCAATAAACAAGCGATAGTCTTCGACTTCACCGTCTGGGGCTTCACCCGTCGCACCTAAACCTGCTTGTGTGCTGCAACGTAAACGAGCATAGGTCGCGTTGCCCACTTGCGCATCAAACGGCACATCCACGCTCATCGTGTTGACTTTTTCTGGCAAACGAACATCGCTAAATATCTGCTCATTGGCATCATTGAAATCACCATCAGCGTTGAAGTCCATCCAGCCTTGTAGCAAGCAAGCATCGGGGGCTGAGACCACGACATCAATGGCAATTTGACCGCCCGGAGCAAAATCACCTTCGACACGAGAGACACCGTTCGCATCACTACGCCCATTGCCATCGTCGCCATTAGCATTGCCGTTAGGACGCGCATTGCGTTCACCATCAATGCTGCCACCTAGATGAATACCCGGCACCAATTTATGTCGAGCACCGTCATTGCCCAATGTGGTGCCATAGCTATCAGGTGCATCACCAAAGTCTTCTAAGCCTTCAAACAGCACGCGATAATCTTCCACTTCGCCATCTAGTGCCGCACCGCTCGCATCTAAGCTTGTTTGTGTGCTGCAACGGAAACGCGCATAGCTGTAAATACCCGTTTCAACATCGCTGGGTACTGTGAAAGTAAAGGCATTACTAGTCGCAGGCAGGAACGCATCGCGGATAATCTGCTCGCCGCTGTCGTTAAAGTCACCATCAATATTGAAATCCATCCAAGCTTGTAACAAGCACGCATTCGGCACAGGTGTGCTGACAACGATATTCACAGTTTGACCGGGGAACATATCCACACCCAAACCGGATACGCCATCATCATTGTCTCCCGCTGCATCAATACTCGGCAGACCGTCTTTTTCCGCACTCACCGCCGCGCCTAAGAACGCATTCGGCGTAATTAAATGCTGTGCAGCATTGTTGCCCGTGGTGTTGTAACTCTCCGGTGCATCGCCAAAATCAGCTAACTCCGCTTCCAAGATAGCGAGCACATAATCTTCGACTTCACCATCAAGGGCTTTGCCGGTATAGCCTAAATCAGCTTCAGTGCTGCAACGCACGCGCATATAAGTTGAACCTGCTTGTGCGGTCGTGGGCACATCGAAACTTAAAGTGTTGCTGATGGTCGGTAGGCTTTGATTATCGAACAGTTGCTCGCCTTCATCGCCAAAGTCGCCGTCAGCATTAAAGTCCATCCAAGCTTGCAACAAGCACACATCCGCCGTCGGCACGGTGACTTGAATTTCAGCGGGTTCACCTTGAGTCAATGGGGTGAGGAATTGCACACCGTCTTCATCCAGTTGACCGTCTTGATCATCACCATCAGCATTACTGCTGGGTTGACCGTTACCGTCAGCATCTAAACTAGCGCCTAAATGCACGCCCGGTACGATTTGATGCCAAGGGCCATCATCCGCTTGCAGCGTTTTATAGCTGGCAGGCGCGTCGCCAAAATCACCTTGTGGCAAGATTTGTAAACGATAGTCTTCCACTTCGCCATCCGGTGCATCACCTTCTGAAGCCAGTCCAGGTTGTGTGCTGCAACGCAAACGTACATAGGTATCGATTTCGACGGTCGCAGCTTCTGGCAAGGTGATATTGACGGCGGTGCGGGTGCTGGGCAAAGCCACATCGCTGAGCACTTGCTCGCCACTGTCGTTGAAATCACCATCGGCATTGAAGTCCATCCACGCTTGTAACAAGCACGCATTCGGCACAGGTGTGAGGATATTTAATGTCACCGTATCGCCTAATGTCATCGTGCTAGGGAATCCGCCTTCCACGCCATCATCATCAGCTTGTTCATGACGATCATCACCGTCTGCGCCTTGTGAAGCGTGACCATTGGCTTCGTCATCAATTAAGCTGCCCAGATACACATCAGGCACGATGCTATGTTTTGCACCGTTATTGCCTTTATGCGTGTGATAGCTATCGGGTGCATCGCCATAGTCGAATAACGCATCATCTTGAATCTCAACGAAGTAATCTTCCACTTCGCCGTCGGGCGCATCTCCTGTAGAAGGCAAGTCCGCTTGCGTACTGCAACGGAAACGAGCCGCCGTCAGACCCGCTTGTGCTTGCGCAGGAATGTCGATTAGAACGGTGTTGCTGTTGGAGAGCAAAGTTTGGTTGCGCAAAATCTGCTCACCTGTATCGTCAAAGTCGCCGTCACCATTGAAGTCCATCCAAGCTTGCAACAAGCACACACCCGCACTCGGTACACGTATTTGTACAGGCGCTGTTTGTCCGCGTTTCCAAGCACCAATAAAGCGCACACCGTCTTCATCATCGCTGCCGCTGGTATCATCGCCAGTGGCATCGCTGCTCGGCTGACCATCGGTTTCAGGGTCACTGCTTGCACCTAAATGCACACCAGGAACGACGGTATGACGCGCACCGTTAGCAAACTGCGTGGTGCCATAGCTATCCGGCAAATCGCCGTAGTCTTTCTGCACTTCAGTCACCACGGACAAAGCATAGTCCTCGACTTCGCCATCGAGTGCATCGCCTGTGGAACCCAGACCGGGTTGTGTGCTACAACGCGCACGGGCGTAGACCACATCGGCTGTCACGTCGGCAGGCACATTAAAGCCATAGACTAATTCCGTGCTACTCGGCTCAATATCCGCCAGCAATTGTTCGCCACTATCCGTCCAGTCGCCGTCAGCGTTGTAATCCATCCACAAGCTGAACAAGCAGACTTTGGGCGCGGGCACTCGAATCGTAACGCTATTGTTTTGACCCGCGATTAACACGCCATTGGCAAAGCTCAAACCGTCTTCATCATCACTGCCATCAGCATCATCGCCATTGGCTAAAGCGGTGGGTTGACCATCGCTATCGCTGTCAATGTTTTGGCCTAAATGAATGCCGTCTACGATGATGTGACGTGCGCCTTGCTTGGCTTCACGGGTCGGATGACCTGCTGCATCGCCATAATCGTATAAGGCTTGACTGATGCGAATCAGATAATCTTCCACTTCACCATCGGGTGCCGCACCTGTGGGCCCTATTCCAGGTTGCGTGCTGCAACGGAAACGCGCATAACTATCGCCCATAACTGCCGTGACGGGGATGTGAACGCTTAAAGCATTGAGTCCGCCGTTGAGGGTTTGATCGCTGAGAATCTGCTCGCCGCTATCGGCGAAATCGCCGTCTTGGTTGAAGTCCATCCAAGCTTGTAATAAGCACACGCCGTCGTGTGGAGCACGGATTGCGATGTCAGCATTTTGCCCAGGTACCAAACTGCCTAAGCTCACGCCGTCTTCATCGTTACGGTTTTCGTTGTTGTCGCCGTCGGCATCGGTGCTGGGTTGACCGTCTAAATCAGGGTCTACGCCATCACCTAAGAACACGCCGTCTTTGACTTCATGCGAAGCACCGCCGCTTAAGCTCGCTGGGCTGTTTTGCGTCGTGCCGTAGCTATCCGGCGCATCACCATAATCACGCGCAGGCACAATGATTACACGGTAATCTTCCACTTCACCGTCTAGCGCTTCGCCACTAAAGCCTAAGCCTACTTGCGTGCTGCAACGCAGACGGGAGTAAGTATCTACACCTGTGACCGCATTTAAGGGCACCGCAAAACTAACTGAGGTTTGCGTGGAAGGCAGCGCAACATCAGCAAAAATCTGCTCGCCGTCGTCAGCAAAATCACCATCTGCATTAAAGTCCATCCAGCCTTGCAGCAAGCACGCATCAGCAACAGGTGTAGCTATCGTAATAGACACATGACCACCAGGAGACAACACACCAAAGCCGCCGACGATGCCGTCGTTATCCTGTTCGCCGTTATTGTCATCACCATCGGCTTTCACGCTGGGTTGTCCATCTGTGTCCGCATCAATCGCGTTGCCTAAGAAGGTATCAGCCGTCACCGAATGACGCGCACCATCATTGGCTTGCAGGGTTTGATAGCTGTCGGGTGCATCGCCGTAATCAAACAATGCGTTATCCAGTATCTCTACAAAGTAATCTTCCACTTCGCCGTCTGGTGCATCACCTGTTGGTGGCAAGTCCGGTGACGTGCTGCAACGGATGCGAGCCGCTGTGCTGCCCGCTTGTGCAGTAGCTGGCACTTCAATAGATAAGGTGTTGCTATTAGCAACTAAGCGTTGATTACTTAGGATTTGCTCACCGTCATCAGCAAAATCACCATCGCCGTTAAAGTCCATCCAAGCTTGTAATAAGCAAACTTCTGGCGCTGGAATACTAACTTGCAGGCTGGCGGTTTGACCGCGCACCCAATCGCCAGCGAACAATACACCGTCTTCATCGCTGCCATCGCCTGTCGCATCGGTGCTCGGTTGTCCATCGAGTTCGGCATCGCTGCCAGCGCCTAAATGGATACCCGGCACTATCGTATGACGAGCGCCATCATTGGCTGCTGTCGTGCCGTAGTTATCCGGCAAATCGCCGAAGTCTTTTTGCACTTCAGACACCACAGGTAACGCATAATCTTCGACTTCGCCATCAGGCGCATCGCCCGTGGAGCCAAGAGCGGGCTGTGTGCTGCAACGCGCACGCGCATAAATCATGTCAGCCGTCACCGTGGCAGGCACGTTAAAGCTAAACATCAACTCTGTACCGCTAGGTGAAGCATCCGTGATGAGTTGCTCATCACTATCCGCCCAATCGCCGTCCGCGTTAAAGTCCATCCACAGATTGAGCAAGCACACATTAGGCGCAGGCACTTTGATGGTTACGCTATTACTTTGACCAGGAATCAACACGCCGTTAGCGAAACTCAAACCGTCTTCATCATCGCTGCCATCAATGTCATCGCCATTGGCTAAGGCCGTGGGTTGACCGTCGCTGTCGCTGTCAATACTAGCTCCTAAATGAATGCCATCCACGATGATGTGACGCGCGCCTTGTTCAGCCAAGCGCGTAGGATGATTCGCCGCGTCGCCGTAATCGTAGCGATCTTGGCTAAATTGAATGCGGTAATCTTCCACTTCGCCGTCGGGAGCTGACCCCGTAGAGGCTAAGTCAGGCTGTGTGCTGCAACGGAAACGGGCATAGCTGTCTGCGACCACAGCATCAGCGGGGATGTTAATGCTTAAAGTATTAGCCCCCGCAGCCAAGCTTTGGTTGCGTAGGATTTGCTCGCCGCTGTCGGCAAAATCGCCGTCTGCATTGAAGTCCATCCACGCTTGTAGTAAGCAGACATTGTTGCTAGGCGCTTGCACCGTAATATTGGCGGGTTGACCGGGGATTAAGCTGCCAAAACTCACGCCGTCTTCATCATTACGGTTTTCGTTGTTGTCGCCGTCGGCATTCGGGCTAGGTTGACCATTTAAGTCAGGATCAACACCGTTGCCTAAATACACGTCGTCTTTCACATCATGTGAAGCGCCGTTGTTGCCATCGGTGGTGCCGTAAGTATCGGGCGCATCACCAAAATCTCGCGCAGGAATGATGACTATACGATAATCTTCCACTTCGCCATCCGGCGCACTGCCGCCGGAAGCGAGTCCGGCTTGTGTGCTACAACGCAGGCGGGTGTAAGTATCCACGCCTGTGACTGCATTTAAGGGCACGTCGAAACTGACGGAGGTATTGGTCGAAGGTAGCGCTACATCAGTGAACAAACGTTCATTGCTATCGGCAAAATCGCCGTCAGCATTAAAGTCCATCCAGCCTTGCAGCAAGCACGCATTGGCGACAGGTGTGGCGATGTTGATGGTCACACGACCGCCGGGAGACAAGACCCCGAAGCCGCCGACGATGCCATCATTATCTTGTTCGCCGTTATTGTCGTCGCCGTCTGCGGTCACGCTGGGTTGCCCATCGGCTTCTGCATCTACGCGAGCACCTAAGTAAACATCAGGAGTCAGCGGATGACGCGCCGCATTATTGGCTTGCAGGGTTTGATAACTATCTGGCGCATCGCCGTAGTCATAATCGCCGATCAGCAAGATGCGGTAATCTTCCACTTCGCCGTCTGAAGCCAAACCCGTGGGCGACAAGCCCGCGTCGGTGCTGCAACGCAAACGTGCATAAGTAAAGCCCGATACGGCATCCGCAGGTACCACAAAGTCCAGCGTATTGTTCAACCCAGGCAAACGTTGATCAGCAAATACTTGCTCACCACTATCGGCAAAATCACCATCAGCATTGAAGTCCATCCAAGCGTGCAACAAGCAAACATCAGCACTCGGTAGCGTGACTTCAATTTGCGCAGGCAATCCACGTTCTAAGGCGCTTAAGAAACGCACGCCATCTTCGTCGTCGGCACCGCCGTTGTCATCATCGCCAGCGGCTAAGCCATCAGGTTGTCCGTCGGTTTCGCCATCGACGCTGGCTCCTAAATGAATGCCAGCAATTAAGCTATGACGCGCTCCATCGCTGCCTAACACAGTGCCGTAATTATTCGGTAAATCACCGAAATCCACAGTGAGCTGGCTGGGATCAAGAATCGTCACCTGATAATCCTCGACTTCACCATCGCTGGCTTCACCAGTAGGTGCTAAATCAGGCATGGTGCTACAACGGAAACGTGCAGCGGTCAGCCCTGGTATCGCATCGGCAGGTACCGTCAGGGTTAAGCTATTGCTCGTGGCAGGTAAGACTTGATTAGTGAAAATTTGCTCACCTGCATCGTTCCAATCTTGGTCGCCATTAAAGTCCATCCAGGCATTGAGCAAGCACACATTCGCAGCGGGTACTTTGACCGTAAGCGTTGCGCTACGTCCGGGTAATAAGTCCGCATCAAAGCTCACGCCGTCTTCGTCATCACTCACCGCATTGTCATCGCCATTGGCATCAGAACTAGGCAAGCCATCGGTTTCTGCATCAATGTCAGCACCTAAATGTACACCTGACACAATTGTATGACGTGCGCCATCTTCCGCTTTCAGGCTGGGATAACCCGTAGGAGCATCGCCCCAATCGGATAAGAGTGCAGCGGCGACAGGCAGCGCATAATCTTCCACTTCGCCATCAGGGGCTTCACCTATAGAAGTAAGACCGGCCTGAGTGCTACAACGAGTACGCAGGTAAACCACATCGCTGGGCAAATCCGTCGGCAGGGTTAAGCTCAAGTTGTTGCTGGTGGCGGGCAAAGTTTCATCTGCAAAGACTTGTTCCCCGCTGTCCGTCCAATCGCCATCGCCGTTGTAATCCATCCAAGCGCTGAATAGACACACATTGGCATTTGGTACTGTCACGGTTAAGCCCAAGACTTCATTGGGTTTCAACGCATTTAAGCCGCCTGCGTAAGTGAAGCTCACACCGTCTTCGTCGTCAGTGCCATCATTATCATCACCGACCGCCATCAAAGCAGGTTGCCCATCGCTATCGCTATCAATGCTGGCACCTAATTGAATGCCTGCCACGATCAAATGTCGCGCACCGTTTTCAGCCGTCAGCGTGGGATGTCCACTGGCATCACCAAAGTCAAACTCAGCTGCCGTAAAGGTGATGGGATAATCTTCCACTTCGCCGTCGCTGGCTTCGCCGCGATAATCTAAGCCGCTTTGTGTACTGCAACGGAAGCGAGCATAGCTGCTGCCTAGTTTGGCATTGGCAGGAATATCAATCTCAAGCACATTGCTGGTATCCGGTAAGGTCACATCGACTGCAATTTGATTGCTGCCTTCTACAAAAGTGTTATTACCTTCAAAATCCATCCAAGCATTTAATAAGCAGATACCTGAAGTGGGCACAGTAATGATGAGCTTGGCTTTTTGTCCTGGAATCAGCGCAGGAATATTGACCCCATCCTCATCATCATTGCCATCCATATCATCGCCACTGGCATCAGCTGACGCTTGACCATCATCTTCAGGATCAACGCCTGCGCCTAAATACACACCCGGTACCAGTATGTGACGCGGGCCATTTTTCACCAGTGTGGAACGGTAAGCATCGGGTAAATCGCCATAGTCCGTCGGTGTGAGTATCTCGATTTGATAATCTTCCACTTCACCATCGGTGGAACTGCCCGTGACTTGTACGCCAATGTCTGTGGTGCAGCGGAAACGCGCAAAGGTTTGTCCTAGCACGGCATCCAGTGGCACATCAAAGCTTAAGATATTGCTTGTAGCGGGCAGGGCTTCGCTATTGAAAATACGCTCGCCGCTATCGTTCCAATCGCCATCAGCATTGAAATCCATCCACGCATGGAGAGCACACACATCGGCTGTGGGGAGAAGCACTTCAATTTTCGCGCTGTTGCCTGGGACTAAACCTTGGATGAAATTGATGCCATCTTCATCATCGGTATCCGCAATATCATCGCCTTGAGCGACATCTTCAGGCATACCGTCGCGTTCTAAATCAACGCTGGCTCCTAAGAACACGCCATCTTTGAATTTATGATTGGCACCATCATCGGCTAACAAGGTGGGATATGGTGCAGGTGCATCGCCTAAATCAAGTTCAACGGGCGCATCAAAGATTTCTATCAAATAATCTTCAACTTCACCATCCATCGCCAAACCGACAGCAGTATCGCCACCCGCGCTAGAACAGCGGAAGCGAATATAGGTTTCACCTAAAACGGCATCTTCAGGAATCAAGACATCGATGCTGTCAGTATCGCCTGCCGCAATGGTCTGCTCTGAAGCAATTTTCTCAACGCCGCTTTCAAATAAACCATTTTGGTTAAAGTCGATCCAAGCGTTTAAGCGACAGTCATTAGTTCCGACACTAGCCGTCACAAAGGCATTGCTGGTCAGTGTGCGTTTGAATTCACCGCCAAACGTTACGCCATCTTCATCACCCGCTGCACTGCAAGTCCCTATGACTGTCGCTGTGCCTGCGGCGGCGGCATTATCATCCGCATTAGCCGCGCCGTTTTGAGCGGTACCTGCATCAGAATCCACACAAGCCCCTAAGTAAGGTGCGTTCACACCACCCAATAAATGTCGTGGGCCTAAATCATCATCTACAGTGTTGTAATTGCTGTTAGAAGTAGCGGCAGCAGCATCAGGAGCGTCACCATAATCGGCAGCATTGAGCAATGGATTAGGCTCAATCAATACCTTGTAATCTTCCACTTCACCATCAGCAGCCAAGCCCATCGGCGCATCGCCACCCGCACTAGAACAACGCACGCGAGCATAGGTTTCACCCAAGGTCGCATCCGCAGGTACGGTCGGTGTGAGATTCACGCTACTACCTGTTGCCACCGCGACATCAGTAGCGATGTGTTCGCCCACATCGGCAAAACTGCCGTTGTGGTTGTAATCCATCCAAGCATTTAATTGGCAAGTGCTGCTGGCCGCGCTCACCGTGACAGCGATGCTAGTAGGTAAATCTGGTATCAAGCGTTCAAAGCTCACACCGTCTTCATCGCTGCCTGCACAAGTGCCGTTGGCAAAACCTGTGCTGCTACCATTGTCATCGGCATCTGCCATGGCATTTTGCTGCGTGCCATTATCAGCATCGGCACAAGCGCCTAACCAAGGCGAACCCGCAACATCAAGTAGATGTGCTGCACCATTATCATTTGGCAGCGTGGCGTAATCGCCCTTGGCAGGCGTGCCTACGGACGTATCTGGCGCATCACCATAATCGACGGATTCCGTCGGATTAGGTTGAATGATCACGGTATAGTCTTCGACTTCGCCATCAGCCGCATAACCATAAGGCGTATCACCGCCTGCGGTAGAACAGCGGAAGCGGGCAAAGACTGAACCTAATGCCGCGTTGGCAGGCACGTTGACGTTGACGGTATGACTGCTGCCATTGGCTGCCAAGCTAGTATTGCTCGCCACTTGCTCGCCGCTATCAGAGAAATCACCGTTACGGTTGAAGTCCATCCAAGCATTGAGTGCGCAGGCATTGCCGTTGCCTGTGACGACCACTTGCAAATCGTTGCCGACCGTGGTGCCACGCACTAAAGCGTTGGGGAAGTTCACGCCATCTTCATCGCTACCCGCACAAGTGCTGCCGTTGCCATCATCAGCATCCGCTGCGGCATTTTGCAGTGTGCCACTATCAGCATCCACACATTGTCCCAGAATCGGCGCATCGACCACGCCGACACTATGAGCAGCCCCGCCGTCGGCACCTGTGGTGCGGTAATTATCAGTGGCTATGCCGCTGCCTGTATCCGGTGCATCGCCATAATCCACATTGCTATTGGGCAAAATGGTGATGAGATAATCTTCGACTTCACCATCGGTCGCTGCACCCGTTGGCAGATTACCGCCCACTGCCGTGGGAGAAGAACAACGGAAACGCGCATAAGTCACACCTTCCACGGCACCTACAGGCACCGCGATGGTTTCTGTAGAAGTGGCACTAGGCGCAAGATTAACTCCGCTGATCACATGCTCATCAGCGGTATTTTCAAACAGACCGTTTTGATTGAAATCGATCCAACCATGCACGATGCAGTTTTCAGCTACATCGGTAGTGCCTACGGTCAAATCAATATTCACATTGGTGGCTTGGGTCAGACCTGCGGGGATGACCACGCCATCTTCGTCGCCGTTGCTGCCACAAGTGCCGCGTGTGGAACTGGCACCGCCCGCACCATTGTCATTGTCATCGCTGGCAGCGGCATTTTGTTGCGTGCCCGTATCCGAATCTACGCAATCACCTAAATAAGGTTTACCGCTGATCAAAGCATGGCTGGCACCATCACTGGCAAGTTGTGTCGCATAATCACCTGTGGCAGTGCTGCTGGTATTGGCATCCGGCGCGTCGCCAAAGTCCATCGCCGTGGTCGTCGGCAAGGCTTGGATTGGCAGTAGATAATCTTCCACTTCACCATTCGGTGCCGCGTCATTAGGATTGAGGTTACCTGCTGTGCTGCAACGGAAACGTGCATAGGTTTGACCATTTTTCGCATCAGCCGGTACGTTGACGTTCAGCGATTTGGTTTCCACGTTCCAATTCAGACTATCAGCTATCTGCTCTGCGGCTTCCCACACACCGTTTTGATTGAAATCAATCCAAGCATCAATTTGACAGGCTTGTCCGCCCACGGTGATGTTGATGTTTTGTGCTTGTCCGGCATACAGTGGTGCGGGAATATTTACCCCGTCTTCATCACCACCCGTTGCATCATCACCATCAGCCAACGCATTCGGTACACCGTCGGTTTCTGCGTCCACCGTCGCACCTAAGAAGGGGCCATTGACCGCATCCATGATGTGATAAGCGCCCGTGCTGGCATTTAAGGTGGGATAAGTCGGATCAGGGGCATCGCCATAATCCAATTCCAACGCGGCGACGATTTCAACTTTATAGTCTTCCACTTCGCCATCAGGAATCGTCACGCCATCGGTAGCAATACCGATAGAGGCTAAGCCTGCGGTGGTTGAACAACGGAAACGCGCATAGCTGGTGCCGTTACTCACACCCGCACCCGGCACGGTAAAGCTTAAGTTTTGCTCGCCTGCGACCAGCGCTTGATCGTTAAATATCTGCTCGCCTGCATCGCTCCAATCACCATTTAAGTTGTAATCAATCCAAGCATTTAGCGTACAAGCTTGATTGGCTTTAATCGTGACTGGAATATTGGCGTTTGCGGTGATTTTACTGGGCAAGCTCACGCCGTCTTCATCATCGCTACCCGTGCAAGTACCGAGTGTGCTGCCAGTACCGCCCGCATCTGTCGTGTCATCTTGCGCGGCATCAGCATTGTTCAAGCTGCCATTGTCGGGATCGACGCAATCGCCTAAGAAGATACCTGCGGTGAGTTTATGATACGCCCCGTTATCGTTGGCTTGGGTTTGATAATCTCCCGTCGCTGCACCGTTAGCTGTATCAATAGCATCTCCATAATCCAAGCTCACATCAGCGGCTTTTTCAACGATAACTACAGGGTAATCTTCCACTTCACCATCCAGTGCTAAACCGTCTGGCGTAGCCCCTCCGTTTTCAGCCGGAGAAGTACAACGGAAGCGGGCAAAGGTGCTACCCAGTTTCGCGGTGGTGTTGTCAGGAATCGTGATATTCACATCAGTGCTTGCACCAGCATTAGCCACAGCATCAGTTAAGACTTTTTCACCTGCGTCAAATACACCGTTTTGATCAAAATCGATCCACGCATTGATTTTACAATTCGCGTTAGTGCTACCTTCTATGAGAGTGACGCTGATAGTGCTATTGCGGGTCAAGCCATTAGGCAAGATCACGCCATCTTCATCGACACCCGCAGTCGCACAAGCCCCTGAAGCGCTGCCAAAGCCACCTGCATCGGTGCCGTCATCGGCGCTCGCCGTTGCATCTTGCAAAGTACCATCATCGGGGTCAGCACAAGCCCCTAACCAAGGTGCGCCTGCCACACCGAGAATATGTCGCGCACCGTCATTGGCATTGGTGGTGTCATAAGTCCCATTGGTGCCGCCATCATCAGGCGCATCACCAAAGTCTGTTGGGGTTAAGGCTGGATTCGGTACGATTTCGACGCGATAATCTTCGACTTCACCATTGTCTGCCAGACCTACAGGGCTGTCGCCGCCTTCACCTGCATTCGCAGTACAACGGAAGCGAGCGTAAGTAAAGCCAGGAATCGCGGCTGCATCAATCGTAGGCGTTAAGATGGCTGGCGTACCTGCGGTAATGGGTTCATTGCTGGCGATTTGTTCGCCGACATCAAAGCTGCCGCTTTGGTCATAATCGATCCAAGCATTCAGCGTGCAGTTTGTACTCGCAGCCAACACTTCAACGTCAATCGAAGCAGCGGTATCTTGCATAAGCAGACCATTAAAGGTCACGCCGTCTTCATCATCATTACCGCTACAGGTTCCATTGGCAAAACCTGTACTCGCACCCGCATCATCACTATCTGCCGCAGTATTTTGCTGCGCACCAGAATCCGCATCAGCACAAGTGCCTAACCAAGGAGAACCCGCTACATCTAATAAATGCGCAGCACCATCATCGGTCGCCAAGGTTTGATAATCCGCAGGGGCATTGCTGCCTGTAGCCGTATCGGGTGCATCGCCATAATCCACATTTTCAGTGGTGTTGGGATGGATAATGACTGCATAATCTTCAACTTCACCATCGGTGGCATAACCATAAGGGCCATCGCCACCTGCGGTTGAACAACGGAAACGAGCGTAGGTGGTACCTAAAACAGTACCGCCACCTGCTGCGGGCACTGTGGGTGTCAAGGTCACGCTACCCGCAGCGGTTATGGGTTCATCTGTAGCGATTTGTTCGCCCGCTTCAAAGTCGCCATTAGCGTTGTAATCAATCCAAGCATTGAGTTTGCAATCTGCACCATTGGCATTAACGGTAATACTGGTCGCATCGCCGCGTACTAAAGCTCCAGGCAAGGTCACGCCGTCTTCATCGCTTCCTATGCAAGTTGTGCCACTGCCATCGGTACCATCATCAGCATCATCTGCTGTTGCCGTGATGTTTTCGAGTAAGCCAGTTTCAATGTCTATACAAGAACCTAGATAAGGCGCACCTGCACCCACACCATGAGAAGGCCCATTATCCGCAGCGGTGGAACGGTAATTACCTGGGCCTGTATCCACACCTGTATCAGGTGCATCACCATAATCCACATTGCCATTGGGCTGGATTTCTACTTTATAGTCTTCAACTTCACCATCAGCCGCCGCACCTGTGGGGCTATCACCGCCCAAGGCTAAAGCAGACGTACAGCGGAAACGCGCGTAAGTCGTACCCAGTGTGGCACCTGCAGGAATCGCAATGGTTTGTCCTGAAGTCGATGCACCAGGGACTAGATTGACGGTGCCTTGAATCACATGTTCATCGGCAACATTGCCAAACACGCCATCTTGATCGAAATCGACCCAAGCGTGAACCACGCAATTATTGCCGCCTGTGACATCTGTACTACCTGCGGTGATCGTGATGGCGGCATTCGTGCCTTGTAATAAACCTGCGGGCAAGGTCACGCCGTCTTCATCATCATTACCGCTACAAGTACCGCGAGTGCTGCCAAAGCCGCCCGCATTGGTACTATCATCTTGTAAAGCATCAACATTTTGCAAAGTGCCCACATCGGGATCAACGCAAGAACCTAAGTAAGGCGCACCGCTGACCAGTGCATGACTGGCACCGTTGCTATCGCGTTGTGTGGCGTAATCTCCTGTGCCTGTGGCTCCGGTGTTGCCATCAGGTGCATCGCCATAATCCAGTGAAGTCGTCACAGGATCAGCTTGAATGTAGATGAGATAGTCTTCGACTTCACCATCAATCGCAGGGCCATTGACATCCAATCCGCCCAAAGTGCTGCAACGGAAACGCGCATAGGTCGCCCCCTGTTTCGCATCAGCCGGCACAGGTACGCTTAAGTTTTTGGTTTCAACATTCCAATCCAAACTGGACGAGACTTTTTCGCCCGCATCCCAAGTGCCATCACGATTAAAGTCCATCCATGCGTCTAACTTACAGGCTGCACCGCCAACGGTGACTAAAATATTTTGTGTTTGTCCTGCATACAGTGTCGCGGGAATGACCACACCGTCTTCATCATTCGGTGTTGTGCCATTTGCATCATCGTCATCGGCATTTGTTGAAGGTTGTCCCTCTGTTTCAACATCAGGCAAGGCCGCACCTAAATAAGGGCCAGCGGGGATGATTTGATGCCGTGCACCGTCATTCGCGTTTATCGTGGGATAGCTAGTGCCTGCTTCTGGCGCATCGCCATAATCATAATCAGGCGCAGTATCAATGACTAAGGGATAGTCTTCTACTTCCCCATCAGCGGCATGTCCAATAGGGGCATCACCACCTGCTGTGGAACAACGGAAACGAGCATAAGTGATTTTATCTGTACCGCCATCAGCTCCCGCAGGCACATCAAAAGTTAGATTATTGATACCCACACTGAGGCTTTCATCGGTAAAGATTTGCTCACCCGCAGAATCACCAAATACGCCATTATTATCAAAGTCCATCCAAGCATTGAGGAGACAGATAGATTCTGCGGTAATCGCTACAGGTAGCCCTGTCGTATTAACCGCTACGCTGGCTGGTAAGATCACACCATCTTCATCTCCGGTTGCACCACAACTGCCATCAGTTAAGCCCGCACCTGCTTGTGCACCAGCATCATCTGCATCCGCATTCGCTGCACCTTGTTGTGTGCCATCATCAGAATCCACACAACTGCCTAAGAAGACATTGTTATCGAGCAAGACATGGTAAGCACCATTATCACTGGCTTGGGTTTGGTAATCATTTTCGCCCACACCTGTGCCTACATCGGGCGCATCCGCATAATCAATCGCTTGAGTCAGCGGGTCTTCAACAATAATGACTGGATAATCTTCCACTTCACCATCGGTCGCTAAACCTGTGGGGCTATCGCTGCCTGTTGCTGTGCTAGAGGCACAGCGGAAACGCGCATAAGTATTGCCCAACGAAGCCGTATTCGGAATATTCAGCGTCATCGGCGTGGTCGCGCCTGTAGCCGCCGTAGCACCGCTTAATACTTGCTCACCCGCACCAAATACGCCGTCTTGATCAAAATCAATCCAAGCATTCATTTGACAGGCGGTAGTCCCGCTGCCTTCAATGATGCTAATAGCGTTATCAGTTCTATTGCGAATCAAAGCACCAGGCAGAACAACACCGTCTTCGTCATCTCCCGTACAGCCACCGGTATTAACTGGTGCGCTCGGTAAAACAACGCCACCCGCAACACCGAGATCATCGGCTGTCGCTGTGGCATTTTCTTGTGTGCCATCATCAGAATCGACACAAGTACCTAAATAGGGTGCGCCTGCGGTCAATACATGTCGTGCACCATCTTTGGTATCTAGCGTGCCGTAATCGCCATTGGTACCGCCATCATCGGGCGCATCGCCATAATCAGTGGGGGTTAATAGTGGGTTAGGCGCGATTTCAACGCGGTAATCTTCCACTTCACCTGTATCTGCGGGCCCTGTAGGACTGTCACCGCCTTCGCCTGCATTCGCCGTACAGCGGAAACGCGCATAGGTAAAGCCAGGTATCGCATCTGCAGGAACCGTGGGAGCTAATGTGGTGGTTCCATCTGCTGCTGCCGCTTGATCAGCCGTGATTGTGATCAGTTCGCCTGCGTCAAAAGTGCCGCTTTGGTCGTAATCAATCCAAGCGTTCAAGACGCAAGCCGCACCTGCTTTGACATCCACATCAATACTGGCTGCAACATCTTGCATCAGTACCGAGAAGCTCACACCGTCTTCATCTGCACCGCCGTCGGTATCGTCACCATTTGCCGCAGTGTTTTGTTGACCATCGCTATCGTCATCGACCAAAGTCCCAAGAATCGGATCACCCGCTTTGAAAGCATGAGCCGCACCCAATTGGGCTTGTAGGGTGTTGTAGTTAGTGGCACTGTTACCTGTACCAGTATCAGGCGCATCCCCAAAATCGGTTTGCTCGGTGGCTTGATTGGGATAGATCATGACTTGATAATCTTCCACTTCACCATCAACCGCACGGCCTGTAGGGGTATCACCACCCGCTGTGGAACAGCGGAAGCGAGCATAGGTGCTGCCGACTTTTGCACTTAGAGGGATATTGAAATTCAAAGCGGAATGCATACCGACGGCTACGTCTTGTTCAGCGGCAAAGACTTCTTCACCACTTTCAAACAGACCATCATGGTCATAATCAATCCAACCGTTGAGTTTGCAGTTATTTGGCGTGCCGCTGAGACTGCCCACTGTTACGCCAATGTTATTGGTTGCATCACGGATCAGGATCGGGCCTAAAGTAACGCCATCTTCATCATCATCGCCTGTGCAAGTGCCGTAATCGGTGGTGCTGTTATTGGCATCGTCCGCATCGGCAGCGGCGTTTTGCAGTGTGCCATCATCTTTATCGACACAAGTCCCTAAGAAGGGGGCATCTGTCACACCGAGGATGTGAGATGCGCCGCCATTGGCTTCAGTGGTGTCATAGTCAGTTGCATTGTTGCCTGCTGTGCCATCGGGCGCATCGCCGTAGTCCAGGTCGATGCCGATGGTCATTTTATAATCTTCCACTTCGCCGTCGGTGGCTGCGCCTGTAGGCGTGAGATCGCCTACGGTGCTGCAACGGAAACGGGCATAAGTAACGTCTGCTTTGGCATCACTGGGAATGATGATAGGCAAAGGATTATTGCCTGCACTGAGCGGGGTATTGGTAGCAATTTGCTCATTACCTACATTGCCCCATACGCCGCTACCATCAAAATCCATCCACGCATCTAATAAACAAGCATTGGAAGCATTGACGGTCAGTGTGTAACTTTGTCCGGCATTGAAGGTGATAGACATGTCGCTCACACCATCTTCGTCATCACCCGTGCCATTGGTATCATCGTAATCGGCATTGGTGGATACAGTGCCATCTGTTTCTGGATCGCGAGTCGCGCCTAAAGTGGGACCTGTTGCGATATGCCGAGCGCCAGTACCCGCTAAAGTCACAGGATAAGCCGCTGGCGCATCGCCAAAGTCATACTGCGTGGCGACATCAATTTCAATCGGATAATCTTCGACTTCACCCAACGGTATGCTGTTGTCATTAAAGATGCCCGTGGAAGTGAGTACACGTCCGCCTAAAGCATCAGAACAACGGAAACGGGCATAGCTTTGTCCTGTGGTCGCACCTGCTGGCACATTAAAGGTCAGGTGATGAATGCCCGAAGTGCTTAAATCAACATTTTGGAGAATGTGTTCATCAGCGTCTTCCCAACTGCCATTCAAATCAAAGTCTATCCAGGCATTCAAGGTACAAGTGCTGTGGACAACAACAGCTACAGGTACGGCTTGGTCGCCAGCTCCGACAGAGGCAGGTAAAGTTACGCCATCTTCATCCGCACCCGCTGTGCTACAAGTACCATTTGTAAGTCCTGTACCACCAGCCACAGCGTCGTCAGCATCAGCATTGACTCCGCCTTGTTGGGTGCCGTTATCAGCATCCACACAATCGCCTAAGAAGATATTGCTATCGAGTTGGTGATAAGCCCCTAAGTCTGTGGCTAAGGTTTGGTAGTTGTTTTGCGCTGTCGCTCGTCCACTATCGGGGGCGTCGCCGTAATCGAGTGAAACAGCATTCGGGCTTTCAACAATTTGGAAGCGATAATCTTCCACTTCACCATCGGCGGCCAAACCATTAAAGCTCAATCCGGCTTGCGTTGAGCAGCGGAAACGGGCGTAGATGAAGCTGTTTAAGTTCAAGCCCGCAGGTACGGTCATATCACGAGAAATGTTACCGCCCGCAGCAATGTTGGTATCTGCTGTGACCACGGTTTCATTCGCGTTACTAGAGAAATCACCGTCGTTATCAAAGTCCATCCAAGCATTGAATAGACAAGCCGCACCGCCACTGCCTTCGGTGAAGGTTAAGCTGTTTAAGCTGCTGTTATTACGTACCAAGGCCAACGGCATGTTCACGCCGTCTTCGTCGTCTTGACCACAGCTACCGATATCAATCGTTGAAGTCACACCGCCAGGTGCCGTGCTGTCATCAGCATCGGTCGTTGCCCCTTGTGCGGTACCGGTATCAGAATCCACACAGGTGCCGAGATAAGGTTGACCTGCGGTCAGAACATGACGAGCACCATCGGCATCGTACACGGTGTTGTAGTTCCCCGTGCCCACGGTGCCGTCACCGGAATCGGGTAAATCGCCGTAATCCATCGGTGTGAGGAGCGGATTGGGATTGATGTAAACGCGGTAGTCTTCGACTTCACCGTTGCCCGCAGGGCCTGTGGGGCTTTCGCCGCCGTCGGTCGAGCCTGCTGTACAACGGAAGCGAGCGTAGGTGTAGCCGATAGGCGTGGTATCGGGCACGTTAAAGGTGAGCGTGTGTGGACTGGTCGCCAATGCCATATCGCCATCAGCCACAATCTGCTCATCACCTGTTTCAAATAAGCCATTTTGGTTGAAATCTATCCAACCATTGAGACGGCAATCGGCTCCCGTAATGCTGACCGTAGCGGTAGAGGCTGGAGTGGCTCCTGTAATGCCTGCACCTTGCTGTAAATCCAGATCATCGAGTTGGGTCACCCCCTCTTCATCTGCCCCGCCATCGGCATCATCACCATCGGCATTAGGGCTTTGCTGACCATTGGTATCGTCATCCACCAAAGTGCCTAGAATCGGATCCCCTGCGGTGAAAGCGTGAACTGGACCGAGTTGAGCTTGCAGGGTGTTGTAATCGCCTGCACCATTGCCTGCGCTGCCGTCATCCGGTGCATCACCAAAGTCAGTGTCTTCGGTGGCTTCATTGGGATAGATCATCACTTGATAATCTTCCACTTCACCATCCGCCGCACGGTCTACCGGGGTATCGCCGCCTGCGCTTGAGCAGCGGAAGCGAGCGTAAGTGCTGCCAACTTTTGCACTTAAAGGAATATTGAAGGTCAGCGCATGTGATGCCACGTTTAAGTCTTGTTCTGTAGCAAAGACTTCTTCTCCCGCTTCAAACAGACCATCGTGGTCATAATCGATCCAACCGTTGAGTTTGCAGTTATTTGGCGTGCCGCTGAGACTGCCCACTGTTACACCAATGTTATTAGTCGCATCACGGATCAGGATCGGGCCAAAAGTAATGCCGTCTTCATCATCATCACCCGTACAGGTACCGTAATCGGTGGTGCTGTTGTCGGCATCATCGGCATCGGCTGCGCTGCTTTGCAGGGTGCCGTCGTCTTTGTCTACACAGTTACCTAAGTAAGGGGCGTTGGTCACACCGAGGATGTGAGATGCGCCGCCATTGGCTTCAGTGGTGTCATAGTCAGTTGCATTGTTGCCTGCTGTGCCATCGGGCGCATCGCCGTAGTCCAGGTCGATGCCGATGGTCATTTCATAATCTTCGACTTCGCCATCGGTCGCCGCACCTGAGGGCGTTAAATCGCCGATGGTGCTGCAACGGAAACGGGCATAGGTGGTGCCTTCGGTCGCATCAATAGGGATGGTGACGTTTAAGGTGTTGTCGCCATTCGCTAAAGTCGTGGTGGCGCTGTCAAATATCTGCTCGCCTGGCTCAAACCAATTGCTATCGCCATCAAAGTCCATCCAAGCATCGAGTAAACAACCGCCTGTGCTGTTAATGGTCAGAGGATAGGTTTGTCCGGCTTTGAAGGTGGTGGGGAAACCACTCACACCGTCTTCGTCGAGACCATCACTGGTGGCTACGGAAGGGGTACCGTCTGCTTCGGCATCACGGGTCGAGCCTAAAGTGGGACCTGTTGCGATATGCCGAGCTCCTGTATTGGCTAAAGTCACAGGATAAGCCGCTGGTGCATCACCAAAGTCATACTGCGTGGCGACATCAATTTCAATCGGATAATCTTCGACTTCACCCAGCGGTATGCTGTTGTCGCTGAAGATACCTGTAGAACCCAAGGTGAGAACACCTGGGTCATTAGAACAACGGAAGCGGGCATAGCTTTGTCCTGTCACGACCGTGGCAGGCACATTAAAGGTTAGATGGTTAAGACCCGCTGTGAGCACGCTGTTAGCAATGATATTTTCATCTGCATCAGTCCAATCACCATCGCGGTTGAAGTCGATCCAGGCATTCAACGTACAAGCGGCATTGGCATCTACCACCACGGGTACCGCTTGGTCATTGGCACCGACAGTAGCGGGTAATGTCACACCATCTTCATCCGCACCCGCTGTGCTACAAGTACCATTTGTAAGCCCTGTGCCACCAGCCACAGCGTCGTCAGCATCAGCATTGACTCCGCCTTGTTGAGTACCGTTATCAGCATCCACACAATCGCCTAAGAAGATATTGCTATCGAGTTGGTGATAAGCCCCTAAGTCTGTGGCTAAGGTTTGGTAGTTGTCTTGTCCTGTCGCTCGTCCTGAATCAGGTGCGTCGCCATAATCCAGAGCGATGTCATTAGGATTTTCTGTGATTTGTACCGTGTAATCTTCCACTTCACCATCAAGGGCAAGACCATTCGGTGTATCACCACCTGCACTGGAACAGCGGAAACGCGCATAAATCACTTGATTCAGTGTGAGGTTAGCCACTGTACCGACATCAGGCACGGGTATATTTTGTACGTAATCGCCGCTGACCGTCGTTTTTTCACCGCTGAAAATGTCTTCGTTGGCAGCATCCAGGAAATCACCACTGCCATCAAAATCCATCCAGGCATTGAGCAAGCATTCCGTGCCGCTGTTTCCTGTGATACTGAGTTCATTTAGAGCACCACTTTCGTTGCGTACTAAGGCCAACGGCATAGCTACACCGTCTTCATCATCATTGGTTGTCGTACAAGTGCCGCGTGTGATAGGTGCGGTTAATCCTCCGGCTGCACTGTCGTCATCATTGGCAGCCGCCCCTGCGCTACTGGTGCTATCGCCAGCGTCCGAATCCACACAATTCCCCAAACGCGGTGCGCCTGTGGCATTGATAATGTGGCGTGCGCCGTCAGCGGCGTAGAGGGTGTTGTAGTTATTGGTGGCTATCGCGGATGTACCATCATCGGGTAAATCGCCATAATCCATCGGGGTGAGGAGCGGATTGGGTTGAATGTAGACCCGATAATCTTCGACTTCACCATTGCTGGCAGGGCCGACTGGGCTGTCGCCGCCGTCCGTTGAACCTGCGGTACAACGGAAGCGGGCGAAGGTGTAGCCTATTAATGCATCATTAGGAACGATGAAGGTTTCATCAGCATGAGTGCCTGTACCTAATGTGCGATCTACAATGATTTTTTCGCCAGTGTCCAGCCAATCGCCGTCTTGGTTAAAATCGAGCCAAGCATTTAATTGGCAACTGGCGTTGTCAATTTCTATATCAACCGTTGAGGCAGGTGTTGTTACCGTACCTCCACCCGCACCTTGTATCAGGTCTAAATCACTAAGCTTAGTCACACCATTTTCGTCGTCGGTGCCATCACCATCATCGCCTAATGCATCCGCGCTTTGTTGTGCTTCAGTGGCTTCATCATCAACTGTAGCCCCTAAGCGTGGGCCTGTTGCCGTCAGATGCGCCGCACCATTTTGCGAAATCAACGTGGTGTAGTTGCCGCTGGTAGTGACATCTGAACCATCAGCATTATTTGCAGCGCTATCAGGCGCATCGCCATAATCAACATTTTCAGCGGTAGGGTTGGGATGAATAACCACTTTGTAGTCTTCCACTTCGCCATCTATCGCTACACCTGTAGGCCCATCACCTCCAGCTTTGGAGCAACGAAAACGGGCGTAAGTAGTGCCAATCGTGGCTGAAGCGGGAATATCGACGCTGAGATTAATGGACGCACCCGCACCACCACCGTCTAGAGGTTCATTAGCGGCGATTTGTTCGCCTGCGCTATCCCCAAAGGTACCGCTTTGATCTAAATCGATCCAAGCATTGAGCAAGCAGGTATCAACCGCATTGCCATCATTACTGCTACCCGTCACGGGAATCACGTTAGCCGTGGTATCACGCACTAAAACGGTGGGCATGGTCACACCATCTTCATCACCGCTTGCACTACAAGTGCCGCTGCTAGCCCCTGCTCCGCCTGCACCTGTATCGTCATCAACATCGGCATCAATACCTTGTTGCGTGCCATCATCAGAATCAACACAAGCCCCTAAACGCACCGCATCGCTGGCGGCTGAAATGACATGTACAGCACCGTAATCAGCTTCAGTGGTTTTGTAATTGCCAGGTGCGGTACCTGTGCTGGCATCAGGTGCGTCGCCATAATCAGCGGCGGTTGTTGCTGGATCAGGATAGATTTCAATTAGGTAGTCTTCGACTTCACCGTTTGTCGCAGGGCCGTAAGGACCGACATTTGATTGTGAAGTACAACGAAAACGTGCGTAGGTCAGACCCGGTACAGCGGTGTTAGGTACGCTAGGACTGAAAGTATGATTTGGAGCACCTGCGGTTAATGCATATTCAGATAAGGCTTGTTCACCCACACCAAAACTACCATCACCGTTGTAATCCACCCAAACACTGAGCAGACAACTGTCGGTGTTATCGCCATCACTACTGGTAACGTCAATCACACCGGTATTTTTGCTTTGGATTAGCGGTTTTGTGAAGGTCACGCCATCTTCGTCATTCACACCCGCACCGCAAGTGCCATCTGTGGTAGGGCCTGCGGTGTCTCCATCATCTTGGGTGGCTGTTGCATCACCTAAAGAACCATCGTCAGAATCAACACAATTGCCCAAATAACGGTGTGTGCCTGTAATCGTATGGCTGGCTCCATTACTGGTTTGCAAAGTCTTGAAGGAGTCGGGGGCATCACCAAAATCAACGTTGTTATCCACGTCGCGGCGTAAGGTCACTACGTAATCTTCCACTTCACCATCGGCGGCAGGGCCATCAGGGTCTAATCCACCTGCGGTGCTACAACGGAAACGTGCATAGCTGGTGCTATTTAGTGCTGTGATCGGAATGCTGATAGACACCGTGTTCAGCCCTGTAGACAGAGGTTCACCCGCAACAGGGGTGACTCGTTCGCCAGGATGTGCCCAGGTGCCATCGGCATCAAAATCAACCCAAGCATCTAATTGACAGGTCGCACTGACGGTGACATCTAAATCAACTGTAGCGGGTGTGGAAGGGTTGACATCCCAAATCCAGCTAAACCCTGAAGCTGGTGCAACACCGTCTTCATCGCCGCCATCGCTGGAAGCTGTGACGCTGGGTTGACCATCGGTTTCAGTATCGCGTGTGCTGCCTAATGTGGGGCCGACATTGATGTGGCGACCACCACCATTAGTCGCTGCGCTGGTGACAGGATAGTTATAAGTGGTGCCATTGTAGGGAGCATCACCAAAATCATAATCCGGTGCAGCACCTAAGGTCACTTCATAGTCTTCGACTTCACCATCAGGAATGCTGCTACCCGCAATACCGATAGGGTTTAAGCCTGCTGTGGAAGAACAACGGAAACGTGCAAAGCTGCTGCCTGAAGTCCCAAAAGCAGGTGTAGTGAAGGTGAGATTATTCGCACCACTGCTTAAAACTTCATCAGCAAATATCTGTTCATCAGTGTCATTCCAATCACCATCTCGATTGAAATCAATCCAAGCATTTAAGGTACAACCTGCACTGCCTGCAATAATGCTAATTGGTAGGGTGCCGCTGGCATGAATGCTATTGGGTAACACCACACCATCTTCGTCGTCGTTTGCCACGGCACAACCTGCACCGTGCGTTGTCGCACCACCCGCAGCAGCACCACCTGCGGCGGCATTACCATCATCCGCCGTCGCCGTGCCATTGTGTGCCGTGCCATTATCAGAATCGACACAACTGCCTAAGTAGACATTGTTATTCAACATCTGATGATATGCCCCGTTATCTATCGCACGGGTGTTGTAATCGCCTGTAGTCGTCGCTTTTGCAGCATCGGGCGCATCGCCATAATCCAGCAACACATCATCAGGATTTTCTGCGATCAGTACGCTGTGATCTTCAACTTCGCCGTCAAAGGCTAAGCCATCAGGGCCATCTCCACCTGCGGTGGAACAACGGAAGCGTGCATAAACGATACTGCCAAGTGTAGTGGTGGGATTACCCGGTACATTGACATCTTGATCATGGGTGCCCCCTGCGGCGATGCTTTGTTCTGTGCCTAAAATGGCTTCGCCTGCATCGTTTAAGATACCGTTGCGATCAAAATCCATCCAAGCATTATATTTACACGCATTGGTGCCTGTGCTGGCAGTGGCAGTAACACGGTTTTCTGTGCCGCTGTAGTTACGGATCAAGGCTAAGGGCAAACTAATGCCTTCTTCGTCTGCTCCGCTACAAGTACCAATATTCGTCGGTGTGGTCGGGCCGCCAGCCGCCGCATTGTCATCTGCGGTGGCGGCACCTTCTAAAGCGCCCGTATCAGAATCCACACAGCTTCCAAAATAAGGCGCATTGGCACCGCCTAAAATGTGCCTCGCACCATCATTCGCATCAGTGGTGGAATAATTATCCGTGCCCACAGTGCCGTCAGCATCGGGTAAATCACCAAAATCGACGGGGGTGAGGCTGGGATCAGGTTGAATAATGACTTGATAATCTTCGACTTCACCACTATTGGCTGGGCCATAAGGCAGATCGCCCCCCGTGCCTGTACCTACATCCATACAACGGAAGCGGGCATAAGTCAGACCGGGTAAAGCCGTTGTCGGTACTGCAAAACTGACGCTGGCACCTGTGGGAGCATTGACTGCCACAGTCTCGCTAATAATGCGCTCACCAGGGTTTTCAAAACTACCGCTTTGGTCAAAGTCGATCCAGGCATTCAAAGCACAATCAGCAGTGCTGATCTTCACGGTGACAGCCGCAGTCGCATTGCCCTGTTTCAGATCAATATCGGATAAATCAGTAATGCCATCTTCATCATCGCTACCATCGACATCATCACCTGTTGCGGTGGCGTTATTTTGTCCATCAGCATCATCATCCACGATTAATCCTAAGACAGGATCGCCCGCTGTGAATTCATGCGCAGCCCCTAGTGAGGCTTCTAGTGTTAAGTAAGAAACATCGGGCACATCACCAAAATCCACCGTCAATGCGGCATTGGGATAAATATAAACGGGATAATCTTCGACTTCACCATCTTCTGCCAAACCCGTAGGCGCATCGCTCCCCTTACTAGAACAACGGAAGCGGGCGTAAGTTAATCCTAGCTTGGCATTTGCGGGAACATTGGATGAAACATTAATGCTGCCTGTAACACCATTGCCTGTTACGCTCATATTAGCTGTACCAATACGCTCAACTGATTCGTCCCAAATACCATCTTGATCAAAGTCAATCCAAGCGTTTAACAAACAGGTATCGCTTATTGCACCATTGGTACTAGTGCCAAATACGGGGATTACATTAGCCGTGGTATTGCGTTGCAAGGTGACAGGCATGGTCACGCCGTCTTCGTCGTCACCGCCACAGCCGCCAATATCTAGCGAGCCAAAACCGCTGGCGGCTTTATCGTCATCATCGCCTGCGGCAGCATTTTGTTGTGTGCCGTCATCAGCATCTACACAACTGCCTAAGCGCACTTCGGTGGTGGTATTAGCAATCAGATGCACCGCACCATAAGTGCCGTCAATGGTTTCGTAATTGCCAGTGCCCGTGCCTGCTCCTGCATCAGGTGCATCACCGTAATCACTGGAGGTTAAATCAGGACGAGGATAGATTTCGATTAAATAATCTTCGACTTCACCATCAGGGGCAGGGCCAAAAGATTCAATATTAGAATGCGTGGTGCAGCGGAAACGCGCATACGTCATACCGGGGACCGCACTGGTGGGCACAGTGGGATTGAACGTATGACTAGCACCCGCCGCTAGAGTTTGATCGGCTCGAACTTGTTCACCTGTATCCAGAAAATCGCCATCACCGTTGTAATCAATCCAAGCACTGAGATTGCAAGCAGTACCGCTGGTGGTGTTATCCACGGTGATCTGTCCAGTGCTTCTACCTTCAGTTAAAGGCACATCAAAGCTCACACCGTCTTCGTCGTCGCCCGCATCATTGTCATCCCCTATCGCATCATCACCAAAACTCGCAGCCGGTAAGCCGTCTGTTTCTGCGTCACGGGTTGCACCCATGAACGGGCCTGTTGCGGCATGACTGGCACCGTTGCTGGCTTCAAGGGTTTTGTAGCTATCAGGGGCATCGCCATAATCTAGGCTTGCGGTATCACGGCGTAAATAGACGATATAATCTTCAACTTCACCATCCACGGCAGTGCCATCGGGGGTAAGGCCACCCGCACTACTACAACGGAAACGTGCATAGGTGGGACTATTCACCGCAGTTGAAGGAATCGTAATGTTATGGGGGGTCGTTACGCCCGCTGGAAAAGTGACGTTATCAATAATTTTTTCAGGTGTGCTATCAGCCCATGTGCCATCAGCATCAAAATCCACCCAAGCACTGAGAATACAATCTTCTCCAGCCGCTACGGTGACACCCAAACTCAGCAATGAGTCCGCACTTGTATCGACCAGCCAAACCCAAGGATCAGCAGCTGCTGGAACAATCCCGTCTTCATCATTCGTGGCGGTATTATTATCACCATCAGCATTTAAAGTCGGTTGACCATCGGCTTCACTGTCTGTTGCGGTGGTGCCTAAGGCAGGGCCAGAAACAATGTGACGACCTGCCGTAACCCCTGTGACAGGATAGCTAAAGCCTGATTGTGCATCGCCATAATCATAAGTGACAGGCGTTCCGATAGTGACAGCGTAATCTTCCACTTCGCCTAGTGGGATGCTGTTATCGTTGAAAATACCTGTAGCACTTAAAGTCCGAGCAGCGGGTTCATCAGAACAACGGAAACGCGCATAGCTCGTTCCTGTTGTAGCACCTGCGGGTACATCAAAACTTAAGTAATGTATACCGCTGCTTAATATTGCGCTGCCTGTGCCATCAAAAATCTGCTCATCAGCAGTGTCTTCCCATACACCATTTTGGTTAAAGTCAATCCAACCGTGTAGATAACAACCGCCTGTACCGACAGTGACCGCAATGGGTAAGCCTGTATCGCCAGTACCCAAGACATCGGGCAAACCAATACCGTCTTCGTCACCACTGGCACCACAACTGCCATTAATGCCATTAATCGGAGCTGCACTACGTCCGGTGATACCCACAAGATCATCAGCCGTGGCAGAACCCGCTTGAGTACCATCATCGGCATCCACGCAACTGCCCAAGTAGATACCGTTGTTTTTGATTTCATGATAAGCACCATTGTCGTTAGCACGGGTAGAGTAATCCCCTGCACTTTCACCAAATGCGGTGTCGGGTGCATCGCCATAATCCAGCGCGACATCGGCAGGGTTTTCCGCGATGCTGGAAACATAGTCTTCCACTTCACCGTCAGTCGCAACACCATTTGGGCTGGTGCTACCCGTAGTGGAGCAGCGGAAGCGGCTATACACCGAATCACCAAGCGTCAGTGCGCCCACAGAGAGGTTTTGCGTCAATGGTGTGGCTTGATCAACGGTAGTAGTTGTAATGACTTGCTCGCCAGTAAAATTACCGTCCAAATTGGAATCCAGCCAAGCATCAACCACGCAATCGTCTGGGCCGCCGCCTGCGGTGACAGTGGTTTTATTGAGGATGCCGTTGTGGTTACGAATCAAGGTGGTGGGTATCTCCACCCCGTCTTCATCATCACCGCCACAGCCACCCGTATCCGTCCCTCCAGGTGCGCCTGTATCATCCGCAGTGGCGCTACCTTGTTGTGTACCATCATCTGAATCCACACAAGTGCCCAAGTAAGGCGCATCGGTCACATCTAAGACATGACGCGCCCCGTCATTAGCGTACAGCGTGGAGTAATCACCTGTGGCTGTACCTGGGGTCAAGTCAGGCAAATCACCAAAATCGGTAGGTATTAGGCGCGGGTTGGGCTGGATATAAACAAGGTAATCTTCGACTTCACCGTTCAGCGCAGGGCCTGTGGGGTTTTCGCCGCCATCGGTGGCTCCACTGGTGCAGCGGAAACGTGCGTAGGTGTTGCCATAATCGGTGCTGTCATCAATATTAAAACTGATAGTGTGAGTACCCGTATTCAGCGGATTAAAGCCATCACCACTGGAAGCCACCTGTTCTTCGCTCACATCACCCCATACACCGTTTTGATTGAAATCAATCCAAGCATTTAAGTAACAAGCGCTTGTTGTCACGTTGACCGTAATAGAGGCTTGCGGGTCGCCGCTATAACCAGCACCTTGCATGAGATCGGGATCGTTGAGATTAGTAACGCCTTCATTATCATCGTCCCCTGTCGCATCAGCATTGGGTTGACCATCGGTATCATTGTCAACGCCAGAACCTAAGACTGGGCCAGCGATAATATGCACAGCACCGTTTTGTTGCATTTTGGTGCTGTAATCATTTTGTGCGGTGATGTCCGAACCATCAGCGCTATTCGTAGCAGTATCGGGCGCATCGCCGTAGTCCACATTTTCTGAAGGGTTAGGATGAATAACGATCTTGTAGTCTTCAATCTCACCGTCTTTGGCTACACCGCTAGAAGCTGCATCATTGCCTAGCGTGGAGCAACGGAAACGGGCGTAGGTGGTGCCGATAGTGGCAGTTCCTGGTACGCTAAGACTTAATGGCGCAGCACTTAAATCTATTGTTGCGCCTAATGCACCGGAATCAGCATCTGTAAACAAAGTTTCGTCGGTACCAGCAAAATCCCCATCTTGGTTGTAATCAATCCAAGCACTTAACAAGCAAGTATCCGAACCAACAGTGACTGTCCAGGGTAAGGCATTGCCGCGCACAATGACGTGTGGCGCGATAGGTGCGCCAGCAGCAGCAGAAGTGATGTTATCGGTCACACCATCTTCATCGTTACCCGCTGTTGCGCAACTGCCTTGCCCAGCACTGGGGGTAGTGCCTGTTTCTACTGCACCATCATCCGCATTCGCGTCGGCATCTTGTTGCGTGCCATCATCTGAATCGACGCAATCACCTAAGCGAGGCCCTGCGGGATCGGTCAGCCCATGTACTGGACCAAATTGTGAAGCGAGGGTGGTGTAATCACCGTTGGCTATATTGTCAACGCCGAGGGTACTTGTACCTAAATCAATGGCATCGCCAAAATCCACTGCGGTTTGCGTGGGATCGGGATAAATTTCGATTAAATAATCTTCGACTTCACCGTCAGGTGCAGGACCATAATAGTCTATGTCATAGCGTGTGCTGCAACGGAAGCGGGCATAGGTTTTACCAATCGCTGTTGTGGTGGGCACGGTAGCCAGCGAGGATAAACTCAAGCTCGTCCCTACAGTGATAAATTTTTCAGTGACGATGCGTTCGTCAGTATCCTCAAAATCACCATCTGCGTTGTAGTCAATCCAACCATTTAGCAAGCAAGTGCCACTGCCGCCGACGCTGACAGTCGCATTGACCACACTACCTTGGACTAAAGTGGGAAGGCCATTCACCAGGGTGGCAAAGGTCACGCCGTCTTCGTCATCACCGGTATTATCATCACCCACAGCATCATCGTACAATGCCGCTGGCACGGTGGCATCGGCTTCAGCATCTATGCTACTACCCAGATAAATGCCGCTTAAGGCGTGCATTGGACCATCACTGGCTTTTTCTGTTTTGTAGCTATTGGGAGCGTCACCAAAATCGCCTGTAGTATGGCGAATAAATAAGCGGTAATCTTCAACCTCACCATCTAATGCAGGCCCGGAAGGCTTCAACCCACCCAAGCTACTGCAACGGAAACGCGCATAGGTGACACTGTTGGCGGCATCACCGGGTATAGTGAGGGAATGTGCTAATGTGCCACTTGAAGTATCTACACTTGTTGCAATCTGTTCGCCGTTATCCTCCCAATCACCATCAGCATTAAAATCAATCCAGGCATCAATTTTACAATCACCGCTTGGAGCCGTGATGTCCAACGTAATGTTGTCACCAGGTGCAAACACCTGATCACTTAAACTGGAACCACCGACTCTAACACCATCTTCATCAGCCGTTGTCGCATCATCATCAGCCGCCGTCACTCCTTGTTGCCCATCGGTTTCGGCATCAATTAATGCACCTAATGTTAGCGTGCTGATGACATGGCGTGCGGCGTAATCTGCCAGCAAAGTAGGGTAACGATAAGGTCTGGTCGTACTGGGGCCTGTCACCGAAACAGGGCTTGTATTGGGCGCATCACCAAAATCAAAGGTCATCGCATTGGCAGTGATAGTGAGGGAGTAATCTTCCACTTCACCATCTGCTGCAGGGCCGATTGAATCTAAATTGCCTTCACTGCTACAACGGAAACGGCTATAAGTGGTGCCTTCGTCAGCACCACTGGGAATATCAATTTCAATATAGTTGAACCCAGGTTGCAGCAATTGGCTGACATACTTACCGACGATTTGTTCATTACTGTCGGTAAAATCACCGTCTTGGTTAAAGTCCATCCACGCATCTAAATAACAGGCGGCGGAGGCTTCTACTAAAATGGGTGCGGAAACACCGGGAGAAAAATCGACATTTGGAAAGGTCACACCATCTTCGTCATTCATGCCTGTGCATGTGCCTAATACGGTGGCAGGCGTGCCTGTTGCTGTCTTGGTATCGTCATCATTTGCAGCGGCATTTTGTTGCGTACCATCATCGGCATCAACGCAAGAACCCAAATAAGGTGAGCCGGATTTAAGCGTGTGCGAAGCGCCGTTATCAAGGCTTGATGTTTGATAGTTATTGGCGGCTGTACCTACGGCAGTATCTGGGTTATCCCCATAATCAATCGCCAATTCACTGATAAAGTTGACTTGATAATCTTCCACTTCACCATCGGGGGCTAAGCCTGTAGAGCCAATGTCTTGTTCTGAGCTACAACGAAAACGTGCATAGCTGGTTTTGGGTAGTCCGGTAATGGTGGCATTGTCTGGTACTAGAAAACTTAAGTTATTGGTGCCTGTGCTTAATAGTTGATTGGTAAAGATTTTCTCATCCGTATCATTCCAACTGCCATCATTATCAAAATCTACCCAAGCATTCAGGTAACAAGCATTAGATGCTGTGATAGCCACTGCGGCATTAGTAGGGGCGGCACCGACCAATAAATCAGCCAACACCACACCATCTTCATCATCACGGCCATCATCGGCATCATCACCATCAGCGGGATCGCCCGTCGTGGCGGGCACACCGTCAGAGTCCGCATCGACTTGTGCACCTAAGTAAATGTCACTACCCAAGGCGTGACGTGCGCCATCGCTGACATTTGCTGTACCGTAACTATCGGGAGCATCCCCATAATCCAGCGCAATAACACCAAAATCGACGCTTAAGTTGCTATTGGCATCGCTATCACCATCGGTGGTCGGTTCACTGTTAGCCGCAGGCCCTAAAGTGATGGGCAAGCTATACACACCCGTTAAGGCGTTGTAATCCTGGCTATTGTCATCGTTATTGGCATCATCATCAGGATCGGGTTTATCAGGAGAAGGCCCTGAAGACGGTGAAAAGCCATTCAACACAAAGCCTGCATTAAAGTTTTCGGGGGCGATTTGCAGAATGTAATCACCTGCGGGCAGGTTGCTAAACAAATAACGCCCGTCTTCATCACTCATCACAGCAGTTTCTGTGGTAGCAAAAAACTCATTGGCATCCGCTGAGCCATTGGTATTACTATCCAAATACAAATTCACTTTAACCCCGTTAATGCCTTTTTCATTAAAGGATGGATAGGGTTTGTACAAACCATCATCATCAGCATCAGCCCAGACCAAGTTACCTAAGCTAAAGTTGCCTGTTTGAGGGATTAAACCGGCATCTAAAGTTAAGTCTTGCATTCCCGGCGTAAGCAAATTAACCACCTGCGTACAGTAAGGACTGGCTGTATCAGCATCAGAATCCTTCGTATCATCGGTTGTCGCTTCATTTGCAGTGGTAAAACCTGTTGCCGTTGTAGGCAAATCAAAACATACAAAATAGCGACCGAGATCAAGCTCTTTGAAATCGTAATAACCGGGATTACCGAAAGGCTCGTTGGCGGTGACAGTATTTTGTAATTCAGCGCCATCATCACCCCCCGGTTCCGCTACACCATCACTATCCAGGTCTTTATATAATCTGACAGTGACACCATTTGTTCCATCAGCGGTAGCTTCGTCTTGAATCCCATTGGCATCACGGTCAAACCAAACATAGTTACCCACCGCGACTTTAGCGGATTTGACCACGCCCACATCCCAATTCCAATCTTGCTGACCCGCAGTCAGGGTGATGGTTTCAGTGATACCTGTGCCATCCACATCAGAATCGCCAGCATCGCTGCCAGTACCTGCACCTTTTGTAGTAAAGGTATAACCATTGGGTAAGGTGAATTCCAGGTAATAATCACCTGCGGGTAAATCAGTGAAGCGGTAATAGCCGGAATTGCCATTGTCATCATTAATAGTGGCGGTTTCGCGCAGGAAAGTGCCGTCTGATTTAAACAATTGCACCACGACATAATTGACCCCCGTGCCGACTTCATTTTGATCACCTAGGCCATCAGTGTCTTCCCACACATAATCGCCCAGCATGGCTAATTGATTAGGCATTAAACCAATGCCGACCTTGTTAGGTTCAGCGCTTAACTGGCTATTGGTGTCAGTACGAGTAGCAACATAGGCAAAGGAGTTCCAGGCAATTTCACCATTGGTGGGTGCATCGGCAGGGGCTGCCATACGCAGATTAAATTCCAAGGTATCTTTAGGGTCTAAGATCAAACTACCAAAGTACAAACGGAAGGAACGGACTGTAGAAGGGTCTTCAGGTAATACGGTTGTCCAACCCGGTTCATCACATATTGCGGGGAATTTACCGGCCACAATGTCATCGGCTTTAGCCACTTCTGCGCGGCAAGGATTACTGGATAGGCTGTATTCCACCGTCACGCCCGTGGGTGTGCTAATCGGGCCTGTTAATAAAGGTGTCCAGCTACTGCCACGCGCACTCAAATCTTTCACCCCAGTGTCACCCACGACGGGCAAAATATCGATAATAGTGATGTCTTTCACTGAGATATTGCCCGTATTGGTCACGGTCATATTGTAATGAATCGAACCGTTGGGGACGGTCAAGCCTGTTTCTGGGACTTTGTGGTAATAATTATCGAGTTGCCCTTTAACCAGTTTTTCAGACGATAATTGCGCGATAGCAACAACGGCAAAGGTTTGGTTGCTAGTACATAAAATATCCGCATCATTGCCATCGCCATCGAGTTGTAAAGCGGAATCATTGGTGGGGGGGGAGACACAAGCTAAATCTTCAATATCTCCAGGATTGACAGAAGGCACGGATAAATAAAGGGTATTACCGACATTGCCGGGTTCAGTGAAGGATTTGATTTTGGCTTGGAATTGAATCGATATTTTGTCACTGGCACTGGGTGGCAAGCCATCAGGTGCCGTACCCGTTGTATCATCAAATTCCCAGCGCAAGAGAGTACGTCCGGTACCTTGATAATCGTAAATCACACTCACCGTGGGATCATTAATGTTATGCCCATTATCTTTATAGCCCGTGCCGTTCAGTAATGTGTAGCCCGTGCTTGGTACACTCATCGAAACAAATTCAAGCGATTCAGGCAAATAATCAGTGACGGTGAATTTTTTCATCGTCGTGGTGGCTGCTGTGGTATTCCACACATCTAAACGATAGGTTAGCAATGCACCGGGCACAGGAGCAGGAACAGTACTTTCTAGCACCTTATCCGCATTGGGTACAACGCTAGGATTCAAGACATCTGCAAGTAGACAGGCAGGGGGTTGTGTCGCGGTTTTTTCTTGGCTAGGAGGGCTTCCGGTATAACCACCGACTGCATCAGTCCCTGTATAGGTGTGATGCCAGGTGTTGCTCACACAGTTGTTGAACTGCGCATTTTCATTAACCGTGGCACCGCTATGCGTTGTAGAACGCAATGTTCCCGTGATTTGAGGGCGCTCACTGCCAGAGAGACTCCAATTATCGGGTATTTCTAAAGTGCCTGCGCTTTGCAATACCCAGCGGACAGCCGTGATGCGATCTGGCGAGGTGGTCACAGGGAGGGTAATAGATGTATTGGCTGTATTGTCCACCGTTTGGCAGCTACCAAAAGCGGGCGCTGATACAGTAGTAAAGCAGACTTCGACATCGGTATTGCTCAAACCAAAATTGCCACTGGTCACAGCGCTAATATCTAAATAATCATCAGCTGTAGCACTACCGCTAGAACCTTGTAAATAATCAACAATAGTTAAGGCATCTAGCGCTACATTGCCGGTGTTACTCGCTGAAATAGCATAGATGACATCATCGCCAATAAACGCCTTATCACCCGCAATATAAACGCCTGCGGGCTTAATCAGTGCTTTTTGTACAAAAGCCGAAGGATTAGGTGACGCAATACTGTTGGTCGGCGACATTAAGAAGTCGGGTGGAGGTGAAGGCCCTGGTGGAGGTGTTGCCACCAAGGTCGCACTATTTTCAATCGAGGCACCGACAGCATAAGACGTACCTCCAGCCAAATCTGGGTTAGCTCTTAATTTGACCGTGACAAGGATAGGACTGGTGTTGCCTAAAAAGGGCGGTACTTCTCCAAAACGCCACTCAACACCTGTGATGTAAGAACCACCCAGCATGGCAGGTGTGACGCTTAAACTATGGTTATCACTTTGGTTAAAGTCAGAACCCGTCCATTTAGCGTAGCCTGTTGCAGCGGTTTTAAAATAGACCTCTGCACCAGTAAAATCTTTATCATAGGTCCCTGTAGAAATAGATAACAATTCCAAATAAGCTGGCAAATTATCCGTCACAGTAAAAGGGTCTAAGGGCACATTACCTGTATTAGCAGGGGTTAATTCATAGCTAAAAATTTGTCCATCGGCGGGATCGGCGGGCGTGCTTTTATCAAAGTCTGTGGTGGCAGTAGGAACCACAAACACATGACTTTGCTCAGCGTGAGCAGTCCAAGCGCTGCTTGAGCCATAGGGCAGTGCCGGAATTTCTGCATTAATGTCACTATTATTAGTCACATTGGTGGATTCAGTAAATGAACCACTCGGATAAATGACCGTGACTTTTACGGTTTTAGAGCCTGATAATGGGCTGCCTAAATCTGCGGTATCCCAAGTAACAGTGCTAGAACCATCATAACTACCGCCATTGGTGGCAGAAACAAAAGTAGCACCCGCAGGCAAAGTATCAGTGATGATGGGGTTGCTTAAATACACCAAACTGCTTAGTGGTTTAACGGTTAAAGAGTAAGTGACGTTTTGATCTAAAACGGCTGAACCATTATAAGTTTTCTCTAAAGCCCAATTATTCGGTGCGTTTGCTGTCACTGAAACGCTATTGCTGACACCCGCAGTAACATTTGAACCCGTTACGCTAGCTTGGTTGATGGCCACTAACCCATCGGGTGTTTCTCCCAACTTAAAGCGCACATTCAATTCTAACTCGCCGGAATCCCCTGCCCCCAAAGCGGCATTAAAGGTAATCGTGACCGTGCCAGTGGGACTTTCATTAATAGAAACAATTTGCGTGGGATCATAAACACTGTTGATGAATTCAACGCCCAACGGCAAAACATCCGTGATTTCTACATCCTCGCAATTACCTTCGACCGCCGCACAACTATAAGAAATGCCATAAGTAAAGGCATCCCCCGCATCAACAGAAGTCACCGTCGTCGCCGCTTGTCGTGCCTGCATGGTCAATGGCACGCTGTTCGCCGCCCAAGCCACGGAAGCGAATAAATAACTGCATAGCAACAAAGCCAATGATGAACGCCTAGAAAGGCTGTTCAAACTACGTGATGATGTTGTGTTCATGTCGGGATACTCCGGCAGATTTATGTGCATTAGTCATGTCCTCGCTGGACATAGCGTAGGAAATGAACGAGACATTTTCGTTCGCTTCATGCAGGCCACATAACATTGAGTTAAGTGAGCCTGTGACATCAATGCAACAGATGTAAAATAAAAATGTAACGGTCTGTGACAGCACATAGGGCGTGACATGCTGACCAGTGAGATTCTTGAGCGACGGCTTAACAATTGATAATTAAGCCAATTCCTACCAAATTTCAGACGATATGCGCCTGCTGATACAGGCATAACTCTTTCCAATTATAGATAAGTATCAAGCACTATGCACTCATCCTTTAGGATGAACAAGGCTCAAAAAAGGCATGAAATTTTTTGTCATGTTTTACCCAGTTCAAAAACAGTAGGCAAATGACACAGGCGAATGCTAAGAGGGCGAGGCACAAAAGGGCGTGGCTGCAACAGCAGCTAACATCTCTATAAAACAATAATGGGCATCATGAAGATGATAACCAGTGTAAATTTAGTTTAAAATTTTAAGCCTAAACACTGAAAAACTATAGCTATATAGAACCCATTTGATATCTATTATGTTAAAGTTCTGAAGTATGGATATTTCAGAAAAAGCCCCTAAAAGCAGACTGTATACGAGCAGTTTAACAGA
>JADGEH010000034.1 GCA_016744475.1 Thiotrichales bacterium | reverse complement strand
ACTATGCATAGCACGATGTTCAACCGTTTCCATCTGCAACTCAGGTATATCGACCACTTGACGCGCTGCAAAGCCAACAATGTCTGCATCAGATAAACTGTGAATGGAGAAAAATCTTGGACACCCATGAATTGTATTTAATGCTCGGCGCATTTTTTGTGTTTGCGATGGTCGCCGTGTGGGGCATCACCCGCAGCGATACATTTCGCATGAGCTTAAAAGGCTGGTTCGGGGTCGATGCGGGAAAGCATCAAGCCAAAGACCAGACTATCGTAGACAAAATTCGCAACGAGAGCGAAGTGGATATTGCCAGTCCTGACCATCGCCATGTTTCTGTGAAAAATATCGACAAATCCAAAGTCACTATCCGCAAATAACCGAGTGGACTCCCACCCCCCAGCAAGGCTTTTGCTATGTTCAACTGGCTAAAACAAAAATGGGCGGGCATTTCGGTGTCTCACCTCAAGGATTCTGAAGTCCATATCCACATTCAGGAAAAAGACACAGAAAAACCGCCTGTTTATATTCCTCCCACGGATAAAACACTACACACCCACCTCCACCATCTCCCCACGCCAACCACTGCGGAACTCATCGGGCGCTCGGCAGTGTTGGGGAAACTTCAGCAGGCTTTTGATGATCAGCGCGTGGGCGTGGCGGTGTTGGTGGCGGGCGGTGGGGCGGGGAAATCCGCTTTGACGTATCACTGGCTGCAAACGCTAAAACCGCATTACGGCGGTGTGGCGCGGGTGTTTGCTTGGTCGTTTTACAGCCAAGGACACCGCAAAACCTATAATGACTCCAGCGCGTTTTTGCGTGAAGTCTTGCCGTTTTTAGGCGTGGACAGCGTGCCGCAGGATGAGATCGAAAAAGGGCGGAGGTTGGCGGATTGTTTGGCGCAGCAAGCGGTGTTGTTGATATTGGACGGACTGGAACCGCTGCAACTGGATCAGCACGCTAATGACGGGCGTTTACAGGACATCGCTTTGCAGCATTTTTTCGTCGCGCTGCGCCAACAACGTCATCCGCAGTCGTTTGTGTTGCTGTCCTCGCGTCAGCCTGTGGTGGAGTTAAACGACTGGACAGAACAGAGCGAGATCGCCGCACCGTCCGCGCTCCATCCGCTGTATTTCGATTGTCCGTTGAACAACTTGCCGCCCGACGACGGTGCGGCGTTGTTGGGCTTAAAAGGCGTGCAAGGCGCTGCCAAAGATGTGCAAGCGGTGTCGCGTGATTTAGGCGGACATGCCTTGAGTCTGGCTGTGTTGGGCAGTCTGGTGGCGCGACGATATGACGGCGTGTTACCTGCGGAATGGCGCACGCTGGGCGGTTTGAACGCCTATTCAGCCGCCGCAGGCGATGTCGATCAAACAGGGCGTCAACTGTCCGAGGAAGAACGCCACGCCCAACGGGTGCTGGCCTGGTGTGCCGCCGCACAACTCGATGAACCCGCCCGCCGCTTTATGCATCTGCTGGGCTTATTTGACCGTCCGCTGGGCTGGAAAGAAAAACACGCATTGCTACAACAGGTGGACTATTTCCAGCCCTTGCGCGATTTAGGACGAAAAGCCAGCCACAAACTCGAACAAGGGCTAGAACACTTAAGCTTACTGAGTGTTGCTGAAGACGGCGAGCGCACCCAATGGGACAGCCACGCCATAATCCGCAGCTTTTTTGGGCGAGATTTCCAACAACAGCAGCCGTCCGCCTTTCAAGCCGCACACCGCGCTTTGTTTGACTATTATCAAGCACAAGCGCCCGAACAACCCGAAGACTTAGACTCCATGCAGCCCTTGTATCGCGCCGTGCTGCATGGCTGTTTGGCGGGAGAGTATCAAAAAGCTTTGGATGATGTGTATTACCAGCGCATTGAGCGTGGTGGTGAAGGTTTCGGCACGAAAAAACTCGGTGCTTATGCGCAAAACCTCAGCGCCATTGCTGCCTTTTTCCCCGCTGGTTGGCGACAACTAGAGCACACGGGTTTATCTGATGACGACCAAGCATGGTTGCTGTCCGAAGCTGCTTTCTGCCTCATGTCGCTGGGGCGCTTGCGCGAGGCGCTGGCACCGTGTGAGGCCAATTTGGAATTGCGTATCAAATTAGAGGATTGGAAAAACGCTTCCATCGCCGCGCAAAACCTCACTGACCTGCACCTGCCCTTGGGGGATTTGAGCGCCGCTGAACAACGGGCGCGGCAAGCCTTGGCATGGGCGGAGCAGGTGGAGGATAAGACCGAGCAGATGAAAAGCCAGGCACGTCTTGCCAGCGTATTGCATCGGCAGGGGCACATGACGCAAGCGCGGACGGCGTTTGAGCGGGCGGAGGTGTTGTGTGCCGAGGCTTATCCGCAATATCCGCGTTTGTTTTCTCTGCCTGGGGCTTGGTATTGCGCGTTTTTGTTAGATGCGCTGTCTTGTCCCCAGGGGCTTTGTGGGGATGCTGATGGGAACGAGGACAGCGTGCCCGTCTCTAGCTCTGACCATGATGGGCACGCTGCGCTTTGCCCCTCCTACGATAAAGCATCGGGGAACACGCTAGTGAGAGAAGTGCTTGAACGTGGCGAATATGGTTTGAAAATCAAAACAACTGCGCTATTGTTGGATGCTGCCGTAAATACCCTCACCCTCGCTCGCGCTCAAGCCTTATTGCCTGAAGCATCGCCCAGCGACACCCGCACCGCGTTTGACCGCGCTGTCAATGCTATTGAAGCTGCGAAAAGTATTGATGATGCACCACCTTTCTACCTCGCCCGTGCCGCGTTTTTGTTGGCACACGACAGCCACGCCGCTAAGCGGGATATTGACTATGCCCGCAGCCTTATCGAGCGCTGTGATATGGCCTTGTATGCGGTGGATGCCAACCTGCTGGAAGCGCAGTATTGGCGATTACAAGCAGATGCGGAGCAGGCGGCGCAGTGTCAGGAACGCGCCGAGATGGGCATCGCGCAAACCGGCTATGGGCTGCGCAAACAGGTGTGGCCTAGCTGAGCGGGTGTCTCGGTCATGATGGGCACGCTGTGCTTTGCCCATCTACGCATTAGCGACGCATGAGAACGAGGGTAAAATGATGTCTGTCACGGTAGCATATGGATTGAAATTTGTTTTAGTTGTTCTTATAGGTGTTTTATTGTTCATTGACTTACGTAAATACCGACCTATTAATATACTCACGCATACTCATGGTGCAAAAATTTTTTATACACTAATCATGATAATGCTTTTATGGGTTGCGAATTCAGCTATACGAGCAGTTCTTAATGGAGAAGATGTAAAAACACTGGTTTTGATTATTTTCATATCACTCGGTGTGATCTCTTTTTTATGGGTTATTTATATATTTCATTTTAAAATTTTGTGGGATGATGAAAATATTTATGTTTTTAATCCGTTCTATTTTTGGACAGAAAAAGTGATTCCATTTTCAGATATTGTTTCTATCAAACAAAAGGACTCAAGAATAAGCTATCTGATAAAAACAGAGCATCATGGGAAAATAGAAGTGCTTATGTTTATGTACGGTATGAATACTTTTGTCACAGTCATTGAATATCATATCCGTCAAAGAAAACTCATAAAGGATATATAATTATCACTATAGCTAAAATATATCAGTTGTTAAGACTGCCAGTCCTTGAAGGACTGGCAGTCTTGGTTTTGTCTATATTGTAAGCCTATAAATGATGTAATTTAGCTATATTCAATTTAAGATGCCACACATTGAATGGTATGACAGACTCTACAAGAAAGAATGGGGTCAGCCCTGTAGCCCTGTAGGGTGGGTAAAAGCTGTCCAAGATATTAAATAAAGAAAACCTATTCACCACAGCGTGCTCACTATTTTTTTCTCGTTTCCACGCTGAGCGTCACTGCCATTAAGTTAAGCCAAGTAGCATTGCAAGCCGTTGATTTTATGTCCCCTCCTTCAAGGAGGGGAGGCTAAGCGCTTAAACTTCAAGTCTTTTTTCTTAACTTAATGGCAGTGACGCTCAGCGTGGGAATGCGGTGTGTGTCGCTCCTGCGGCACGGGACGCAGAACGTCCCCGTGAGCATTCCCACGGAGACCGTGGGAACAAGAAAAAGATAAACAACTAGGGGGTTTGGTGCTGATGTTGTTCTAACAATTGCAATAAGGGTTTAAAGCCGGGATAACCGGGCTGCATGTGACCATCGGATAAGACTAAGGTAGGAGTGCCTTCCACGCGGAACGCCTCTCCTAGATAGAAATGTGCGGCTACCGGATTCGGGCAACTGCGAGAGGGGATGCTGTGTCCTGCTTCTAAACGCTCTAATGCAGCAGCGCGATCAGAAGAGCACCAAACAGATACGGTGCGGAGGAAATTGGGGGTGTCTAACCCTTCACGCGGAAAGGCGAGAAATCTTAAGTGAACACCAGCGGCGTTGAGGCGGGGGATGTCGTGATGTAAGCGGGCGCAATATTCACAGTCCACATCAATAAAGGCGCTCAGATGGTGCTGTGTTTTCCCCGTGGCGGGGTAGTTGATCATATCTTTTTCATCGAGCAATGCCAGCGTGTTACGACGCACTGTGGCACGCTGTTTAGCATCCAGCAATTCACCTTCATCGGTGTAAAACAAATCTCCGCGCAACAACATGCTGGCATCGCTGCTGATTTGAAACACATAAGCGCCAATGATGGTTTCGTACACATCATTCATGTCCAAAGAAGGCCGAAACACCAACTCAGACGCTTCAACATTGACTAAACCGATGCTATAGATTTCCTCTGCTACCGCTTGCTTAATGGCCTCTGAAACGGGGACAGGATCATCTGCTGTAGGTTCAGCCGAAACAGCAGAAAAGCCTAATAGCATCAGAGCTAAAATACAGGCGGCGCGTAAACCCTGCGGCGCAAAGCCTTTCATGAGGGGAAGGTATGAAATGAGGCGATTAGCAAGCACAGATTTAAGTCCTGATGTGACGCAAAGGCTTTTTTTCAGCGCTTGAATATAGACGCAAGCGTTGAAACATGGCCTTATTTATCTGGTTTTTCATGATGTCCGCCAAATTCAAAGCGCATGGCAGAGAGGAGTTTGTTGGCATAGTCGTCTTCACCGCGTGACATAAAGCGATTAAACACGGCGGTGCTGAGGATTTGTGCAGGCACTCCCGCTTCAATGGCTGCGATAGCTGTCCAGCGTCCTTCGCCGGAATCCGATACCTGTCCACTGAAATGCGTGAGTTCTTGATCGTTGTGCAGCGCTTTGGCGGTTAAATCCAATAACCAAGACGACACGACACTGCCACGCCGCCACACTTCTGCCACCTCTGCCACCGGAATCTCATACTGAAATTCAGCCGCATCGCGTAACGGCGTGGTTTCCGCATCGAGGCTTTGGGCTTGTTGACCTACATTGGCATGTTTAAGCAGATTTAAGCCTTCGGCATAGGCTGCCATCATGCCGTATTCAATGCCATTGTGAACCATTTTGACAAAGTGTCCGGCACCCGCAACACCGCAATATAAAAAGCCTTGTTCGGCGGAGGAAGGTTGTTCTGCATGTCCCGGCGTGCGCTCAATGTCGCCTAAACCCGGTGCCAGACTGGAAAAGATCGGTTTGAGCTGCTGATAAGCGGAATGATCGCCGCCAATCATTAAACAATAACCACGTTCTAAACCCCACACACCACCGCTAGTGCCTACATCCATGTAACGCAAACGGCGTTGTTCTAAGCGACGCGCACGCACGATGTCGTCTTTATAATAAGAATTTCCACCATCAATCACGATATCGTCGGCTTGCAACAAAGGCGTGAGTTGTTCCAGAGTGCTATCCACCACCGCCGCAGGCAGCATAATCCACACGGCACGCGCGGGACTGAGCTTAGCCACCAAATCATCCAGGCTGTCTGCACCGATAGCCCCTTCAGCACTCAGCGTATTGACCGCTTCGGTATTGACATCAAACACCACACATTCATGGCCTTGTTTTAATAAACGGCGCACCATGTTGGCACCCATGCGGCCTAAACCAATCATTCCCAGTTGCATGTTTATCATCCTCTAGCGTGAATACACCCGCCGCATTTTGCTTCGGCGGCGGCTGCGATATTTGCGTTGTCCCAAGGTGGTCAAGCCATTGAGACGGTCTTGCAGCGATGTGTTTAAAAGACCTAAGCGTCCATGATAATGACAAGCAGGACAGTTTTGTTGCCGCACCAGTGATAAAGGTATGGAATGCCCGCATTTAGGGCAACGGGGGCGGATAAATAACATCAGTATGACGAACAATAAGAACATGTCAAAACCAAACAAGACAATGGGTAACACACTAATCAAACCCCATTCCCAATGATCACGACGTTTGCGCTTTGCCAAAAGCGCTATCACACCGGATAAACCCAGTGCGTAAATCACATCGAAAACATCCATGTTTTCTTAACCTCGTTGAAATAGTCAAAAGATTTAAAAAATAGCCACACACACCAGCGTTTGTGCGCTCATTTTTTAAGTAAAAGCATTGTTTTTATGTGCGATCAAGCTATGCAAGACATAGCCCGTCTTTGGCGGGGAAGGAAGGAGACGCGCATTATACACAAGCGCACAGATTCAGTACGGAGTTCCTGCGCCTGAATAGAGCCATTGAAACGAGAAGTGAGGTTTTGTGGTGTAAAAGTGTCAAATCATGACCGCTGATGTTCAATCGCTGTGATGTGGCACATATAGAGAAATAAATCAGTTATACGATAGACCTGGCAGGTTTCTAAAACCTGCCAGGTCTTAACCACGATGCTCCAGCACAACTGAAATGTTATCCCTAATAGGAACGAGTTAATCTCAACAGAGCTTAGCTTTTTTCTAACAAGGTTTTGGCTTCGGCTAGGACGAAGGTCCAGAAGAGTTCGGCAACAACGGATAGGCGCTTGCCTTGGCGGTGTACGACGTGCCAGTAGCGCATGAGGGGGAAGGAGTCTACGGAGAGGATGACGAGTTTTTGCATGGCGAGTTCCATGTCGAGGCTGTGACGCGAAACGATGCCTAAACCGAGTCCGGCTTGTACGCCTTGTTTGATGGCTTCGTCGGTGTTCATTTCCATGCCGGTGGAGAGGCTGATGCCTTGTTCGGCAAAGTGGCGTTCCATGGCGATGCGTGTGCCTGAGCCTCGTTCGCGGACGAGGAAGGTGTGGTGTTCAAGTTCGGTCAGCGGTATGTGCGGACGTTGTGCGAAGGGATGTTCGGGCGGGGCGATCATGACGAGGGGGTTTTCCATGAAGGCTTCGGCGACGAGTTCGAGTTCTTCGGGCGGTTGTCCCATGATGACAATATCGACATCGTTGTTTTCGAGATGTTTGAGCAGCCCTTTGCGGTTGGTCACATCAAGGCGCACTTGGGTGTCCGCACAGCGTTGGTTGAAGATGGCTAACAGGCGTGGGGCGAAGTAGTTGGCGGTGGTGGCGACGGAGATGGTTAAGCGTCCACAGCCTTTGCCTTTGAGGTCTTCCATGACTTGTTTAGCTTCTTGTAATTGGCTGAGGATGTCTTGGGCATAGCGTAGGAGTTCTTCCCCCGGATGGGTAATAAAGATTTTTTTGCCCAGTTGCTCAAACAGGGGTAAGCCTATGTTGCTTTCAAGTTGTTTGATATGTGAGGAGACAGCAGGCTGGCTGAGATTGAGTTGTTCGGCTGCACGGGTGTAGCTGAGATGGTGTGCAACCGCTTGAAAAACGGTGAGTTGACGCAGGCTAATATGCATAGAAGGCTCGATGAAGTGAGAACTTGATGATGCTTTGCTTTAGAGCCTATACGAAAACGGGATAATCGGCTGCAAATCCGCCCTTTTGGTCAGGTTTTCTGCTTTTTATCAACACACGCCCGCTATTCGCCTTAAAAAACCGAAAAACCTGCCTCAAAAGGGCGAATTTTCGCTTCGATCCCCCATCTTCGTATAGGCTCTTAGCCCTGAAAGAGCGATATTGATATAGCAAAATTATATCAGTGGTTAAGACTGCCAGTCCTTGAAGGACTGGCAGTCTTGGGTTTGGATATATCACAAGCCTATAAATGATGTACTTTAGCTATATAGCCCAGGGCAATGCCCCATTGCTTTAATTTAAAAGCCGAGTTCCTTATTGATCGGCTTCTAATAATCCACTTTCTCGATAATAGCGTTCGGCTGCGGGGTGAAGTGGTACGGTGAGGTCTTGCAATAAGTCGGCTTTTTCTAAGGTGTGATGATTGGGGAAGTATTCTTTGAATTTGTCAAAGTTTTCTAAGACGGATTTGACTAATAAGGTGACACTTTCATCACTGGCTTTTTCATCCGTCAATAAGACGGCGCGTACCCCGATACTTGAAATGCTATCATCCACTTGATGATAAAGGTGGGCAGGAATTTGCTCTACCGTGTAGTAAGGATATTTTTCAAGCAAGTTATAAATCGGTTTACCATCAAGCATGATTAAATTGGCGTTTAAGCTAAACGCGGATTCTTTGATGTTTTCATTAGGATGTCCCACCATATAGAAGTAGCCATCAATTTTGTTGTTACGCAATGCTTCAGGGCATTTTTGGGCTTTTAAGTAAGACACTTCGCTAAAGTCGCTGGGATGAATGTCGGCTTCTTCTAGCAATAAGCGCACAGTGGCGGATGTGCCGCTATCAGGACTGCCCAAACTAATGCGTTTGTTTTTGATGTCTTGTAAGACTTCAATCTTAGATTCTTTATTGACCACTAAAGCTAACAATTCAGGATAAAGGGACATAACGGAACGTAAACCGGGATAGGCTTGGTCTTTGTATTCTCCTGTTCCAGTATACAAGCGGTAAATAATGTCGCTTTGTGCAATGCCAAAATTTAATTGGCCTTGTCGTAATTGGTGCAGGTTGTAAATAGACCCTTCGGTAGATTCTGCGCTGCAATGGAGTTGGCTTTGGGCTTTATATTGATTGGCTAAACGACAAATAGCGCCTACAGTGGGGTAATAAGACCCGGTAACACTGCCGGTGCCGATGGTGAAAAAATCCATAGCATTGGCGGACATACTAAAGCACAGTAGTAGTATTCCATTTAATATCATGCGTTTTCGCATTATCATTATCTCCTTGATGGTTTTGTTGAGGGTATTGAACGCATTGAGGGTACATAAAAGCCTCTTTAATGACGGCATCAATGCACCCTCTTAAAACCCTTTCTTATAACTGATGTTTAGCGTGCTGTCCATGCCGCTTCAAACCTTGTAAAGACCCTCATGCCTGATTTCCAACACCAACCCGTTTTACTCCATGAATGTTTGCAAGCCTTGGCCTTAAAGCCTGATGGCTTGTATGTCGATGCGACTTTTGGACGGGGGGGGCACAGCCGAGCCATTTTAGAACAACTCCATCATCAAGGGCGTTTGATCGGGATTGATCAAGACCCGCAAGCCATCGCCACAGGACAGGCTTTAGCCCAGGCCGATGCGCGTTTTACACCGTTACATCAGCGTTTTGATGCACTCGAAAGCTATGCGCAACAGGCGGGTTTTTTAGGGCAAGTGGATGGTTTGTTGATGGATTTAGGCGTGTCTTCGCCGCAATTGGATGATGCTGAGCGGGGTTTTAGTTTTTTGCGCGATGGGCCTTTGGATATGCGCATGAATCCACAACAAGGCCAATCTGCGGCGCAATGGCTACAAGTGGCTCAGCAGCAAGAGATTGCTGATGTTTTATATCATTACGGCGAAGAGCGTTATGCGCGTCGTTTAGCCAAGGCCATCGTGCTGGCACGCGACACTCAAGCGATTAATACTACAGCACAACTGGCAAATATCGTGGCCGCTGCCCATCCGTCTTGGGAAAAACACAAGCACCCTGCCACCCGCAGCTTTCAAGCCATCCGTATTTATCTCAATCAAGAATTAGAAGCGCTGGACGGTTTATTGGCTCAAGTGCCAGCTTTGCTTAAGCCCGGTGGACGCTTGGTGGCGATCAGTTTTCATTCTTTAGAAGATCGACGGGTGAAACGCTTTATCCGCGATCAAGCCCGTGGCGAAGATTTACCCTTTGATTTGCCCGTGCAAGATGCGCAATTGCACCGTACTTTACGTCCTCTGGGTAAAGCGCAACGCGCTAGTGCTGAGGAAGTGAACGGCAATCCGCGTGCGCGTAGTGCGGTGTTGCGTGTGGCTGAGCGCCTATAAGCTACGGCGGCTGAAAAAAATGTGTCAAAATACCTTTCTGTTGACATGAGTGCTTGACACAACACGGCAGCAGAAAATCACTAGAATAGACCTCGGTTTGGTGATTTGCCCGCGCGACGCAACAAGGTTATTTTGGCCTACCTGCCCGCTGTCGCGGGCTTTTTTTTGTTTAAAACTTTCGCTTTTCCCCCTCCCTTTCTCTTCTTAAAACTCTCTTATTTCAGCGTATACTGCCTCTCTTTTATCTCCCTTAAAAACAGCGCTTTATGGCGTGAGATGAGGATATTCGTCTATGCAGACCGCTTTTTTTGACAGCATTGCCGCAGGCTTTGATACACCCGCTTTACGTTTTCACGCCTTTGCCGCCGATCAAATCGTGCAGGCTTTAGAACCCTTAAACGGACAAAAATTACTCGACATTGGCACCGGCACAGGACATGTGGCGATAGCCGCTGCACAAGCCGTCAAACCTGACGGGCGCGTTCATGCGCTGGATCAGTCATCACGAATGCTGGATCAATGCTTCACCAAATTACAACATCTGGATGTTCAGGGCGTGGATTTACACGAAATGGACGCGATGCGACCAGAATTTAGGCGGGGATATTTTGATGTGGTGGTCAGTGCTTTTAGCTTGCCGTTCATGCCTGATATGAACGCCGCCTTCACAGCTTGGAAAGACTGCTTACGTCCTGGCGGAAAATTAGTCTTAAGCTATTTATCCGCCCAAGCTTGGCAGCCGATGTTAGAGGGGTTTTACCGCATTTTGCAAGACTACGAAGGGCTATCTGACATCGCTCAAAACAACATGGCACAGCATTTTTTAGTGCCTGAAAATATTGAAAAAAATCTTTTACAGTCAGGTTTTGCCCATTGTCAAACACAGACGCAAACATGGGGTTATTATCTACAACCCGCAGATTGGATTGACGCATTATTGCATTCGCATCATCGTATGGCCTTAGATGCTTTAAGCGAAAAGCAACAAGCGGAGGTACTGGAAAAACATCTTCAACAATTAGACGTGCCCGCTCAAGGTTTATATTTGAATACAGAGACACATTTTACGGCGGCTTATACGAAAGCTTAGCTATTTGCTTAAGAAAAAACACTGAACATTCAAGCCATCAGCCTCCCCTCCCTTCGAGAAGGGGGGCTTTCCTTCCAGAGAAAAACTTCATACAAGACTGCCGCTCAAAGCGGTGTTATCTCTTAAAAACGCTTACTCAGATGGCTTGGCTTCTTTCGGCTTTATCCCCAGGCGTTCTAAGGCTTTGGGATGGCCTTGGCGGGCGGCTTGTTTGTACCAATACACCGCTTGTTCTAAATTTTTCGGCACACCTTCTCCGGCTTCACTTAAACGCGCTAATAAATATTGCGCTTGTACATGACCGCTAAGCGCGGCTTGTTGGAACCAGAGCACGGCTTGCACCTGATTTTTCTCCACTGCTTCTCCTTGGACATACATTAATCCCAATGAATACTGTGCGTTAGCATGTCCTTGACGCGCTGCTTTAAGCAACCACTCAGTGCCTTTCGCTTCATCTTTTTCAATCAATGCGCCGTTTAAATACAGCACGCCAAGATTGTGCTGGGCGGCGGCTTGCCCTTTCTCTGCGGCTTTTTGATACCACTGCTCGGCTTGTTTGCCGTCTTTTTCTACACCTTGTCCTAATTCATACAAAAAGCCTAAATTGTACGCTGCAAGCGCGAAATCTTGCTCTGCGGCTTGCCGAAACCAATGAGCGGCTTGGCTAAAATCTTTTTCCACCACCGTGCCTTGAATATAAGCCAAACCGAGGTTGTGTTGCGCTTCGACCATGCCTTGTTCTGCCGCTTGGCGAAACCAATCCAGGGCGGTTCTGGCATTTTGCGCCACGCCTTGTCCTTGCTGGTAATGCACGCCTAATTTAAATTGCGCTGGGGCATCGCCTTGGGCGGCGGCTTGTTTCACCGCCATGAGCTGAGTTTTTTCTTCGGCTTGTACGGCGCTGAGTGTTTTCTGTAAGGCGTCTAGTTTTTCTTGCGCTCGCGGGTCTTGCCGCCGAGCGGCTTGTTGATACAACAACATCGCTGGCTCCAAAGCGCCATTGTTTTCTAATAAGGTGGCAAGATTAAACTGCGCATCAGGTTGTCCTTGTTGCGCGGATAATTGATACCAACGCAAGGCTTGGTTGAGATTTTGTGGCATCCCTTGCCCGCGTTCGTAAGATACGGCTAAATTATATTGCGCCTGCGCATGTCCTTGAAAAGCCGCTTGTTGAAACCACTGCGCGGCTTGAGAAAAATCTTGTTCTACACCCCAACCTTGATGAAATAAACCTCCCAGATTGTATTGGGCTTGTGCATCCCCTTGCTGTGCGGCTTTAGTAAACCATTGCGCCGCTTTACTTTGATCTTTGTTGACCCCTTTGCCTAAGTTGTACAAAAAGCCCAAGTTATTTTGTGCCGAGGCTAAACCTTGTTCTGCGGCTTGTTGATAGAGCTTGAAAGCCTGTTCAAAGCTTTGTGTCACCCCTTCTCCGCGCTCATACATAATGCCTAGCGCATATTGGGCGGGGGCAAACGTGGCGGCTTGCTCAAAGGCGGTTTTAGCCTGTGGATAATTTTTAGCTTTATAAGCCTGCAAGCCTTGTTGCCAGGATGACTCTAAAGACGAGAGAGTAAGCTCAGAGGCAGCTTGAGCTTGTGTAGGACTGGGATTGGGTGGGCTGTCCTGCGTTGGGGTTTCGGTACAAGCCGTCAATAATAGGCTGGCAGCACAAAGAGTTAAGTATTTTTGCATCATTATTCCTGATATGAGTGTTCACCTTAGAAACAGTGAGTCAACCCTGTTTTATTAAGATGTGTGATATGAAACACGCTTTTGATGGCAGCGCCATTCACTTAAGTCTGGGAGTGGTTAAGCTGGGGCTTAAGAGCCTATACGAAGATGGGGAATCGAAGCGAAAATTCGCCATTTTGAGGCAGGTTTTTCGGTTTTTTAAGGCGAATAGCCCGCTATTTGTTGATAAAAAGCAGAAAACCTGACCAAAAGGGCGGGTTTGCAGCCGATGATCCCGTTTTCGTATAGGCTCTAGCTCTCCCAGGTATTAACTTTTCCTATGCGCCACATCACTGCCATTAAATTAAGTTAAGCCCCAAAGGGGCGACATCTATATAGCCAGGGGCAACGCCCCTGGAATATGAGAGAAAAAACTCAGCCCTGAAGGGGCGATATATCATCTTATGTCGCCCTTTCAGGGCTAGATATTCGCTCTATCCATCCCCCAGGGCGATGCCCTGGGCTGTATCAATCACGCCCCGTTGGGGCTAAAAATGCTTAGAGCCTATACGAAGATGGGGAATCGAAGCGAAAATTCGCTATTTTAAGGCAGGTCTTTCGGTTTTTTAAGGCGAATAGCCGGCTATTTGTTGATAAAAAGCGGAAAACCTGACCAAAAGGGCGGATTTGCAGCCGATTATCCTGTTTTCGTATAGGCTCTTAAAATACAACTCCGTGTCTTCTGTGACTTCTCCGTACCTCCGTGGTGGCTTTTTGCATCATTTCTATTCTGATGGCGTTGTTTTTTTGTAGCAATGGGAGGCATTACGACAAAAAAAACGTCTTATCAGAACAAAAATGCGACTAAAAATCCATCTCACATCCAAATGCCAACAGAGCCTAGGGTATAATCCCCGCTTTTTGGCGTGTTTCATCCCCTTCCTTAAATCAACAAGAAGCAACCTCTATGTTACTTTGGCTGAGCGAATATTTGCTGCAATTTTACAGTGGCTTCAATGTCTTTCAATACCTCACCCTACGCGCTGTTTTGGGTGTGTTGACGGCGCTACTCATTTCCTTGTTTATAGGCCCGATCCTGATTGAGCGTTTAACCCATCATCAAATTGGGCAATCGGTACGTGATGATGGCCCGCAATCCCATTTATCTAAAGCGGGCACACCGACCATGGGCGGTGCATTAATCATCCTCGCCATCATTACTAGCACTTTATTGTGGGCGGATTTAAGCAACCGCTTTGTATGGATTGTAATGATTGTGACACTCTTATTTGGCGTGGTCGGTTGGATTGATGATTATCGTAAAGTCATTTACAAAAATTCCAAAGGACTGCCCGCCCGTTACAAATATTTGTGGCAATCCATCTTTGGTTTAGGCGCTGCACTGTGGCTGTTTTTCACGGCACAAAGTCCGGCTGAAACTCAACTCATTATTCCTTTTTTTAAACATCTGGTGCTCGACATGGGCTGGACGTTTATTGTACTGACTTACTTGGTTATTGTCGGTACCAGCAATGCGGTCAACCTCACCGATGGTTTAGATGGTTTGGCGATTATGCCGACGGTGTTAGTAGGCGGCGCTCTGGGCGTATTTGCTTATGTCAGTGGGAATTATAACTTCGCGGAATATTTACATATTCCCTACATTGCGGGTACTGGCGAACTGATCGTTTTTTGCGGTGCTATTGTCGGAGCGGGGTTAGGTTTTTTATGGTTTAACACCTATCCCGCTCAAGTGTTTATGGGCGATGTCGGCGCATTAGCGCTAGGAGCCGCGCTGGGTACGCTGGCAGTGATTGTGCGTCAAGAATTGGTGTTGGTCATTATGGGCGGCGTTTTTGTGATGGAAACCATATCGGTTATGTTGCAAGTTGCTTCCTTTAAACTCACTGGTCGCCGCATTTTCCGCATGGCACCTTTGCATCATCATTATGAATTGAAAGGCTGGCCTGAACCGCGTGTGATTGTACGTTTTTGGATTATCACCGTAGTGTTGGTATTAATTGGTTTAGCCAGCTTAAAAATACGTTGAAATGCCCTCCTCTTCTCTCACCTTAGAACAAGCTCTGGATCAAGCTCGACAAGCTCAGCATCAAGGGCAAGCGGCACAAGCGCAGCACTTACTGCAACAAATGCTGCAAGCTCAACCCACTTATGCGCCTGCTTGGCATCAATTGGGGATTCTCTATGCGCAGACAGGGCACGCGCAAGCCAGCTTAGAATGCTTACAAAAAACCGTCGCCTTACAAGCTGAAAATCCTTATTTTCACAATGATTTAGGCAATGTGTATTTAAGCCTCAAGCGGTGGACAAAAGCGCAACACTGTTTCCAACAAGCCTTACATCTCAAAGCCGATTTCCCCGTTGCCTTGCATAACTTAGGCAGCGCTTATTACAACCAGCAGCGCTTTATCGAAGCTGAACAAGCCCTTAAATCCGCTGTAGCCTTGCAGCCCGATTATGCTAAAGCCCATTACACGCTAGGCGTTGTGCTGTTGGAACTCAATGATCGCTTAGATGAGGCAGAAGCCTCTTTTCAACAGGCTTTGCGGCTAGAACCCGCTCAGCACATAGGCGCTTATCATGGTTTGGCAAACATCAGCTTACTCAAAGCTCAAGTTGAAACTGCCCTGTCTTATTACCGCCTGTCCTTACAACAGGATAAAACCGATAAAGCCGGGTTTTGTAATTTCTTGTTTGCTTTGAATTATTCCGCCGACTATAGCCTGGAACAGGTGTTTGCCTATCATCAGCAATTTGCTAAACGCTTTGCGCCCCCCCCCGCAGATAAACCGACTAAAAAACGCTATTCGCACAAAAAATTGCGCATTGCTTATGTATCTGAAGATTTACGAGCCACGCATCCTGTGGCGTATTTTATTGAGTCCGTGCTGGCACATCATGATTTGACACAATTTGACGTGTTTTGTTATGCCCTACACGCTCATCAAGATGATACGCCTCAAGCATTGAGCCGTTGGGTACAGCATTGGGTGGCGTGTGCCGATTGGACGGACGCACAATTAATTGAGCGCATCCAGCAGGATGAAATTGATATTCTGATTGATTTAATGGGACACACAGGCTCCAATCGTTTGCAGGTGTTTGCCCAAAAACCCGCGCCTGTGCAAGTCAGTTATTTAGGTTATCCCAATACCACAGGCTTGCCAGCGATGGATTATCGCATCACGGATGTGTATGTCAGTCCGCCGCAAGCTGAGCGCTACAGCAGCGAAAAATTGTTACGTTTACCCAGTAGTTATCATTGCTACACGCCCTCGGCTCAGATGCGCCGCTTGAGCGTGAAAACCTTGCCTGCGACACAAGCGGGTTTTGTCACGTTTGCCAGCTTTAACAAACACGAAAAAATCTCTCCGCAGATTTTTTCCGCCTGGGTGCAACTGCTACATCGTTGTCCTCGCGCCCATTTGCTGATCAAAAATGCGTCCTTAAAACACGCCAGTATTCAGCAACAACTCAAACAACAATTTGCGCAAGCTGGCATTGCAGAGCAGCGTTTGCAGTTAATTGGGCATTTGGATAGTTTCACCCAACATCTGCAACTCTATGATCAGATTGATATAAGCCTGGATACCTGGCCTTATAATGGCGCGACTACGACTTGCGAAAGTTTATGGATGGGCGTGCCTGTCATCAGTTTATGTGGCGACACCCAAGCTTCACGGGTGGGTTTTAGCATTCTATCCACCATTGGTTTAGAAGCATGGGTGGCACACAGCTTGGAAGATTATGTAACAAAAGCGGCAAACTTGGCTGAAGATGAGTCCGCACTACAACAGCTACGTGAAGGCATGAGAACCCGTTTACTCCATTCACCCTTGTTAGGGGCTGAAACGCTGACTCGCCACATTGAAGCTTTGTATCGAAATATAACTGCATCTTGAACCTGCTCAACAGCAACAAAGTGTTGAAGATAAACAGCTTCGCACAGTCTATCTTGAAGCTTTTACCACTGGTCTAGCGATGAGCTTGGATACCCAGTTTTTTGTTATTTTTACAACTACTTGAGCGCTTTTAATGCCCGCAAGACATGATTGATTCGCCCTTTAGTCAAGGTTTTTGACTATAATTTTGTTAGGATTGAAAGCTATAGGCGAGACGGTAGGAATTTTGCCAGTCTAAGTATCAATATTAGATGGATAATCTCAGCTAAACATCTCCATTTTAAGTATTCAGCATCAAATTTTGTACGGTTTCAACGCTATTTAGCATGATTTAAAACAGGATAAACGCCATGAAAAAACAAGCGGGTTTTACCTTGATAGAGGTCTCTATTGTTCTGGTCATTATCGGGCTGTTGCTCGGTGGTGTACTCAAAGGTCAAGAATTGATTGAGAATGCGAAAATTAAACGCATGAACAATGACTTCAGCGGTATTGCGACGGGCGCTTATTCCTATCTTGACCGTTATGCGGCGATTCCGGGGGATGATGGTGCGGCTGAAACTCGATGGAACATCGCAGCATTGCCTGATGCCACTGAACAAGATAATGGGGTGATTAATGGAGACTGGAAGGCAGACTCCCCTGCGGAATCGCGTATGTTTTGGATACATCTTCGCAAATCTAATTTAATTACCGGAGGAGATAGTACAACATTACCTACTCATGCTTTTGGCGGTAAAATTGGTGTGGCGGATGGTTATTTGACTCTTACAGGGCCTGTGATTTGTATGGATAACATCAATGGTAAACGGGCTGAAATTATTGATAGACAATTAGATGATGGAAAACCCGATGGAGGTGTTTTACGTGCGGCTACCCCTACTGTTGATGCTAGTGCTAGTCCTACTCTTCCAACAGAATATAGCGCAGACACCTTGTACGGTCTTTGTAAACAAATGTAGCTATATCCTCCATAAAGCATAAAAAAAGCCGCCTATAACAGGCGGCTTTTTTTATGCTTGTTTTTTATGTCCAGCACATGATGATAACAATGTTGTCCCTGCCCTCCCTCACAGTCCTTCACAACTTTGCCCATACCCTACAAATTTGTATTTATCCATACATTCTCTACGCTTTTGTCACAAAACAAACCCGACAAAAACACCCCGCAACACTCATAAAAACACAGTAAAAACAATGCGTTAATCCGTTTTTTTAAGGCTGGCACAAGCGTTGCCATATCCCTTAGCGAGCGCGGTCTTTGTGACTGCATATAAGTTTTTAGGTAAATCACTTATTTTTAAGGAGATCAATGATGGCATTACGTCAATGTGCGATTTATGGAAAAGGCGGTATCGGCAAATCAACTACCACTCAAAACTTAGTCGCTGGTTTAGCTGAACTGGGTAAAAAAGTCATGATTGTGGGTTGTGATCCTAAAGCTGACTCCACTCGTTTAATCCTGCACTCTAAAGCTCAAAACACCATTATGGAAATGGCGGCTGAAGCAGGTACTGTAGAAGATTTAGAATTAGATGATGTATTAAAAACGGGTTATGGCGACATTAAATGTGTTGAATCCGGTGGTCCTGAGCCAGGTGTAGGTTGTGCAGGTCGTGGTGTTATTACTGCGATTAACTTTCTTGAAGAAGAAGGTGCTTATGAAGAAGATTTAGATTTCGTATTCTACGATGTATTAGGTGACGTAGTATGTGGTGGTTTTGCAATGCCTATTCGTGAAAACAAAGCACAAGAAATCTATATCGTGTGTTCTGGTGAAATGATGGCTATGTATGCGGCTAATAATATCTCTAAAGGTATCGTGAAATACGCTAACTCTGGTGGTGTACGTTTAGCTGGTTTAATTTGTAACAGCCGTAATACTGCGCGTGAAGATGAATTAATCGTCGAACTGGCTCGTCAACTGGGCACGCAAATGATTCACTTCGTACCGCGTGACAATGTTGTACAACGTGCTGAAATTCGTCGTATGACGGTCATTGAATATGATCCTAAAGCCAAACAAGCTGATCAGTACCGTACTCTGGCACAAAAGATCATTGATAATAAAAACTTCGTCATCCCTACGCCTATTACTATGGATGCGTTGGAAGACTTGTTGATGGACTTCGGTTTGATGGATGAAGAAGATGAAAGCATTGTAGGTCAAAAAGCAGAAGAAGCGGCTTAATGCTTTCTTTCTCGTTCTCTTGCAGTGCTTGAGAACGAGATTCAGCAATATATGTTTTTTCAATTCTACCTGACTATCCACGGATGAGTGGTAGCAGGCTAAGGAGAATACTATGACAACCATGACACGCGAAGAAACCCAGGCTTTGATTCAAGAAGTCTTGGAAGTGTATCCAGAAAAAGCCAAAAAAGACCGCGTTCTGCATTTAACGGTCAATGATCAAGGCGTTGAACAGTCTAAAAAATGCATCACTTCTAATCGTAAATCTTTACCCGGTGTAATGACCATTCGTGGCTGTGCTTACGCGGGTTCTAAAGGTGTGGTGTGGGGTCCTATTAAGGACATGATTCACATTTCTCACGGCCCTGTCGGTTGTGGTCAATACTCTCGCGCAGGCCGTCGTAACTATTATGTCGGTACCACAGGCATTAATACTTTCGGTACCATGAATTTCACCTCTGATTTCCAGGAAAAAGATATTGTTTTCGGTGGGGATAAAAAACTATCTAAAATCTTAACTGAAATCGATCAATTATTTCCTTTAAACAAAGGGATTACTATTCAATCCGAATGTCCTATTGGTTTGATTGGTGATGATATTGAAGCCGTATCCAAACAAGGCGCTAAAGAATTAGAAAAACCTATTGTTCCAGTGCGTTGTGAAGGCTTTCGTGGTGTATCTCAATCTTTAGGCCATCATATCGCTAATGATGCGGTGCGTGACTGGGTTTTAGGTAATCGTGATAACGATACCAGCTTTGAAGTCACACCTTATGATGTCACCATTATTGGTGATTACAATATTGGTGGTGATGCTTGGGCTTCACGGACATTGCTTGAAGAAATGGGCTTACGTGTGATTGCTCAATGGTCTGGTGATGGCACCTTAGCAGAAATGGAAAATACGCCAAAAGCTAAGTTGAATTTACTGCATTGCTACCGTTCTATGAACTATGTATCTCGTCACATGGAAGAAAAATATGGTATTCCTTGGATGGAATATAACTTCTTTGGCCCGACCAAGATTGCTGAATCATTGCGTAAAATCGCTGGTTTCTTTGATGAAAGTATTCAAATTAAAGCTGAAAAAGTCATCGAAAAATATAAAGCTGAGTTTGATGCAGTGATTGCTAAATACCGTCCACGTTTGGAAGGTAAAAGAGTCATGTTGTATGTAGGTGGTTTACGTCCACGTCATATCATTGGCGCTTATGAAGATTTAGGTATGGAAGTGGTCGGTACAGGTTATGAGTTTGCGCATAATGATGATTATGACCGCACTATTAAAGAAATGGGTAATGCCACTTTGATTTATGACGATGTTACGGGTTATGAATTTGAAGAATTCGTCAAGACCGTGAAACCTGACTTGATTGGTTCTGGTATTAAGGAAAAATACATTTTCCAGAAAATGGGTATTCCTTTCCGTCAAATGCATTCTTGGGATTATTCAGGCCCTTATCACGGTTATGATGGCTTTGCTATTTTTGCCCGCGATATGGATATGACGATTAATAATCCTTGCTGGAATAAGATGCAAGCCCCTTGGTTGAAATCTGAAACAGAAGATGCCAGCGCTGAAGCCGCTTAATCTTTTCAACCTCTGACTTCCATGCTCAATGCCTGGAAGTCAAACCCAAACAAAGCGTGAAACAAAGGTTTTTAAGTGAAATCTTTGCCTAACATCAAGACCTTAACCCGTAGTCCACAGATGGGTGGCGCGGGAGGAGAATAGTCATGAGTCAAGTAGCCGACAAAATCGTTCCCAGTTATCCGCTGTTTCGCCAGGATGAATATAAAGAAACCCTGAGTAACAAGCAGGATATGTTTGAAGAAAAAGTCCCTCAAGATAAAATTGAGGAAGTCTTTCAATGGAGTACCACGCAAGAATATAAAGAACTCAATTTTAGCCGTGAAGCATTAACCGTTAATCCAGCTAAAGCTTGCCAACCATTAGGTGCGGTATTGTGTGCTTTAGGTTTTGAAAAAACTTTACCCTACGTGCATGGTTCTCAAGGTTGTGTGGCTTATTTCCGTACTTATTTCAATCGTCATTTCAAAGAACCTGTGGCTTGTGTATCGGATTCTATGACTGAAGATGCGGCTGTGTTTGGTGGTCAAAAGAATATGTTTGATGGTTTAGAAAATGCTAAAGCATTATACAAACCAGAAATGATTGCAGTGTCTACCACTTGTATGGCAGAAGTGATTGGTGATGATTTGAATGCTTTCATCGGTAATGCCAAAAAAGAAGGTTATATCGAGCAAGAATTCCCTACACCTTTTGCACATACCCCTAGTTTTGTGGGTAGTCATACGACCGGCTGGGATAACATGTTTGAGGGCATTCAACGTTATTTTACCCTCAATTACATGGAAGATAAGGTCATTGGTTCTAATAAGAAAATCAACATCGTACCGGGTTTTGAAACCTATTTAGGTAACTATCGTGTGATGAAACGCATGATGGAAGACATGGATGTGGGTTATACCTTATTAAGCGATCCTACCGACGTACTTGACACCCCCGCAGATGGTACATTCCGTATGTATGATGGCGGTACCAGCATAGATGAAGTCAAAGATGCGCCTAACGCTATTGATACTCTGTTTTTACAACCTTGGCAGTCTGTAAAAAGCCGCAAGTTCACTAAGAACACCTGGAAGCATCCTGCTACTGATATTGCTATTCCTATGGGCTTGGAAGCCACAGATGAATTCTTAATGGCAGTGTCTAAGCTGACTGGTAAACCGATTTCTGACAGTTTGACTCGTGAGCGCGGTATTTTAGTAGACATGATGACCGATAGCCACGCTTGGTTGCATGGTAAAAAATTCGCAGTGTATGGTGATGCAGACTTTACTCTGGGCATGACTAAGTTCCTCTTAGAATTAGGCGCTGAACCCACTGATGTATTATCTAACCACGCTAACAAACGTTGGAAAAAAGCGGTTGAAAAAATGTGTAGTGAGTCGCCTTACGGCACAAACACGCAAGTGCATATCAGTAAAGATTTGTGGCATTTCCGTTCTTTGATGTTCACCAATAAACCTGATTTCATGATCGGTAACTCCTACGGCAAATTCATTCAACGTGATACCTTGCATAAAGGTAAAGACGCTGAAGTTCCATTGATTCGCATTGGCTTCCCTATCTTTGATCGTCATCACATGCATCGTGATACGACCTTGGGCTACGAAGGTGCTATGTATATGCTGAAATTGTTAGTTAATTCAGTGCTAGAACGCCTAGACGAAGAAACTCGTGGCATGGGTACTACGGATTATAACTACGATTTAGTCCGCTAAATTGAAGAATAAGTAATACTGCGTGATGCAGTATTACTGTTCTCTCAAGAAGGAACAAGCCAATGCCAAATGTAATGATTCGTATTAAAGACAATGGTGCTCTTCTGTTCTACATTGCAAAAAAAGATCAAGAAGATGAAATTGCTACTGTCGAAGTCGATACGGATAATGAATGGGGTGGAGTGGTTGAATTGACAGATGGTTCTAAATATTACATTGAACCCATGTCTCCGCGCCCATCATTTCCAACCACTTTGCGTTTCAAACGTGCTGAGTAAATAATGGATGTTTCGCTGTCTAAATACAGTAAAACCTTGTTCCATACTTAGATTTCATTGAAGGAGTAACGATCATGGCTTTTAAAATTGTACGTGATATTTGTACCGCGTGTGGTGATTGCGAACCTGTTTGCCCCACTGATTCTATTGTTCCATTCAAAGGCGTGTATAAAATTGAAGAAGATACCTGCACTGAATGTGAAGGCGATCATGATATACCTCAATGCTTAGATGTTTGCATGGAAGATGATTGCATTATCTCAGCATAAGTGAGTCTGTCTGTTCTGATGTCTTAAGAGGGGATAGGCTCTAAAGTGTTTCTCGCTCGCTAACATTTCATGAAAAAGCGCAGTGTCGGCGTAGATGTGGTATATAAGCCTTTTGAATGAAATGTTAATGATGCGAACCTTAAGATGCTTTTTCATCTCCCTCTTAAGTGCGGCGAAAGCATCAGATGTTGCCGCTTTGCCCGAAGATGCAGATGTTTAAATGGCAAAGCTGTCAAGACAGGTGCTTGAAGTAAGCATCCAAAACAAGAAATGTAAGGATTCCACCATGAGCAAAGCCCTCTCTGAAGATATTGCCCTGCGAATTGGTCTGGCAGCCCGCGAATTACCTGATACAGATGCCGCTCGCTTGTTGCGTGTATTGGCTGACGCTGTAGGTTTACCTCCCAGTGCTGATAAACTGTCCAAACTCTCGATTAAAGAATTAAAAGCCGCTGCTGACGGTGAATTCGCACAAATGGATAGTGCCGTGCTTAAAACCGCGCTGACTTATTTGAAAGGCGAGAAAGGTATCAGTACCGAGCCATTGCCAGAACTTGAAAGTTATAATGACAGTGACATGCCCGATAGTATCCGCGTGGCTGTAGCTTCTAATTCAGCAGAAATGCTAGACGGTCATTTTGGTTCTTGTAAACGCTTTTTGATCTATCAAGTGTCTGGAACAGAAAACCGTTTAATTGAAATACGTGAGATTGATGACTCACAAGCGCAAGACGATAAAAATGGTTATCGTGCCTCCCTGATTAAAGATTGTCATATCTTGTTCATTGCTTCCATTGGAGGGCCTGCGGCTGCAAAAGTAGTGCGTACTGGAGCACATCCGATTAAGAAACCTAATATGGGTGAGGCTCGTGCAGAAATCATCAGCTTACAAGAAGCGATAGTGCAAAATGCGGCGCCTTGGTTGGCTAAAGTCATGGGACAAACGCCTGAAGAGCGCATTCGTTTTGCTCAAGAACAAGAGGACAGCACCGCGTGATCAGCTCAGAGCAACTCGAACACATCAGTGCGCAAGTGGCTACGCAATCATTATTATCTGACGATACCGTTCTACAATTGCGTCAAACTTTTCCCGATATTCATTTCACTTATTGTATGGATGATGATGTGGCGGGTAATGCCCGTCCCATTTATGAAGACCCACGTTTTAATTTATATCTAGTTGATTCCCGCGAGCATTGTCTGTGCTTGACCAATGACAGCGAGATTGCTACTGGTGTGGTGGTCGCAGAGGTTGAGGAAGAATGACATGGAACACCTGCTCACTCACCCTGAACCCTTAACTCAGCTATGCGCTGAAATCGCACCTGCGCAAGGCATGTCTGCGATGGAAGCGGGCTTAAAAAAGTTGCTGCCTGCATTAGATTTTCGTTGGGCGTTGACTCGTGGACACTGGCACCGCTTAGGCGGCGTAGTAGATGGACACTATGAGCGCATCAGCGACAATATTACCCATTGGGCCGAAGAAGAATCCGACGGTGATATTGATGAACTGGTAGCTAAATATCAGGATTCTGGCTACTTTGCGACCCAACTCGCTGGACGCACGCATTATTTAACCGCACCGATGGGGGATAATGCAGAAGATTACGTCCAATTAGAAATCGAAGAACTGCAAGAAGTCTTAGAACGTCCATTGATGGACCCTGATTGGTTTCCTGATAGCCTAGAAGAATTTCTTGATCCCTTAGACATTCCGCATCTGGAACCTGAACCCATTGGTCAACCTTATTTTCAGTTTCGCCGCATGACACCGATTGCGAAGCTTATTAATGAAGAACAACAAGAGAATCAACAATTAAGAGATGTACGTCGGTTTTTTCAAGATTGGCACGACAGCAGTGCGCATAAAAGCCATTTCTGTCGTCATTGGGTGTTGGAATTGCGTGAATATATGGATCGAGATGGCGATTGCCGCCTCACCGCTAAGCCTGTTACGACTTTTGCCGATGAATTGCCCGCCATTCCAACAGGTCGATTGCATGGAGCCGAGTTGGCTAACGCGATTCATAGTTATGATCGAAAACTCGGTTATCCGTTTGCTTGGTACTTTATTTTGCTCACCCGTAAAGCGGCAAACTACGCTTTAGCTGAAGCGGTCTTACAAGATCAAAGCGGTGAATATGATTATTTGCCACAACGTGATCTGAAAGTATTAGAAGCCTGGGCACGTCAATCATACGGCGTATAGGTTTTGACGTGACGCAAAAGCTTCTTTTTTGCGCTTAAACAAAAACAGGGCATCGTAGCGATACGATGCCCTGTTTTTGTTTAGAGGTTTTACGTTACCCGCCGATCACCGCACTCGGATCAACATCATGCATATCCGGCAATGAATGGGCGATGCCCTTGTGACAATCAATGCACGTTTGTCCTGCATCAAAGCCCTCGGTGTGCTGTTGTATCGCACGACGCGCTTGTTTGGTGTAATCCATAGAATCAAAACTGTGACAATTGCGGCATTCACGAGAGTCTGTTTCTTTCATCGTGCGCCAAACATTTTGAGCCAATTCTAAGCGCTTAGCTTCAAATTTTTCCGGCGTACTAATGCTGCCTAATGCCTTGTGCCATAATTCATTACTGGCCTTAATTTTACGAATCATCTTATGCGTCCATTCTTTCGGCACATGACAATCAGGACAAGTGGCACGCACGCCTGTGCGGTTACTGTAGTGAATCGTGTTTTTGTATTCCTTATAAACGTTTTCTTCCATCTCATGACAGGAAATACAGAAACTTTCTTGATTGGTCGCTTCCATGGCGGTGTTAAATCCGCCCCAGAACATCACACCGATCACAAAGCCAATAAACAACAGGCTAAACACCGAGTAACGCACGCTGGGCCGCCATAAGGCCGACCACCAGCCTGCTTTTTTAGTCTCTTGATTCATCGTGTTATTCCTTAGCGTGGCTGCAATAGTTCAACAGATTCAAAGCTATTGCCCACCAGTGGCTGTGTGTTCGCTTGCGGTACATGACATTGAGTACAAAAATAACGCCGTGCCGACACATTAGCGAGTTCTATACCGTCGCGGCCACGAAAATGCGTAGGACTAATTTTGGTCGCGTTCGCTTTTTTGTAATTCGCCCAGCTATGACAAGTCAGACATTTATTGGCGTTCAAATTGATTTGGTAGCCTTCAATTTTATGCGGAATCAGTGGCGGTTGTTGAACATAATCTCGTGGCAAAGGCGCTGATTCGGGTTGCCAGCGAATAATTTCTGCGGGTAAAGATGGATCGTTAATGTTAGTACCACCACGTAACGAGGCCACCTCTTCCGCCATCACAGAGTGTCCCAAAACGCAGCACAAGGTCACAGCGACCCAACGCAATAGATGTTTCATATCTTTCTCCTTTAACTGCTCTTAAGTAACTCAGGTTATGCAGAATGTGTGTAGCGAACGAAAATGTGCAGTTTATTCCACACGATGTAAATTCAAGCGTGAAGCAATGGCGGTTTTTCCGTGCTTGAGTCTGTTTTCAAGCATGGAAAAGAAGCCTTTGCGTAACATCAGACATCACTGAAAATCATGAAAAAAGCTTTTACGTCACATCAGTTGTCAATTTGAGATGTTTTTTTCAAGCTGAGCGCAAATACATCTTGACTACATACATCAATGCAGCGCCCGCAATTTGTACACTGTGACTCATCAATCAAAGGCTGATGTTGTTTATCTTTGAGTGCGGCAGTTATCACTTGAGGTTCAGGACACACGCGAAAACAATCTAAGCAATCATTGCAAGCCGCTCGTTGCGTCGTGCTGATGCGCAGGGGAGTCACACGACCAAGCAAGCTATAAAACGCACCGACTGGGCATAAATGTCCACACCAACCGTGGCGCATGATCAGCACATCAAATAAAAAAATGCCTAAAATCACTAACCAGCCGATACCCATGCCAAACAACACGCCGCGATGCAGCAATGACACGGGATTTAAGCTCTCCCACACCAAAGTGCCCGTGAGCAGGGTCAATAATAGCGTTAAGCCCAGCAGCCAATAACGAATGCTTCGTGATAAACGCCAAGAACTTTTCAAATCCAAGCGGTTACGTAACCAGGCTGCACTATCCGTCACCACATTAAGCGGACATACCCAACTGCAATACATCCGTCCGCCCACCAGTAGATAAAAGCCCAATACCAAAACTGCACCGACTCCACCCAGCATTTCAGGTAAATGCTGCGTCAGTAATATTTGCAATAACAAATAAGGGTCTGTCATGGGCACGGTATCCAGCAATAAGCTTGCGGATAAATTGCCCTTAAAAATCCATATCCCCCACCAAGGCCCAGAAAGAAACAACAATAAAATCATGGCTTGGCTGAGACGGCGCAGCAGCAACCATTGATGTGCTCGCCACCAGCCCTTGATTTCAATCGCCTCTTGTCCAGGGCGGGTTTTGTCATGCATGGTCAATCCTAATCCTCGTTCCCACGCTCTGCGTGGGAATGCCGTTGGTGACGCTCTGCGTCACAGCGGCGCAGAGCGCCGCGTCTACACATCCATGTAGAACATGGGGGAGAGAAAAACTGATGAATGAGTTTTTCAAGTATCCGACCCACGTTTCTCTCGTTCCCACGCGCCGCGTGGGAATGCCGTCTTGACCGCGTTGCGGTCAGTTTGACAAACTACGGTTTGTCACTCCGTAGCGTATCCTGCCCACGCTTCAAGGTATCCAAAGGATTACTAGAAAACGGCGTGTCATCTACGCTGTCATCCATCATCAAACCTTCGCCTGCATGGTCATAGTGCATCCCTTCCGGCAAGTTGTACTCGTGCATTTGATCCGGTGTCACTAATGCCTCACCGGCTTTTTGTTTTTCTCGCCAACCCAAACGGTAATGCTCACCTAATTGACCTTGAGCTAAATGCGTCGGCAACACTTTGATCGCCGCTTTTTCAAGAATGCAGGCTTGCTCACATTTACCGCAGCCTGTACACGCCTCTGAATGCACCACAGGAATAAACAAAGCGTGCTGACCTGAACGGACGTTATGCCGTCGCGTGATCGAAATGGCTTTGCCGCGCACTGGACAAATGTTGAAACACACTTCGCAGCGCAAACCCAAAAAAGCAATACAAGCTTCTTGATCAATCATCACGGCTAAACCCATGCGGGCTTGCTCTATATCCGTTAAATCATGCGACAAAGCCCCGGTCGGACAAGCGGGTACACAAGGAATGTCATCACACATTTCACAGGCCGCCGTGCGTGCCGTGAAATAAGGCGTACCTATTGGCGTGTCCTCTCCGGCTTGAGCCAGCTTCAAAATGTCATAAGGACAATCGCGCACGCATAAACCACAACGAATACAAGCGCCTAAAAAATCTTCTTCGGCTAATGCCCCTGGTGGGCGAATCGCTTGTGCAGGTAACGCTGAACTACTGCGGCTATGAATCAATAAGGCCGCGCCCAACATGCCAACGCCGCAGGCAGTGCTTAAGGTTTTTTCTAAAAATTGGCGGCGTTGTTTGTTCATAAAGTATCGTTTTTTGATATAAAAATTAAGATGAATCTATAGAATATTTTCTATAAAAATTTCATTAAAATAACTTTTTTAAAAACCTATCAGTTCTTAACTACGATGCTCCAGTACCACTGAAATATCATCCTTCTATCGGTACTGACCGCAGCGCGGTCAAGACGGCATTCCCATGCGGCGCATGGGAACGAGTTAAACTTTACCACTCAGATAAATGTGGGCTTATCACTGATTTAGTACATCACTGCGAACGGTTTCAGCGACTTTTGCCACTTCTCCTATCAAATCATCAGAGACACCGAGTTCTTTTAATGCCGCCGCCAGGTTTTCAACGGTGGCATCAAAATGCACATCGCTTAAACCTTGTTCTTCCACTAACTGAGTATGAGCTGCACGCATGTTTTTACCGGGATAATCAGGTAAACCACCAAACGCGAAGGTTAAAAAACGCTTTTGGTGCTGGCGTTGTTTATCCATGTCGGTATTGACAAAGAATTTCTTCACGCGCTCATCATTAAGCATTTTCACATAAAACAAATCAACGGCAGCATCAACGGCAGCTTCACCACCCAGTTGTTCAAATAATGAACTCATATAAAAACCTCATAAATTTTAAGTAAAAAGATCAGGATGTTCTTCTAGTACGTACTCACATAACTGTATCTCTTTCAAGCCTATAGAACAGCAGCCAGTCAGGTTCTAAATGATATTCCCTGCTGCAAACAGTCTTTCATTTTTCAAGCATTTTTCCATGCTTGCGACAATGTTTTACATCTTTCCTAAAAGAGCTTGTTGGAGCTAATGTACGCATTAGAAGCCCAAATTTTTACATAATTTATCAACCTCTGTATAGCTTTTAAGTGTTTATGGGTGTTTAGCTTCTTGTAATGCCGCTAAGGTGTCTGCATTAGGTGTTTTTACTGGAAAAGGTAAACCTTGTTGCCATTCAACTTGATGTAAAAACAGAGTAATAGTGAAGAAATGTTGCCTTTGCTCACCATCCCTCGTTCCCCTCCTTCAAGGAGGGGAAGCTCATGACTGAAATGCTAAAACCTTTTTTCTTAGAAGCTGTCTGGTAAAAGAAATCGTCACGAGGTTAAGCTGGTTTGAGCCAGGTTGCGTCAAGATTTGAGGCGAATAGTCGTCTATTTAACGAAAATCTTGATGCAAGATGGCCAAATCTCAGCTTGACCGCAGTAGATTCTTTTTTGCCAGACAGCTTCTTAAGTAGATGGAGGTGATGTTCTACGCAGGAACCAGTACAACGCTACGCACTTACGCTCGCACCACCTTCACGCCGCATTTTTTAAAATCGGCTTCTTTAGAAATCGGGCAAGTCGCATCCAGCGTGAGTTTATTCACCAAGCGTCCCGCATCAAACCAAGGCACAAATACCAAACCGCGTGGCGGGCGGTTACGGCCTTTGGTTTCAATCGTCGCGGTAATGGCTCCACGACGAGTTTCCAGACGCGCTGCCATGCCGCGTTTCAAACCGCGTGATTCTGCATCTTCGGGATGCATGAACACCACCGCATCGGGGAAAGCACGATATAGTTCTGGTACGCGGCGGGTCATAGAGCCTGAATGCCAATGTTCTAATACACGTCCGGTGCTGAGCCACAAGTCATACTCTTCGTCAGGTGATTCTGCTGGGGGTTCGTAAGGCAAGGCGAAAATCACGGCTTTGCCATCGGGTTTACCGTAAAACTCAACGCCTTTACCTTTAGCGACAAAGGGGTCGTAGCCTTCACGATAACGCCACAGCGTTTCTTTGCCGTCTACGACAGGCCAGCGCAGACCACGCGCTTTGTGGTAGCTATCAAACTCTGCCAGATCGTGACCTTTTTTCGGACCTTTCAAACCAAAGACACGATATTCTTCAAACAAACCTTTTTGGATATAGAAGCCAAAATCGTCCATTTCGTGATTGCCATAGACATGACCGCGTTCGTCTTTGACTTCCTGCTTAGGATATTTATCCACCTGTCCGTTGGCATACAAAACGTCATATAGGGTTTTGCCACGATACTCAGGCATTTTTGCCAGCAATTCTTCAGGCCAGACTTCTTCGGTTTTAAAGCGTTTAGAGAATTCCACCACTTGCCACATATCGGACTTGGACTCGCCAGGAGGGGCGACTTGCTGCCGCCAGAACTGGGTGCGGCGCTCGGCGTTACCATACGCGCCTTCTTTTTCTGTCCACATAGCAGTGGGCAAAATCAAGTCAGCAGCCATGGCAGAAACCGTAGGATAAGGATCGGAAACAACAATGAAGTTGGCGGGATCGCGCCAGCCAGGATAAATTTCTTCATTAATGTTAGGACCGGCTTGCATGTTGTTATTACACTGCTGCCAATAACAATTGATTTCGCGGTCTTTGAGCTTACGCTGCATGAGCACTGCATGAGCACCGACTTTTCCTGGCAATGTACCTTCAGGTAATTTCCAGACTTTTTCAGAAAAGGCGCGATGTTCTGGTTTCATCACCACCAAATCAGCCGGCAAACGATGCGCAAAAGTGCCGACTTCGCGTGCCGTACCACAAGCGGAGGGCTGTCCTGTCAAAGAGAATGGCCCATTACCCGGTTCAGAAATTTTTCCGGTGAGTAGATGGATGTTGTACATCAAATTGTTTGCCCAAGTGCCGCGAGTATGCTGATTGAATCCCATCGTCCAATAAGACACCACTTTGCGTTTAGGGTCGGCATAAAGCTTCGCCAGTTCTTCTAATTTATCTTTGGGCACACCCGACATTTCGTGTGCTTTATCCAAGGTGTACTCAGACACAAAGGTCTTGAATTCTTCAAAACTCATGGGTTGCGAGCCTTTAGCATTTTTGGCGTTTTTAGCGTTTTGCTCGCGTGGATCAGTGGGGCGTAAACCGTAACCAATATCTGTATTACCGCGTCTGAAATTGGTATGTTGGCTGACAAATTCTTCGTTGACCGCATCGTTTTGGATGATGTAATTGGCAATGTAATTAAGGAGCACCAAATCCGTTTGCGGGGTGAAAATCATTGGAATGTCGGCTAATTCATAGCAGCGATGCTCAAAAGTCGAAAGCACAGCCACTTTGACGTGAGGTGCGGTTAAACGACGATCCGTCAAGCGAGACCACAGAATCGGATGCATTTCTGCCATGTTCGCACCCCACAGCACGAAAGCATCGGCATGTTCTAAATCGTCATAACAGCCCATTGGCTCATCAGCACCGAACGTGCGGATAAAACCCGCTACCGCAGAGGCCATACAATGTCGTGCATTGGGGTCGATGTTATTGGTGCGAAAACCCGCTTTATACAGCTTGGAAGCGGCATAGCCTTCCCACACTGTCCACTGCCCTGAGCCAAACATGGACACGCCATCAGGGCCTTTTTCTTTCATCGTGGCTTTCCATTTTTCCGCCATGATGTCGAAGGCTTCATCCCAAGACACGGGGGTAAATTCGCCTTCTTTGTCGAATTTACCGTCTTTTTTGCGTAATAAAGGCTGGGTTAAGCGATCTTTGCCGTACATGATTTTTGACAAAAAATAGCCTTTAATGCAGTTCAAACCACGATTAACTGGGGCATCTGGATCGCCTTGGGTGGCGACTACACGGCCTTTTTGCGTGCCGACCAACACGCTGCAACCCGTGCCACAAAAACGGCAAGGGGCTTTGTCCCAACGAATCGTAGATTCTGTTGCTGCCAGGGCTTGTTGCACCCCGCCCGGTAAACTAATGCCTGCCACGGCAGCCGTGGCTGCGGCGGCACTGTTTCTAAAAAAATCTCGTCTGTTCATACTCATAAGCTTTCCTCACCCTCTTCGCTGTATTGATACACCATCGCGGCGGATAACACGCCTTCAATGCCATTAATGTCGCCGATAGTATCGGCTGGATGCCCATTGCTTTCATCTAAGGTGATGACCATTTGACCTTCACTGGTTTCAGCGTGAATTTCCAACCCGGCAATGGTCTCGAATGCTGCTTTGACTGCGGTGATGTGTGGTGGTTTAGCGCGCACCAAGACGCCGACAATGTCCATGAGGAAACTCCCAATCAGGAATACAGGAATAGAACGAAACAGGATGGCGGGTGGCCTCTAAGCGCACCTATGTGACTACTTAAACAGTCTAACTAGCATCCTATTCCTCTGCCGACTCCGCCTTGATATGGATCAAGAGAAGGGCTTAGGAGAGATATAGCCCACTGCCATGAAGCCTTTGCGCCATTACTCAGTTTGCTTTATTATTTACTCTGTAATACAAAGTTAATATCAAAACAAAGTTTGAGGATGAACGATGAACAAGCCATTACAAAAAAATTCTTTGCAATGGAAACAATACTTTGCAAAAAATGCATCCACTGACAACACGACATTATGGTCATTAAGCGATGTGCTGACAGCGGATGAAAAACAACGCATTCAGGCTTCATTGCAAGATTTTCAGCAGGGAGAATATTCAGAAGGGAAGTATTTAATGCGTTATGCGCAGGATTTTGCTGCTGCCCATCAAGACCCGGAATACGTGGAATCCATCACGTATTTCATCCGTGAAGAACAACATCATGCTGCCGTGTTAGCCCGATATATGGTGCGTCATGACATCCCTAAAAAATCACAGCCTTTTTTGGATAGCGTGTTTCGACGCTTACGCCGTTTAGCGGGTTTGGAGTTTTCGATTATGGTGTTGCAGGTGGCTGAAATTGTGTCTGAAGCTTATTATTCAGCCTTGCGAGAGGCGACGGGTTCGCGGCTTTTGAAAGCCTTGTGCAAACGGATTTTGCAGGATGAAGCGGCACATCTGCGCTTTCATGCTGAGCGTTTAGCTTTGTTGCGTAGGCAACGTCCTGCCGTATTTCGCTCTGTTGGACATTTGGCACAACGTGCTTTGGTGTATCCGTCTTTATTGATGGTTTGGTGGTTTCATGCGCGGTGTTTTAAAGCGGGAGGCTATGATTTTTGGCGTTATATGCTGCAATGCCATCAAGTGCTTAATCGAGCGATTGAGTACACTCGGCAACTGGAACAGAGCGAATCCTTATCCAACAAAGTCTTAAAGCTATACGAAGATGGATAAATGGATTCTTAGCAGTGGTTGGGCATTGGGAAGCGATGGGTTTTTAGTGCCACGATGTGCTGGCATGAATTAAAAATCACCCGCCTCCCAATGGTCAATATAGGGAAATGATCTCAGTGATACGACTCAAGTAATCCGGTTTAAAAGGCCACGCAAACGGCGCAAGAGGCGCTAGAGACGCAAAGAACGCCAGCGTTTCAAAACGATGTTTTACTCGTTCCCATGCGGCGAGCTTGTAAAAGAACCTCATTTCTTGGATTTCTGACTACGTAAAATCAATGACTTAGCAGTAAAAAATTGCCAATTTTGGAAGTTCTTTTACAGCCTCGGCGCATGGGAACGGGTTAAAGGGTTTTTAGCCCCAATGGGGCGGCATCCCTATAGCTCAGGGCAACGCCCTGGGTTCGGTCGATGAGACCGACCCAGCCCTGAAAGGGCGCAATAACCAGGTGGCATGGCATTTTATGTCGCCCTTTCAGGGCTGAGCTTTTTCTATTCGTTTAACCTAGGGCGTGGCCCTAGGCTATAAATATGACGCCCCTTTGGGGCTTCACTGAAGGGCCATGATGCAGCGCATGGGAACGAGGTAAACATCGTTTGAAAACGCGGCTGTTCTTTTGTGCCTCTTGCGCCGTTTGCGTTGTCTTTTAAGGGCTTAAAGCGGATAGCTTGAGTCGTATAAATGATTCATGTTGTCTATATAGCCTGGTGTTCTACTAGACTTGTTACGAGGGGTATTCATCGGCTGCAAAAGCCGTGGATTTTGGTCGGTTTTTCCACTTTTTTTCGTTACACACCCGTTATCCGCCTCAAAACCACACCTTTTCGCTACGATGCCGACTCCTCGCAACAAGTCTACTTATTCCACACTGGCGCTGGATAAGCTGACGTTATTAATACCACTGGCACAATAGCTAATGTCAGCACTGTCACCAGGAGTCAGATAAGCATTCCAACTGTGCGGGGTAAAGGTGACGAGTTCTCCCTGCTGTACAACATCAGCAGACCAGGCATCGGTGATATTGCTATCGGGTAAATTGATGCTCACTTCACTCCAGGTTTGGCTTTGACTACTGATATTGGTGATGTTGATGTTCATGCAGTAACTGTCTGACCACACGCCTGAGAAGCTTCGCTCTACCTGCAAGCTGCCAAATTGTTGTTGCTCACTCCATAAGAACTGATGCCCCCAAGCGTGACTGAGTGTGGCGGTAGGTTCGCCAGTGGCACAGTAGTCAAACCAAGCCATCTCTCCTGCAAAACGTAAATGATTCCATGATAGAGGCGTGACTTTAATGCTGCCATCAGGGTTAGTGGTGGTATTTGCGGGGGATATGTCGCTAAAAATCACTCCACCGTTTAATGTTAAGTCCGCCGACCAGTCATTAATGTTTTTATCGCTAGAGAGTTTTGCAGTCGCACAATAGCCGCCATCCCATTGCGCGTCGATCTCTAATACAGCATCTAAAGTCACATCCAGTGGGTCTTGAGGAATAGGCGGTTCTTCATTGGTTTCAGGGACTTCGACGACTTGCCCCAAAGCATTATTGACTAAGAATTTAGACAATAAACGGATATAAGTGGCTTGATAGGTAATGGAGTTTTCGGTGACTTCCCAAGCTTGTTCTGCACCTGTATTCCATGACCAAAAGCTCTTTTGTGCAGGTTGGTTTTTCAATAAATGCGATGTTTGGATGTGCTGATTAATATACACATTATCTGCATAGGAGCCGCCGTCGCTGCCGTAATGAGCATTAGCACCACCGACTAAATAGCCAGGAGCAGGGCCATCAGTATTAACGGTGCTATCCCATTGTGAGCCGTTCAGAAACCATAAATGGTACATTTCTGACACAGAATGGTCTGCGCCCTGTTCACTCATATTGGATAAATAACTGATACCTAACGGGTTGACACCGTGCATATAATGCAAATAACCCGCACCGCCATTGTAATAATCCGCTTGATTATCCGTGGAGGTTTGATACTGCAAAGCGCTGAGCATCATGTTGCCAGCATTGGATTTTGCGCGATTGCTGCCCCAATGGTAATCCTCAAGATAAGCTCGATAAGGATCGGCTTGTTCTTGAAAGCGTGCCAGTGGTGCAAAAGGTACCCAAGCCATCGGCATAGACATGGCGTTGCTATAGTTGTCTTTGATGCTAGTGACTAAAGCTGCATCCGCTTGATTGAGCTGCGTGTAATACAGCAAAGCATTTTGAAACTCGACATGCCGTCCATCATCCCGCAAATAGGCTTCTCCATTATCTTGCAATAGTGCCATGTACACAGGCGCATTGTTTTTGACATAAGTGTTGAAGCTGGCATTGTCGGTCAAAGCAAAAAGATAAATAGCTGCGGCGACACGATTGCCTTGTTGCGGCGTGTTGCAGTCATTATCCCAAGTACAGTCTTCCATCTGGGCAGTGTAAAAACCTTGATTATCATAATTGGAGGGAATGTGTGCGGGATGCGTGTCTAGCCAATTCCAAGCCGCTAAAGCCGCACTTTCTAATGTGCCAGCGTAGGCTTGCAGAGCGCTATCATTCACACTGGCAAATACACGGGCTGCGTGAGCCAACGCTCCCGCCGCAGAAATAGTCGCAGAAGCGGTAGCCGGGGCATAACGACGCGGGGAATCATCGGTGCTGGGTGGGCTGCCTGCGTTATGCCAAATGGACGACATTTTATGCAATACCGAACCATCGGCGTTTTGCATTTTCAACAGCCAGTCTAATTCCCATTTAATTTCATCTAAAATATCAGGGATTTGATTACCTGATTCTGGAATATTGTAATCATCTGTCCACACGCTAGGATTTTCTTCATAAGCAAAGAGCAGTTCATGCAATGCACCATCGGCACTATTGACATATTTATTGAAGTCTCCCGCGTCATACCATCCACCTGACAAATCACGTACTGTACTCAAATCACGACTACTAGGATCGCTAGGATTAATTAAAGTAGCTCCCGCATCTTCGGCATGGCTAGAACTATCAGTCCAACGAGCATCAGCATAAGGAGGTTGTTTTTCATGGTTGACTCGTTGATAAAAGAAACTGCGCATGGCGTGTTTTAAAACATCATGATAAACATCTTCTGCTACACGAAAGTTTTCAGAACGAGTATTGGTGGTGGAGTCATAGATATAATACTCACCTGCCGTGGTGAGAGAAGAAAAGTTAAATTGCCAAGTTTGATCGCCAGAACTTGCATCCACCACTCCCGCTTGAAAAGCATGAATATCTGCACTAAACGCGACGCTATCATCTTGCGCATGGCGCACTTCGTATTGTGTGCCCGGTGTAAAAGGGCTATCGGCATTAAAACCTTGCTGTGGATGGCTGATGATCGCAATTTTTTGGGCTTGGGGTAAATAACCAAATTGATCGATTTTGATCGGATTGGGTTGAGCTACAACGGCTGTGGATAAAGCAAGGTGAATTCCTAAAGCTAAGGTGGCGATAGAAAAAAGGGGGTGATTTAATGGCGTGTTCTTTTGTTTCATAAGAAAGCTCTTTTGGTAGTTGTGTAGCAAACACAAATCAGTGCTGGGTGAGAGATAATGTTGCTTTACGCGGCATTACCCCAAAAACCTACCACTCAGATAGCCTTGCTACTGTGTGAAGTCAGACTCTAGTTTTTTTATTGTTCAGACGTGATAAAAAGATTGAATGTATTGCCATCATCAAACGCATTATTGTTACCTGAACAGATACGACTTTTAATGATGCTAACGCTTTATTTCTTTGTGCATAGCTTAAGAATATAAAGTCATCAGGTATTAAAGCATCTTATTATATACTGAACCAATGTTGTCACTGTTAACTCATCTTTTCGTGTTTTTGAAACATTTGAGCTAATATGCCATATAACCCTTAATTTTAAATGGTTATTATTGAGAGATGAAATATACAGATGTGCTGTGTAAGAGGCGTTATTTGTCCAAACGCCTATTCATTGATGAAGGAGAAACTGTGTAACATGCGCTCATGAATGGGATGGTTGTTTGTTGAAAATGTCCATAAAATGCAGCACCGCAACACATAGGCTCATCCGGGTTTAAGAGCCTATATGAAAATGGGATAATCGGCTGCAAACCCGCCTTTTTGGTCAGTTTTTCCGCTTTTTTTCGTTACACGCCGGCTATTCGCCTTAAAAAACCGAAAAAACTGCCTCAAAATAGCGAATTTTCGCTTCGATTCCCCATCTTCGTATAGGCTCTAATGTTCAACCGCATCTACAACAGGGGAATAAAAATGAGTTTTAATACGATGAAGGACTGGCTAAACCGCCAAAAAACGTCTGTATCAGATAGCGTGCAACGGTTTAAAAATAAAGACTTTATGGATGCCGTGGTGGCGGGTTGTGCATTGGTGGCGGCAGCGGATGGAGACATCAGTGCTGAAGAAAAGCAGAAAATGGCGGGTTTTATCAGCCGCAGTGAAGAATTAAAAGTATTTGATATGCAATTGATTATTCAACGCTTTAACGGCTTTGCTCAAGGCTTTGAGTTTGATGCCACAATCGGTAAAGCAGAAGCCTTAAAAGCGGTGGGACGCTTGAAAGCTCATCCTGAAGCGGGGCGTTTATTGGTGCGCGTGTGTTGTGCCATTGGTATGGCTGATGGTGATTTTGATGCGGATGAGCAAGCGGTGGTACGCGATATTTGCGCCGAATTAGGATTACCGGCTGAGGAGTTTGGTTTAGATGAAAAACCACCTGAAACGCCTGCGCCTTCGGCAGAACCTGCACCTACACCTACACCAGCACCAGCACCAGTTACGCCAACACCAGCCCCCATTACGACCACGACCACTGCCGCCGAGACTAAACCTATCGTAGAACAGACGGCACCGACTTATGTGGCACCGTCTGATCATAAAGCTTTTATGGAAGCTTGCGTGTCAGCCAGTGCGCTGGTTGCTTCGGCGGATGGAACCATTTCGTCTCAAGAGCAACAAAGCCTTTTGGCTTTTTTTGCGCAACATCCTGCTTTGAAAAATTTTGATGCTGCGGTGATTAATAAGCAGTTTCAACGGGCGGTGGATAATCTAGGATTTAACCGCACGATTGGTAAAGCCGATATTATCCAGCGTTTAGCGGGGCTTAAGCAGGAACCTCAAGTGGCTCAAGCGGTGATAGATTTGTGCTATGAGGTGGCTCGTAGCGATGGTCATTGTAGCCCTGAAGAAGAACAGGATATTCAGGCATTATCCCAAGGCTTAGGTCTTTGAAGTACCTCTGATGTCAACGCTCTGCGCCGAAAAGGCGCAGAGTATTTATTTCAAAAAATAGCTATCTCACGGCGTTTTTTCTCCTCTCTCTTCTCTGCTCTAAAAAAGCGCATTATCAGCACGCTTCCTCCCTATCTTGGTGCATCATTTCGGTGCATTTTCTTGCTTAGTCTCTCACTGCCTTTTTAACTGTTTGATTTCAAATGATTTGCTTGAATGGCACAGGTGTTGCGATTAGGTCACACCAGTGTCTTAAATCCCTGGCGTTTGTTTCACTCTGTTTAGGTAAGGTGAGTTAAATATGCTTGGGTGTCTTTAATTTTATGTTCAGCATTGGCTGATGTTCATTAACTACGAGAGATGTTTGCAATGAAAAAAATCCCTTTTCAGTCCTCTGTTCTACGCTCTGCTTTACTGACGGCAGCCATGGCTCCTGCTGCTTTCCTGGCCGCTCCTGCGGCTCATGCCGAATTCAGTGGCAATATTGGCGCGTTTTCTAAGTATGTGTTGCGCGGTATTACGAATTCACCTGAAAACAATGATGTGGCTATCCAAGGTGGATTGGATTATTCACACGAAAGCGGTTTTTACGCGGGTTGGTGGGCGTCTAACTTAAGCTACGGTGATGATAGTGGTGGCAATGGTTTCGAGAATGATTTTTATCTGGGTTATGGCGGAGCAATAGATAACTATAGCTATGGCGTGGGTTTGATTCAGTATTACTACGTGGATGTGGAAGATTCTGATTTAACCGAAGCGGTTTTAAATGCGGGTTTTGATGCGGGTGAGGCGGGTAGCTTTGGTCTGACTGCACAAGTGTTACTCAATGATGGAGCTTGGGGTAATTCTGGCGATACGTATCTCTATGCTTCTTATGAAAAATCTTTGCCTAAAGATTTTACTCTGGGCGCGACATTAGGCTATTACTTTTATGATGATAGCGTCAGCGAATATGGCGTGACCACAAGCGAAGATGGGGCTTTTCGTCATTTGGATTTGAGCTTGTCACATCCTATTGGCAAAACGGGTGCTGATATGGGCATTACTTATATTGTCGGTGGTAAAGATCGCATGGGCACCGATCAGGATAATACCGTGGTGTTATCTGTCAGCTATGGATTTGATATTTAAGGCTAAATTTAGAGTGCTATTACAGCGTAAAAAGCGCTGCTAGACATATCGAAGTCTTCACTGTGTAAAGTGAATCGGTTTTATATATTTAAGGAGATATAAGCATGAAAATGGTCAGCGCGGTGATTAAGCCGTTCAAACTGGATGATGTTCGTGAAGCACTGTCAGACATTGGCGTGCAAGGTGTCACTGTGACCGAAGTCAAAGGTTTCGGTCGTCAAAAAGGTCATACCGAGTTATATCGTGGTGCCGAATATGTGGTGGACTTTTTACCTAAAGTCAAAATTGACGTGGCAGTGTCTGCAAGCCTACTCGATAAAGTCATTGATGCGATTAGCAAGGCGGCTAATACAGGCAAAATCGGTGACGGCAAAATTTTTGTGTATGACCTTGAGCAGGTGATTCGTATTCGTACTGGCGAAACAGGTCAGGACGCACTGTAAGATTTTCTCAATATTTAATGTTTCAGGAGATATTTCCAATGCAACAATCAACTCGTTCTACCCCACTTGGTGGCAAGTGGCTTATCGGTGGTTTACTGACGGCTTTATTACCCAATGTGGCTCTAGCAGAAGATACTTTAAGTGCGGGTGATACCGCATGGATGCTGACCGCCACCGCTTTAGTGCTGTTTATGACTATTCCGGGTTTAGCCCTGTTTTATTCAGGTATGGTACGTTCAAAAAACGTCTTATCAGTGTTAATGCAATGCTTTGCGATTACTGGATTGATGACTATTTTATGGGTGCTGTATGGCTACAGTTTGGCCTTTACCAGTAATAGTAGTGAGTCTATTAATATGTTTGTCGGCGGTTTTGACAAAGTATTACTGGCAGGTATCACGCCCGATACTTTAAGCGGGACAATTCCTGAATATCTATTTCTGACCTTCCAAATGACCTTTGCCATCATTACACCTGCTTTGATTGTAGGTGCTTTTGCTGAGCGCATGAAGTTTTCTGCCATGTTGGTGTTTATGACTTTATGGTTGACCATCGTTTATGCGCCTGTCTGTCACTGGGTTTGGGGCGGTGGCTGGATGGGTGGCGACGGCGTGTTGGATTTTGCTGGCGGTACCGTTGTACACATCAACGCAGGTGTGGCGGGTTTGGTAGCTGCTATCGTGCTGGGTAAACGTAAAGGTTATCCCAACACACCCATGCCTCCGCATAACCTGACTTTAACTGTGATTGGTGCTTCTATGCTGTGGGTCGGTTGGTTTGGCTTTAATGCAGGTAGTGAGTTAGCCGCTGACGGCATCGCTGCTTCTGCCATGATGGTGACGCAAATTGCTACAGCCGCTGCCGCTCTGGGCTGGATGTTCAGCGAATGGCTATCTCATGGCAAACCGAGTGTATTAGGTATTGCTTCAGGTGCTGTAGCCGGTCTCGTGGCTATCACCCCAGCTTGTGGTTCTGTAGGCCCTATTGGTGCCCTAGTGATTGGTTTGGCTTCTGGCGTTATCTGCTTCTTTAGCGCGACTAAACTGAAACGTATGATGGGGTATGACGATTCTTTAGATGTGTTTGGTGTTCATGCCGTAGGCGGTATTGTCGGGGCTATTTTAGTGGGTGTCTTTGCAGCGCCTTCCCTGGGCGGCTTAGGCTTTGGCGGCGACAATGCCACCATCTCAGCACAAGTCATGGTACAGATCAAAGGTGTGTTAGCGACTATCGCTTACACGGCTGTTGTGAGTTACATTCTGCTAAAAATCATTGACATGATCATGGGCTTGCGTGTGAGTGAAGAAGAAGAAATTGAAGGTTTGGATATGGCTCTGCACGATGAGCGTGGTTATATCTTGTAATATTTGGTTTTCGCTACTGTCCAATGCCCTTTAGAGGGCTGGATAAAAACGAAAAGCAAAAAAATGCCCGCAGACAGTTTCCTCACCGTTCACAACACCCTGTCTGTGGGTGTTTACACCATTTCATCATGACTGAAAAAATTCCGAGCCTATACAAAGATGGGGAATCGAAGCGAAAATTCGCCATTTTGAGGCAGGATTTTCGGTTTTTTAAGGCGAATAGCGAGCGTGTGTTGATAAAAAGCGGACAACCTGGCCAAAAGGGCGGGTTTGCAGCCGATTATCCCGTTTTCGTATAGGCTCTCAAACCCCAATATTTTTGTTCTGCTTCAAGATGCATCTTGCGCACAGGTTGCCACGTAAGAATATTGCGGTTTGAAGATTTGTAGGACGTTCTCCTGGCTACATCGTCAAAGTAGCTTTTACGGGAATTTGTATTCCCGTATTTTTAATTACAAGTGTGGTGTGAGTGCCTACTCATCCATCTGGGATGGACAGGCTTACACGCACGGTATCAGATGCGTGAATAGACTCACCGTAAAGTCAGCCAATATATGCGTAACATGGGCTTATTTTTAGAAAAAGATGAGGTTTTTAGACTGTATGGTTTAATGATCTAGGCTCTGTTGACATTTGGGGCTGATTGGATTTTTAGCCACATTTTTGAGCTGACAAGACGTTTTTTTCG
>JADGEH010000162.1 GCA_016744475.1 Thiotrichales bacterium | reverse complement strand
TAAACTGCTCGTATACAGTCTGCTTTTAGGGGCTTTTTCTGAAATATCCATACTTCAGAACTTTAACATAATAGATATCAAATGGGTTCTATAGGCTCTAAAGCTCAAGCTGTCTGTTTAGGTCTTTTTATCCCTACTAATCGCCCCAAGCCAGTCTATATAAAGGCTTCTGCATCGAATTCCTTGCTGATAAATGTATCCGTATACCCTATATTAGCGTTTTCATAGATAGATTGATCTACATCAAATCCCCCACTATTCCTCCTTGAGTTATCCCGTTAATCTTGGGGTCTATTGACCTATGAATGCTGATAGTTATTTGAGGTTTTAGCCCCCGGACTACATTATTTTTTCCACCATCACAAATACCATAAGTACGAAAGTAACGACGATCCGGGTCATTCAAACCCTTAAAAAACCATCTCCCCCTCATCGATCAACAGAGCTTTGGCTAACAGGCTTTAAGCTTCTCAAATATAATGCTTTTTCAGGAGGATGACATGAAGACCAAGACCATTGGAACACGCTGGCTATATCTATGCGTCAGTATCATTGGATTAATGCTGAGCTTAAACACCCAAGCGGCTCGACCGGGCGGGGAAATTGGCGCTGATTGGGGCGATCCCGATGGCGAAGAATGTATCGACTGCCACATGACAGAAAATCCAGGTCTCCATAAAGAATGGAACGACAGCCAACACGGACAAAATGGAGTCAACTGCCTCGACTGCCATAAAGCCGAAAAAGGCGATAAAGACGCTTTTGAGCACAAAGACGCGCTGATATCCATCATCGTCACCCCTAAAGACTGTGCTAAATGCCACAAAACAGAATTTGAAGAAATGGATGGCTCGCATCACGCCAAAGCTGGCGAAATCTTAGCCTCCTTAGACAACTTATTGGGCGAAGTCGTCGGCGGCCCTGCTGCCGTCAATGCAGGCTGCCGTCAATGTCACGGTGCAGAAATTGAAATTGGCGAAGATGGTCGCCCCACCCCCGGTAGCTGGCCTAATACAGGTATTGGACGCATCAATCCTGATGGTTCCAAAGGCTCATGTACTGCTTGCCACGGTCGTCACGCTTTCTCACGCGCACAAGCTCGTACCCCAGACACCTGCGGCAAATGTCACGTAGGCCCTGATCATCCACAAATCGAAGTCTACAACGAATCCAAACACGGCATTATCTATCGCGCCAATGTAGACAAAATGAATATGGGTTCAGACAAATGGGTGGCAGGTATTGACTACTCAGCTGCGCCTACCTGCGCCACCTGTCACATGAGTGCGTCACCCGATCAACCCAAAACTCACAACGTCGGCGAACGCATTTCCTGGACATTGCGTCCCCCCATTTCCAAAAAAATCAACCTCATCAAACTGGAAAATGGCGACGAATTTGACGTGCCAGAAGGTCAACCCATTCCTAAAGTTGGCGAAGCTGCCAAAGGCTCAAAAGTCGTCAAAGTCCTGACTTGGAAAGACCGCCGTGCGAAAATGGAAGGCGTTTGCTATGCCTGTCATGAAAAAAGCGTGGTAGATGGTCATTACGCACAATTTGACGGTGTAGTTCATCTCTACAACGAAAAATTTGCTAAACCCATTGCCGCCATCATGAGCGAGCTCAAAGCCAGTGGATACATCAGCAAAGCCCCCTTTGATGACAAAATTGAATGGGTATGGTGGGAAATTTGGCATCACGAAGGTCGTCGCGCTCGTCATGGGGCTTCTATGAGTGGGCCTGATTACACCTGGTGGCATGGTATTTATGAAGTGGCTAAGCACACCTACTTTGAATTCATTCCAGAATTGAAAGATGCCGTGCGCAAAAAAGACGGCAATGAAGACTTCGCCAACGCCATGCTTGATAAACATTTCAAACCCCACGCTGGGCACGATTGGTTCTTCAATGGCATGAGCAAAGAAGCTATCGACAAAGTACGCAAAGGCTTTGAAGACCGCTACGGCAAAGACTCATTGAAATAGCCTCAAGCAATAGCCGTTGATTCACACTTGGAGGGACTTTCAAGTGTGAGAAAACAGCTTTTTCATCACGTCAGGTCTATCTCTGTCCTGACAAAAAAACCTTCCCGGTGACACCACCGGGAAGGTTTTTTTATGTCCGCCGCCCTCTCGCAATAAGTCTATTAATCCATAAAAAATATATAGATAACAAGGGTTCCCACGCAGGGTGCTAGGAAACTCGTGAATGTTTGAATGATACGGTTCTTTCCAGGGTGGCTATAAGGCACTGGCATACCCCACTTGTTCTCCTTGAGCCAAGACTAAAATATCCCCCTCTTTTAAGGGTCGCCAATTTTCACGGGTGAGAGGAATGCTGGCGACCAATTGTATCCGCTGTAGTTTTTTAGAAAAGCTTAACTCTAAGCCTTTGATGTTATGGTTGGTGGGAGGCAGGCTAGGGTGCTGATGGGGTAAGCATGTGCGGTTTAAGGTAAATAAGCCGGGGGCTTGAATGTCTCCACTGAACGGCTGGGTGCGCTTGTGCCCGTGAATAAACAAATATTCGCTGTCGGCATAAAGAAAATTAGCCGGACCAAACGGCAGCAAAGTGTGGGCAAACTCTTGAACAACATTGAGACGTTCTTGTAAGCTAGGCGGTTCATTTTGAAACCAGAGTTGTTCTAGCCAGTGGAGTAGAAAACAAAAAGCATATTCGGAATCGGTGTCGCCCAAAGGACGATAAAAACCGAGAGGAGCTTTGGGGTGATGGACGAGTTGAGACAAGTCGCCATTGTGTGCAAAAACGTGCAAACGTCCGCCTAATTCTCGTGCAAAGGGGTGGGTATTGCGCAGCAGTTTAGCGCCTTGTGTAGCCTGCCGAATATGTGCAAGGACAAGGGAACTGGTCATGTTGTGGGTTTGGATAAAATGCAGGTTAGCACTTTGGCAAGCCGCACCGGGTTCACGGGTAAGGTAAGCATCCTGCTCTTGATAAAACGCCACACCCCAGCCATCCCGATGCGGCCCGGTTAATCCGCCATGACGTGCAAATTCATCCAAAGCAAAGTTGGCGGTGGTGGGATGCAAACTGGACATGGCAAAAAGTTCACACATAGTATTTTAAGCGCTTAAGGTTTCAAGGCAATGGGTGATGCAGCCCTCTATTCTGACACATAAAATTGTAGAGATAACAAAGCTTTAAGCTTTGTTATCTCTACAAGCCACTGATTCTATAGGGACAATAAATCAGTGATACGCCCACCTATCAGTTCTTAACGACGATGCTCCAGTCTCACTGAAATATTATCCCTGTATCGGTACTGACCGCAACGCGGTCAAGACGGCATTCCCATGCGGCGCATGGGAACGAGTTAAGCCTTAAGTGCTACTATCTCGATAAGTGACTAATTCTATTGAACAGGCAGCTTCTAAAGGCTGCTGACCACAGGATGGCGTGTTTTCTCTTTTGTTTTACGTTGATGGCCTGGAATGCTGACTGTCTGGGATGATTCAACCTTTGCTGTATGCCTTTTCTCTCTTTCTTGTAGCGTTACTGTGGCCTTGTCCAGTTCAATAAAATCTTGCACGTTTGACCAGATACTCTCCATCACATTGAGTAGACCATGATCAGAATCCTGGGGATGAAACTGTAGATAAGGACGTTTTTCACAAAAGCTTTTCACATCGGCATAATCAATCGCTTCATCATCAATACCATGAAACACCAAGCCAGGAATAGGGCGTTGTAGCTCGTTTTCCTGATAAATTGCCAGGTCTTGTAAAAAGCTGTAATTCAGCGGTAAATCAGCTTGATAGGTGTTATGCGGGACGGGGATAACGCCTTGTTTTTGCCATAATTCAGAGCGTTCTTTGCCCAATAAACGCAGCGCATGTTGATAAAAATTAATCGCGGGTGCCAATAGCACTAAACGCTTGATGTGATGGCATTGTTCAGCGAGAAATAACGCGGTCATAGCGCCTAAACTGGCCCCGATAATAGTGGTTTCAGGCCATTGTTGGATGTGATTTTTGACTTGTTGAATCTGGCGCGTCAAGGTGAGTGTTTGAAAATTAGGTACGTTAAAATCAGGTATCACTAATTGAACATTGTGTTCAGCGAAACGTTGTTGAAAAAAGCGGGCTTTAATAGACTCAGGGCCTGAGCAACAGCCGTGTAAATAAATGTAGTTCATATTCTCCTACCTACCAATAGGTCTATGGTATCGGGGCAATAAGCTCTTATTGGCTTTTAAGTGGAATAAAGCTTGATACAGGGCTTGTATCTTCTTTAAGAATGTACAGTATAAAACGCCTTGTATCCATTCATAAGAAAAGGACGCAAGCGTTATTTTTTGTATGATTCTTTAGGTTTGATGTTTAGAGCCTATACGAAAACAATGCTTTTAAACGACAAAACCATTGATAGGTAAAAATATCAATGGTGGCTGAGATTAAGAGACCGATGTAGTGGTGTCTGCAATTGATGGATGGTAATGCACATGGGTTAATAATTGTGAACCATCCCATTCAATCATACGCCAACCAGGGTGAGTGTGATCAACACTGAATGTATTGCTGTGAGTGCTGATCTGCATCATGGTGGAAGGCGTGATGTAGAGGTTTTTACCATCGCGGCTCACGGTTCTTTCCGTATGGTAATGACCACAGAATATATGTTGGATATTAGGGATTTTATGCAACGCTGCCCAGACTTCTTCTCTATTGCCTAGAGCATGTTGATGATCCATAAAACCACAACCGCAAAACAAAGGTGGATGATGGATAAACAGAAGAATATTATCTGAATGTTGTGCGCAGGTATCGCGCAACCAATCTATTTGAGCTTGACTGAGAAGATAGCTGCCTGTATCGAGGAATAATAAAAGGTGTTGTTTCACGCGATGAGCAAAACAATGCACATCAGGCAATGCGCTGGGAATAGTGAAATTGAGATGTTCACGCATAACGGCTAGGCGATCATGATTGCCCACCATGTACAACACAGGCACGGGAAAGTCATCCATCTGTTGTTGTAACCAACGATAAGCCCCTGGCTCACCATCGGAGGCGGCTAAATCTCCAGAAAACACCAGTAAATCTAAGGCTTCTTGTTTAAGCACGGCTAGAATGCTGAGCAATTGTGCCCGCACGTCTAAACCGCGTACAGGGCTACCATCGTGACTAATATGGATGTCACTCAATTGAGCGATGCGTATAAAGTCCATAAACATTCATCCGTTATATTTAAACTGCCTAACGAGCTATTTTGTCAAATAGCTCCTCAAATGTTTGCAATAAAGAGGGATGCAACGGTGCCTGTAAATGCAGTTTGCGCCCTTCATTGGCATATTCCAAGTGTACACACAAATGCGCTGCGGGCAAAAAGCCAATGCCTTTTTCCGCCCATTCAACCAGACATACGGCATGGCTATCCAGATAATCTCGAAAACCAAGATATTCCAGTTCTTCGGGATCACCTAAACGGTAAAGATCAAAATGATACACCTGTTGGATACGAGCAGTGGGCAATGCATAAGGTTCGACCAAGGTATAGGTGGGACTTTTGACAGCGCCTTGATGACCTAAAGCGTGCAAAAAACCACGGACTAAGGTGGTTTTTCCAGCCCCAAGAGTGCCTTCCAGGAAAATAAGATGATGTGGCTGAGCCACGCTTGCCAAGACACGACCCGCTTGTTCTGTGGCATGGCTATCGGCTAAAAACCAGGTATGCGTCAAAATAGCGCTCCAAGTTTAGTTGAGTCAGTGTCAAATATTTGCTAATGCATCCTAGCCAACGATAAAAAATCACACAAAAGGCACGAAAGACACAAGAGGCACTAGCGTTTTACTTTGTTTGTGCCGTTTGTGTCTTTCGTGCCGCTCGCGTTTATTTTATTGCGTTCACAGGCTTTGGGCATCTCGGTCAATAGTTTGAATATCAAGACATTTACTGGCGAATATGTCCATCACCCAGCACAATAAATTTCTGCGAGGTTAAGCCCTCTAAACCTACCGGGCCTCTGGCGTGAATCTTATCCGTGCTAATGCCGATTTCTGCGCCTAAACCATATTCAAAACCATCGGCAAAACGGGTAGACGCATTGACCATCACAGAACTGGAATCCACTTCATGCAAAAAGCGTTGGGCGCAGCTCCAATCTTCCGTGACAATGCTATCAGTGTGTTGCGAGCTGTATTGACGAATGTGTACGATGGCTTGGTCTACATCATCGACGACGCGAATGGACAACACGGGCGCGAGGTATTCTGTCATCCAATCTTCTTCGCTGGCAGGTTGTGCGGCGCTCAATAATTGGCAAGTCGTTTCACAGCCGCGTAATTCAACCCCTTCAGCCGCATATTGCGCCGCTAAAAGGGGTAACACTTCAGCCGCAACGCTGCGTGCGACCAGCAAGGTTTCCATCGTGTTGCAGGTGCCATAACGTTGAGTTTTTGCATTAAAAGCCACGGCGACGGCTTTATCTATATCCGCTTTGTCATCGATATACACATGACAAATGCCATCCAGATGCTTGATCACCGGAATTTGCGCTTCTTGGGTGACACGCTCAATTAAGCCTTTGCCGCCTCGTGGCACAATGACATCGACACACTGTTTCATGCGCAGCAACTCTCCCACCGCAGCGCGATCCGTCGTTTCAATCACTTGCACCGCCGTGTGCGGCAAGCCCACCGCTTCTAAACCTTGTTGAATGCAACGCGCAATGGCTTGATTGGAATGAATCGCTTCAGAACCACCGCGTAAAATCGTCGCATTACCCGCTTTTAAGCACAATCCCGCCGCATCCGCCGTCACATTAGGGCGTGACTCATAAATGATACCGATGACTCCCAGCGACACGCGCATCCGTCCGACTTGAATGCCTGAAGGACGATAGCGTAAATCGGTGATTTCACCGATGGGATCAGGCAGGCTGGCAATTTGTCGTAAGCCTTCTGCCATCGATTGAATGCGGTGATCGTTTAGCGCTAAGCGGTCTAATAATGCCGCGTCTAAACCTTTGGCTTGACCCGCTGTTAAATCCTGCTCATTGGCGGTTTGCAAAGCGGCTTTATCAGCCAATAGCATATCGGCTATGGTTTCCAAGGCTTGATTTTTCTGTGCCGTGGTCGCTTTCGCCATAGCGACAGAAGCCGCCCGCGCTTGAGTGCCTATTTGTTGCATTAAGGCTTGAATAGTCATGGTATTTCCCTCAACGACAAAAAGCGCGGAATTATAGCATTTGCGTTAAGGCACAGGCACTTGTTCTAACAACACATCAATCACTTTGTCCGTATCCACGCCTTCGGCTTCGGCCTCAAACGTCAACAAAATGCGATGACGCAGGACATCGTGAGCCATGGCTTGAATGTCTTCTGGCGACACATAATCGCGTTTTTGCAACCAGGCGTGAGCACGGGCACAGCGTTCTAAAGCAATCGTGGCACGGGGGCTGGCACCGTATTGAATCCAACGTGCCAAGGCGGCTTGATATTGTTCTGGCTGGCGCGTTGCGGCAATCAACTGAACAATGTATTCCTCCAATTCCGGCGCTAAATATAAATCCAATACCGCATCACGCGCTGCAAACAAATCTTCTTGCAACAATAACTGCCGTTCAGCTTGCTTGGCTTTTAAGTCGTCATCCGCTTCGGTGTGCGCGGGTTTGCGTCGCGCTTCAGTCCTGGCTAAAGCCAAAATCTTACGTTCTGCCGACACATCGGGATAACCAATTTTCACCAACATCAAAAAACGATCAAGCTGTGCTTCAGGCAAAGGATAGGTGCCTTCTTGCTCAATCGGGTTTTGTGTGGCCATGACTAAAAACAATTCCGGTAAGGGATAAGTGACCCGCCCAATCGTCACTTGCCGTTCAGCCATCGCCTCCAGCAAGGCCGATTGCACTTTAGCGGGCGCACGATTAATTTCATCCGCTAAAATTAAGTGATGAAACAAGGGGCCTTGTTGGAAGCTAAAAGAACCATCTTGCGGACGATAAATTTCTGTGCCTGTGAGGTCTGCGGGGAGCAAATCAGGGGTGAATTGCACCCGATGAAAATCGCCTTCTAAACCATCCGCCAGGGTTTTAATGGCGCGAGTTTTCGCCAATCCTGGCGCACCTTCGACCAGTAAATGCCCGTCTGCCAGCAAAGCGATTAAAAGCCGAGTCACAAGTTCTTCCTGGCCAATAATGCTTTGATTAATCTGCTGTTGTAGAGAATCTAAATGAGTTTGCATGATGATGAGATACTTGATGAGATGAAACAGAGAAAGGGTTGTCACTCTGTTTAAGGGTGAATGTGTGGCAATCAAGCGTAGAGATGGCTTTTTACAGGATTTTAATTCATTCCTCACTTTACAATATCAGCTTATATATAGGGACAATATTTCAGTTGTACTGGAGCATCATGGTTAAGACCTGATAGGTTTTGAAAACCTCTCAGGTCTGTCGTACAACTGAATTAATATTCCTATATTGTGGTAAATTTTTCACATGAAAAACGACACGTTAGAAATCTACGTTGACTATCTGCTCAGTTCTTTTAACGCCACAACGGCGACCGACTGATCCAG
>JADGEH010000161.1 GCA_016744475.1 Thiotrichales bacterium | reverse complement strand
ACAGATATTGTCATTAGGTGTTTTGATGAATCTGCCAAAAAAATTGAAAAAAAAGTATTCCAACCATTATTTTAATCGATAATTCACCGCTACAGACTAGTCATAAATTTAATGAAAAATCAATTGAGTGGAGCTCAAACAATATCATCGTTATTCCTATTTCAAGGTATTCTCCAGAGTTAAATATAATAGACATTTTATGGCGTAAAATAAAATATGAATGGCTGCCCTTTTCTGCATATGATTCATTTGAAAAACTTGAAGCTGAATGGGATAGTGTGCTATCCATGGTTGGAAAAGAATATGTTATTAACTTTAGTTAAAAAATATATGGTTAGTTACTTACGGCAATGACTGAACTCGTCATTGCTGATGCTGAACCATTTCTCTCGTTCCCACGGTCTCCGTGGGAATGCAGTTTAGGCGCTCTGCGCCTTCTGTGGTCTCACGCATGTATCGCTTTGCGCCACGACGACGCAGAACGTCGTGGTCGGCAAGTTAAAAAAACTGGGCGCTTAAGTGCTGAACCTCTCCTCTTTGCACGCTATACGTCAGGTGAGTAACTAAAAGGACAAATATGGATTTATCCAACGAAGACAGTTTGCGTTTAAATGTATTACTCGCCAATGAGTTACAAGCCGTGCGTATTGATGAAGGCAAAATGTGCTTGCACGCCTTATCGCCGCGTGGAGAAATGAAAGTTCAACTCAATCCTAATTGTCGTGATGAAGTCTACCTTCGACAGGTGAAAGAACTATTATCCGGGCATGTGCTGGGTTCTCCAGGTGGCTACCCCGTGTACTTGCAACGCTGGACGCGCATGGGACAAGTGCGTGATAACAATCTGGAGCAATTGCTCTTGCTGGGCGAACCCGAAGCGCTGGTGGCGGTGGTTCATGCCACAGGACTCACGCCGGAACTGGCTCGCCGTGCGTGGTGGGTTTTGCAAGATGCCAGTCATGCGCGGCAAATGCTGAAAAATGCAGCGGTACGCAATAGTCCCATAGGCCAAGAATTAGCGACTTTTTTACTCGAATTTCTACCCTTTGAAGCAGACCCTTTAACACAGGCTGAAACGGTGTACTGGGTGTTGCAAGACAATGTGATCGAGGCTGAGACTCGTCACGCCTTGTGGAAAAAAAACCAGCACAAAAACACCTATTTGCTCGGTTTTTTATGGGGCACACCAGATGCGTTACCCGCGCCACAGCACCCCGATTTTGATGTCTTACAACAAGGTTTACAGCCTTTATTGAGCCTGAATCATCCCGTGGCTCATCGCCTGTTACATTATTATTCCAGCCCTGGACAAGGCTTTATTCAATTGGCTGAACGCATTTTGAAAAAGCCGATTAATCAAGAGATTGTGGATTGTTGGCTAGAACAAGTGGCGAATTATTTTCGCCCGTCTCCAGCGCTCATCGAAGACGATACCGACTGGGACGTGCTGTTGAGCCAGGTGGAACATTTATGTCAACAGCCCCCTTATGTGGAGGTATCGCAAGCCATGCCCCAGCTTCAACCTCAACTCCGTGCCATGTTGATATTAGGCGGGTTAAGTTATGCGGTCTTGCGTCCCATTTTGTCGAGTTCTGATGCCATAGGTGCTCTCATGCGCAAAAAACTCGCCCCGATTAGCACGCCTTTATTTGAACAACTCAAGGTGTTACAAGCGCCTATTGAGCGCTAGAAGCTGTGGATATTCGATCAGCAGTTGCTAAACTGTTATGTCAAGCAGCATCAGATGGATACCCCTTGCAACAAGTCTAATAGACGGCATTTCACCAGGATGAGCAACATGGCTTTATTAAACCTGACAAAAATTCGTATCACTCTACAAGTGCAAATACCGCCTCATTTTCTTGAGCGCCATCTACCCGCATCGCCGTCATCAGTGGGCGCTGCACTGGCGCAGCAAGTGGACACTTATCAACAAGAACAACAGCTAGGCTATTATCCTGCGTTAGAATTTTTTCAGCGTATGCAAGCTCAAGGAGACTCCATTCATCCTGTAGAAGTGGATGCCTTGGATACAGCGCACAATATTGCGTGGTTGGCAGGGAATTCTGTGCGTGAAGAAATCATGTTGCATCTACGCGATGTGTTTTCTTATCTGGAATTTGAAAGCTTGCAATGTCTAGCTTTCACCATGCCCTCGGTGCGCCCGCAACACGCCGAAGCGCATAAGCATTTATCCGCACACTACACGCCGATAGTTTTTCGCTGTAGTGTGATGGTGTCAGAATTTTACAAATTAAAAGAAGCGAGCCAAAAAGCGCTGCTAGAGCAAGATATGGAAGGCGCCGCACGCAAAAAAGTATTACGCCATCTTGCGCCTATTTTCGCTTCAGTCGCCATTACCAGTGCGACGCGGGTGTAAGAGCCTATACGAAGATGGGGAATCGAAGCGAAAATTCGCTATTTTGAGGCGGTTTTTTCGGTTTTTTAAGGCGAATAGCGGGCTATTTAACGAAAAAAAACGGAAAACCTGACCAAAAGAGCGGGTTTGCAGCCGATTATCCCATTTTCGTATAGGCTCTAAATATCGGGTTGCAAAAAAACCCAATCGCCCTAACTATGAGCTTGAGTTCAACCAGACCTTTGTAGAGGACAATCAATGCCTTATTTTATTTATAAAATCTTCCCCGGAAAGCAGCTAGAACCCGTTACCGAAATAGAAAAATTTCAAGAAGCCAAGCAGCAAGCACGGCACATGCGGGAAGTCATGAGTGCAGATGAAGACTATGCGGTAAAAATTATTTTTGCAAAAAACAGCATAGAAGCTCAGTTATTACTGAAAGAACAACGTGAAGCGCGACCACAAGGCGATGATTAGCCCGACCTATAGTTGACTGATTAACTTAAGTTATAATATAAGTGAATCCAAGACTGCGAGAGGGGGGTAAACCTTCGTCCCTTTCGCTCCCCTAGAAACATGATGCCAGCGAGGCCACACCATGAGCGAAGTAGAGCAATTTGAAAATACCCAACCTTTAGTATTTACCGATAATGCTGCACAAAAAGTTCAGCAATTGATTAAGGAAGAAGAGCAAGACAATTTAATGTTGCGCGTTTTTGTACAAGGCGGGGGCTGTTCAGGCTTCCAGTACGGCTTTACCTTTGATGAAAACCTGCAAGACGGCGATACCGTGGTAGAAAACCAAGGTGTGAAGCTGTTAGTTGATCCCATGAGTTTTCAATATCTAGTCGGTGCAGAAATTGATTACACCGAAGGTTTAGAAGGCTCACAATTCGTTATTCGTAATCCAAATGCCACCACCACCTGCGGTTGTGGTTCTTCTTTCGACGTATAATAGACTTGTTGCAAGGGGTATCCCTTCCTTCTACTGTTTGTTTAGACATAACACCACTTTAAGTGGTGTTATGTCTTCATCCGCTAATAAATCGGAATCGTTGCATAGCCTTTAGCTTGATAGCCCGTCAAAGACACAAAGGTATTGCCCACGGGCACCACACCTGGCAACAAGGATTCATGCGGCACTTTAAACAAACCTGTTGCCACCGAACACGCCTCCACTCTGACCCCTTTGGCTTGTAAATCTGCGATCATTTTTGCCACAGATTGCAACGCTTCTTCGTCATCCAAGGGTAATTCATCAGGCTGTTGCGTACTGATGAGTTTCACCGCCATACCGCGAAACGCCAAGATCATGTCGGGTTTTACATTTTGGCGTACTAAATCCTCATAAGTTTGTTGAATCACCGTCATGTATAACTGCATTTTTTTCGCATTACCGGGAATGTTAATGTCAAATACGACTTTACCCGTTTTAACGCCTTGCAAAGCATGGCTGTCATCGGGTTTGTCGGATTCTGCATAAACAGGTAAAGCACCGCCTAATAATGCGGCAAACAGATAAGGCAGAAATATTTTCTGCATGGTTTTACGCTCCTTTGTAATGATAAGAAAACAGCTATTTTTTCACTTTAACGGGTCGTTGCCAATTAGGAATGGTTTTTTGTGGACTGCGGGTGATGGCTAAATGCCCCGCTTCCACTTTACGTGTAATGGTCGCACCCGCTCCAATGGTCGCACCCTCACCGATTTCCACGGGAGCCACCAATTGCGTATCAGAACCGACAAACACATGGTCGCCAATAATCGTTTTATGCTTATTCGCACCATCATAATTACACGTAATGGTGCCTGCACCAATATTCACTTCAGCGCCCACTTCACTGTCACCAATATAACTTAAGTGACTGATTTTAGTGCCCTGTGCCACGCTTGATTTTTTAATCTCGACAAAATTACCGACATGGACTTGAGTCGATAAATGCGTATCAGGGCGAATGCGAGAAAACGGCCCGATGCGACACGCCGCGTCGATCACCGCCTCTTCAATCACACAATTGGGCAATATCTCCACATCATCGCCAATGCGCGTGTTGCGAATCACCGTATTCGCTCCGATTTTCACCCGATGCCCCAGTGTCACTTCACCTTCAAACAACACATTGACATCGATCAACACATCTTGCCCCGTAGACAACGAGCCGCGCACATCAATCCGCGCTGGATCACGTAACGTCACCCCTTTGCGCATTAATGCCATCGCACATTGCTGACGATGATAGCCTTCCAATGCAGCTAATTGAATGCGGTCATTCACGCCTTGCACTTCTTCTAAAGTATCAGGCTCAAAGGTTTGCACCGTCATGCCTGCTTCCACCGCTTGGCTAATAACATCGGTTAAATAATATTCATTTTGCGCATTATCGTTTTTCAATGCCGACAACCACTGGCGCAAATGAACGGCTGGCACCGTCATAATGCCTGTATTGACTTCCTTGATTTTTTTGATCGACACGTCAGCATCTTTTTCTTCCACAATGCGCGACACCTTGTGATCCAAAGTGCGCACAATGCGCCCATAACCCGTGGGATTATCCAGCTTAACGGTCAGCAACCCCAAAGTATTGGCAGGCAACTGCATCATCTTTTGTAAGGTCTCAAGCTTGGTCAAAGGCACATCGCCATACAGCACCATCACTTGATGATTATCAGGAATATCCGGCATAGCTTGCATCACCGCATGTCCCGTCCCTAATCGCTCGGTTTGCTCGATATAGCTCAAGGCATAATGCGCAGTCGCCGCTTTGACTAACTCGCCCCCATGTCCATACACCAAATAGATGCAGTCAGGGGTTAATTGTACGGCGGTATCCAGCACATGCTCGACCAAGGATTTATCCGCCAAAGGGTGAAGTACTTTAGGTAAATCAGAACACATGCGCGTGCCTTGTCCGGCAGCGAGGACGACGATGGAATATTTCACAACGAGGTTTCCTTAAAATGATGGGGCAAGATGGGAAAAAGGGGTGATGAGCTAATGTGACACAGGCTTGGTGTTGCGCTTGAAAACACAGGCAAACGCAAAAACTGCCATTGCACCACAGAGGCACGGAAAATACAGATAAAAACCTTTAAAATACAACTCAGTATCCTCTGTGCCTCTGTGGTGAATATGAGATTATCCTCGTTCCCAAGTGCCACTTGGGAATGCCGTCTTGACCGCGTTGCGGTCTGTACTACAACAGCCAGCGGCACTGGCGAGTCATGAATTCCCAAGCGGCACTTGGGAACTAGATAAGAATGCTTCACTTGTTCCTATGCGCCGCATCACTGCCATTCAGTGAAGGATTTTTAGCCCCAACGGGGCGACATCCCTATAGCCCAGGGCAACGCCCTGGGGTAGAACAATGATACCGACCCAGCCCTGAAAGGGCGTAATAAAAGGCGGTATGGCGTTTTATGTCGCCCTTTCAGGGCTGAAGTCTCTACTATCCGTTTAACCTAGGGCGTTGCCCTAGGCTATAGAGATGACGCCCCTTTGGGGCTTCACTGAATGGTTGTGAAGTAGCACTTGGGAACGAGGAAGCAGGTGTTCAAAACCTGTTAGCTCTTCATCATGATGATTTTAACGTCTTTTATATTGCACACCCGTCACATCAAAATGCAAGCCTCCGGGACGCTGTTGCATATCGACATTGTAGTTTGTCGTGCCAACAGACACGCACGGTAAATTCAACGAACCATTAGAAGACGAATAATTCGCCGCACAATCGTCTTTGAAATGGTGTTGTCTCAGGGTCAGCGGGTTGACTTCAAAAGCCAGCTTGAGGGGATTGCTTTGCAGCATTTCCAGCGCGAAGATTTGCGAAGTGCCGAATGCACCAGGCACCACCACACAGGGCGCGAAAAGTGCGCCGTCGAAAGAATAACTCGCGCGGCAATCGGTTATCACGTCATTGTCTGGTGGTATATCATCGCCCGTCACGCTCATCGTTTTCACCGCCTGTGAAGTGGCATCCTGGTCGTCGGTGATGGTCAGCGTGATGCTGTATTCGCCAGCCTTGGTAAAGGTCAGCACAGCGGTTTTGCCGTTTGCCATTTGACCGTCGGAACTTAACCACTCGTAGCGGGTGATACTGCCGTCGGCATCGCTGGCTAAATCTGCATCCAGCTTGACAGCGAAAGGCGGGGTGTCTTGTGTGATTGACGCGGTGAATATGGCGAGTGGTGGTTGGTTTAGTTTTGAATCGGTGGATTGGTAAAGTTCTTTTATTTCTGCGTCGGTTAGGGCGCGGTTGTAGATGCGGATGTCGTCTATTAAGCCTGCATATGGCCAGCTCCAAGCACCATACGGAGCCACACCAATAGTTAAAGGTGCTGAATTATTAGAAAACTCGTTCCAGCTTGTTGACGTATCTAAAAGATTATTAAGATATAAATTGTTCGCAAATTCTGCCGTGTAATTTAACACAACAAAACTCCACCTGTCGGTATCTAGTACGCTTCCACAGTTTCTACCACAGTTTCGTAATTTAACTCCATAAGCACCGCTCTGTAGTGATAAATGGTACTGTGCATTAGCACCCGTATGTTTTGATAATATTGTTGGAAATTCATTAGGCTGACCCGCAGACGGTTTGATCCAAACAGCTACTGATGAACCATTGCCTGTAATATCTAGCGTGTGGCTATGGGCAACAGATATGCTGCGATGACCATCAAAAGCATAAGCACTATTTTTATTGCCATGTCGATCTTCGGCTAAAATAGCAGCGTGAACCGTCCCATCATTCCCTTTCCCGCTCTCATCCAATGCATTACCATTAAACGGATAATATGCCACCAAGCCATCCACCGAATTCGGATGCACCACCGCCCGATCATAAGCTTCCAATCCCGCCAATACCTCCGCAGCTTTTTGCGGACAATTCGCCAAATCGCTAAAACATAGCAGACCTGTTTGATGCAGACTTTGAACTTCCGCTTCCAAGGTGCTTTGCAGTTGTTCTAGTTGTTGCCGCCGTGCAGCAGATAAAGATAAACCCAGCGTAGTATTAAGCACGTCCATATCCGCCAAACGATGATCAAACTCCGTTGCCAACTGTTGACGGGCGCTTTCGATGTTCGGCGTGATTTCTGTCGCTAGATTGGGTACATCGGGATCAACTTCATTATAAGAACGCATGGCGTAATTCAACACTGCTGGTGTGTCTTTCACCCCTTGAGTAAATTCATCGGAGGCAATGTAAGCCAGTGCATTGTCCGCCATTTGCAAACAGGCGGCGCGGTTATCCAATGAACAACTGCTCAATGCGCCATTTGTGCCCAGCGCTTTCCCCAGCTGCGCTACATCGCCGCCTTGCTGCAAAGCAAACACCTCAATCCGTCCTTGTTGGCGCAGGCTGCTGGTGATTTGGCCGAGGGATTTGCTGAAATCGCCGCTGAAAGAAATATTGATGGGTAAAGGCACTGAGCCACAGGCGGTGCAGATATTGAAGGTTTTCTTAATCGCACCTTCGACACCGAAGTTAAAGCCGCTTTTATATTGCTGGAACGCATCATTGCTGCTAAAGCTGATTTGGATACCGAGTAGCAGTTTTACCCCTTCCTCGGTTTGAAACACAAAGCTGTCACCACAGTATTTTTTGAACTCGCAAACATCCTGTTTCACCCGATCCGCCAAATTATTCAGCGGGTCGTTGCTGTCAATGTCAAAACGTCCGTTGCCCGTTTTAATGTCAAAGGCTAAGACAAAGCTCTGGCTGTAGGCTTTATCAGTAATTTTTTGAGTGAAACTGCGGCTTTTGCCGAAACTGAACCAGCCGATTTTGATTTTGCCGCCGCTACTGCGGTTGGTTTCTCGATGCACTTCTTGGTAGTCAGTCAACAAGCCGACAAAAAACTCGGCACCGCTGCCCCCTGTTTCCTGCACTTTTTGTCCATTCAGACAAGTGTTGACGCTGATGCGTTCTCGGTCTCGATCATAACCACCGTCGATCCATTGCACCACGCCGTAATTGGGTTCGGTGAGATCGGCGGGAATATTGGTACATGCGGCGTGTACCACAGAACTATAGGGGAGCAATAAGCTCAGTAATAGAAGGGTTTTTTTCATGGGATTCTCCTGTTGGGTAGTTGAACTCAATAGTGAATGGGTTGATGAAAAGGCTATATGTCCTCGTTCCCAAGTGCCGAGGCTGTAAAAGAACTCCCTCCAAGTTATCCTATACACTCATCATAATATTTTGCAAAAGGTAAACAAAGCCGATGTCCTCATGCCGTTACAAACTAG
>JADGEH010000160.1 GCA_016744475.1 Thiotrichales bacterium | reverse complement strand
TTCTGAAGCACGGGGCAAAGCCACTGTGCATGTGGTGATTGTGGGGTTTGCCGCCGCTACACCGGATCATCCGCGTTTGTTTGAATATCCTGATATAAAAGGAGAAGGTGAAGAGAAGCAGGTTGAAATGATTAATCCGTATTTAATTAACGCCCCAAATTTAATTATTTTTAGTCGCTCTAATACTTTATGCGATGTACCAAACATGGTGAGTGGGAATAAACCTATTGATGATGGTAATTTTTTCTTTACACCAGAGGAAAAAATAGAGTTTTTGACTAAAGAACCTAACTCTAAGAATTATTTTTATCGTTGGTATGGTGGGCGGGAATTTTTGAATAAAATTGAACGTTGGTATTTATGGTTAGAGAAGTGCAAACCTAACGAATTAAGAAAAATGCCACATGCCATGAAGCGCGTAGAAGCCGTGCATAAATTTAGAGCTGAAAGTAAAAGCATACCTACCCAAAAAATAGCAGATCAACCTACTCGTTTTCACACTGAATATATTGCAACTAAACCTTACTTAGCTTTAGCAGAAGTTAGCTCAGAACGTCGTCAATATATTCCTATTGGGTATGTCTCACCTGAGATATTATGTGGCAATAAACTGCGAATTATTCCTGAAGCCACTTTTTATCATTTTGGAGTTCTATCTTCAGCAATGCATATGACTTGGGTTAGAGCCATTAGTGGACGATTGAAAAGTGATTACCAATATTCTGCCAAGTTGGTGTACAACAATTACCCCTGGCCTGATTCCCCCACCGATAAGCAACAACAAGCCGTAGAAAATGCCGCGCAAGCGGTGCTGGATGCGCGGGAACACTACCCTGATAGCAGTCTGGCTGATTTATATGATCCGCTGACCATGCCTGCGGATTTGCGCAAAGCTCATCACGCTTTGGATAAGGCGGTAGAAAAATGTTATCGCAAAGAAAAATTTAGCAGTGATGAGACACGTTTGAGTGTCTTATTTGAACGCTATCAAGCATTGGTGTCATAAGTGCGTAGGATGGGCAAAGCGTAGCGTGCCCATCACTGTTTTACCTGTGCGGGGGATGATGGGCACGCTCTGCTTTGCCCATCCTACCTATTGATCTATCCTACATACTCTACGTTGGTGCTGCCAAAACATGCGGCGAAAATCCTACGAATGGGATAGCTTTTTGTCGGGTTACGCTGCGCTAACCCGACCTACGCACTTATAAATCCCTGCATGGCGCAGAGGCGATCAACGCCGGGGTAGTCGTTGCCCTTGCCCTGCCTGAAAACCGCGTTGTAAGCTGTGCCAGGTGTAATCTTGCGCGGCTTGCAGGGCGGTTTTTAGGTGTTGTGACTGGGCTAATTGTGCGGCTAGGCTGGCGGCTAGGGTGCAGCCTGAGCCGTGATATTCTCCGCTTAATCGTGGCCAGCTTTGTTCATGTATACAGCCTTGTGCGTCATAACAACGATGCACAACATGGGTACTTTTTTCATGTGTGCCAGTAATCAGGCAATGATCGCAGCCCACGCTACAAAGTTGTTGGGCGGCTTGGGCGAGGTCTTCGCATTGGCTTAAGCGGCGTGCTTCGAGGCTGTTGGGCGTGAGTAAGCTCACTTGTGGCAGCAGTGTGTCTCGCATCGTTTGCATGAGTGTTTGGGTCGCCAGCGCTTGTCCGCCGCCTGCGGCTAATACGGGATCGCAGACGACGGGTATATTGCGGTTTAAGTCGCGCAAAAAGGCGCTCACGCTGTCAACCATCGCAGCACTGCCTAGCAAGCCTATTTTGATCGCGGCAATGGGCATGTCTGCGGCAATGACTTCGGCTTGTTGGCGTATGAAGTCGGGTTTTAGGGGTTCGAGATGATACACATTGCGGGTATCCTGCACGGTGAGGCAGGTGATAATGGGGGCGGCATGTCCTCCATTGGCGGCAATGGCTTCGATGTCGGCTTGTATGCCAGCACCGCCGCTGGGGTCAAGTCCGGCAAACACTAATACAACAGGATAGGTGTTCATGATGAGTGCTTTAAGGTGGCAAACGGATGGATGGTTATCGGGAGTGCGCCGTTGTCCTTCGCCGAATTATAATCAGCGCCCTGCTGATACTGAGGTTGAGTTGTTGGTGGTACATAATATCAGTTTGCCGCCAGGTGTTTTTGGCGGAGACGCTATTGATCAATTGTTTTGTAATACGTTGAACCCGCAGGCTCATCCTAGTTTTGCGACGTTGGAGGGCTTGCAGGTGTCGGCTCATGCTTTGATTCGACGCGATGGGGAGATTGTGCAGTGCCGTACAACTTAGTTCATATCTCTATAGTAACAAGTGAAAATAACAGGGCTTGTCCGCCCTGTACCCCGGCTTTCAGCCGCCAAACTCTCTAACCCACCCGTCTTTTAGCGGGTGGTTGTTTAGTTTTATATCAATCACTTAACCCACTTTAATTAACAGGGCACCCATGACTCAACGACAAATTTTTTTAGATACAGAAACCACAGGCTTAAGTCCGGCTGATGGACATAAAATCATTGAAATTGGCTGTGTGGAAATGTTCAATCGTCAATTAACGGGCAATAATTTTCATGAGTATTTACAGCCGGATAGAGAGATTGATGCGGAAGCGATGGCAGTGCATGGTATTGAAAATGAGTTTTTGCAAAATAAACCGCGTTTTCATGAGATTGCCGAGCGTTTCATGGCTTATATCAGCGATGCTGAAGTGCTGATTCATAATGCGCCTTTTGATGTGGGCTTTCTTCATCATGAACTGAATCAATTGGAGAAAAGCTGGAACCCCTTAGAGCAGTATTGCCGCATTCGGGACACCTTGGCGATGGCGCGTGAATTACATCCGGGACAAAAAAATAACCTGGATGCTTTGTGTCGGCGTTATGGGATTAATAATGCGCACCGCACGCTGCATGGGGCTTTGTTGGATGCGGAAATTCTGGCGGATGTGTATATAGCCATGACCAGCGGTCAGGTGAGTTTGTTGCTGGGTGGGGATAAGGCGCAGCAAAAAGCGTCCACAGGCATTCGCCGCATCAGCTCAGAGCGAGCCGTTTTGCCATTGATTCAACCCTTAGCGGCTGAATTATCGGCTCATGAAGAGAAGTTGCAGAGTATTGATAAAGCCAGTGGCGGTGCGTGTCTGTGGTTAAAAACTGAGGCTACGCAAGAAGCTATATAGGAATAATATTTCAGTGGTACTGGATCATCGTGGTTAAGACCTGGCAGGTCATCGTATCACTGGTTTATTGTCTCTATAGTAATGCCACCCAGTAGGATCACTGACATTTAAGTGAAGGGTTTTTAGCCCCAACGGGGCGGCATTTCTATAGCCCAGGGCAACGCCCTGGGTTCGGTCGATGATACCCACCCAGCCCTGAAAGGGCGCAATAAAAGGCGGCATGGTGTTTTATGTCGCCCTTTCAGGGCTGAGTCTCTTAACCTAGGGCGTTGCCCTAGGCTATAGAGATGACACGCCTTTGGGGCTTCACTGAATGGCAGTGATGTGGCGCATGAAAACGCGAGTTAAACATCGTTTGGAAACGCAAACATTTAAGTTGTACGAGCCAGCTTAACCGCAGTCGATTTATATAAACCAGACAGCTTCTATACACCTAATTGTAAATTCAACACTTCACATTCAAACAAAAACTCAAAGGCTTCAATATGGCGGCGGGCTTCTTTCAAACCCTGTCCCCAGGTATAAAAACCGTGTCCGGCAATGCAGTAACCTTGCACTTCAGGGTGTTGATCAAGATACGCATCGACTGCGTGGGCTAAGGCTTGAATGTCTTGGGTATTGGGGAAAATCGGCAATAAGGTGTCGCTGTCATGTGTATCAATACCAGGCAAGGCTTTTAAGACTTCATAATCTTGTAAACGCAATACGCCTTGTTTGGCGTAGCGGCGCGATAACACCGTGGCATTGACCGAATGCGTGTGTAAAACCGCTCCAATACGAGGATCACGCTGATATAAATGCGTATGCAGTAAGGTTTCTGCCGATGATTTTCGCTCTGAACCTTGTACTTGTCCTTGCCCATCTACACATAAAATATCGTCCAGCGTCAATTCACCTTTATGCACACCTGAAGCCGTGATAGCGGCATAATCCGCATCGACCCGCGCAGAAAAATTACTGCTGGTGGCAGGACACCAGCCCCGCGAAAATAAAAACGCCCCGGTCTCACAAATAGCTTGTGCATAGGTTTGAAAGTGTGCCTGATCTTGGAATCCTTGCATGTTCTATAATCCTTATTAAAAAGTCGTGTTGAGCAAAACACCTGGATTTTTTACACCCATCAGGCGCAACAGATAGCTGAGTCCAAGATTTCTGACTTCACTCACGCCCAATATGGATTAGACTGGTATCGGTTTATAAAGCCTATCCCGTGCCCCTGTCTATTAGACTGGTTGCGAGAGGTAGGCATCGTAGCGAAAAGGTGTGGTGTTGAGGCGGTTTTTTCGATTTTTTGAGGCAAATAGCAGGCGTGTGTTGAGAAAAAGCGGAAAAACAGGCCAAAATCCACGCCTTTGCAGTCGATGAATACCCCTTGCAACAAGTCCATTTAATCACGGTACAAATTATGCCAGATTCAGCACCTGTACATTCTAGGCTCTGTTGATATTTGGATCTGATTGGATTTTTAGCGCCATTTTTGAGCTGACAAGGCACTATTTTGTAGCAATGCATTCCATTGGTAGAAAAAAATAACGCTGTCAGCACGGAAATGGAGCAAAAAGCCGCAGCATCCAAATGTCAACAGAGCCTAGTAAGGAGCAATAATTCCGTCATGAGCACTACTCGCATACCTCTCATTAAACGCCTATCTTTTCGTCTGGCTGCCGGAGCGACACTCATCGCCATTGGGCTGGGCATTTTATTTAGCTTGCTGCAAATTTATGTGGATTTTTTCAGCGTACAAACCGAATCAGACAACGCCACTCAGCAAGTCTTACAAACCCTGCGCAAACCTGCTGCGCAAGCGGTGTATCAACTCGACCCCCTGTTAGCCGACGAAGTGGTGGTGGGGTTAATGAAATATGAACCAATCTGGAAAGTGGAACTGCGTGACGACAATGACGAATTATTGGCTGAAGGCGAACGCGAGCGAACCGTTGCATCCTGGCGTTGGGTGTCCCAATGGTTTTTTGGCGAAAACCGCGATTACAATATTCCTTTATATGTTGATACCGAACACGGTGAAACCCGCTATGGCACACTCAATGTCATTGTCGATACCCACACCATAGCCACAGGCTTTTTATCGCGTTCTTCATTAGTGTTGCTCTCCGGCTTAGCGCGTAATCTACTCTTAGCCGCCATCATGTTTTTATTATTTCAATACATGGTCAATCGCCCGTTGAATAAAATGGTACAACGCTTATCTGAAATTGATCCCGATAAACCTGGAAAAGTACAAATCACCTGTCCGATACGTCAAAGTGAAAATGAATTTGGTTTATTGGTGTCTTCTACCAATGATTTATTACACTCTATCGACATCAAAGCACAAGATCGTGAGAATTTGCTCTCTGATATGGAAGAAGCCAAACAAGCCGCAGAAAGTGCCAATGTAGCAAAAAGCCAGTTTATCGCCAAAATGAGTCATGAATTACGCACCCCCTTAAACGCTATTATTGGTTACAGCGAAATTTTGCAAGAAGAACTAGATGAAATGGAAGCTCATGAAGTCATTGATGACTTGGGTAGAATTAAAGGGGCAGGTACACATTTGCTCAATATGGTGAATGATATTTTAGATATTTCCATCATAGAAAGTGGGCGTATGGAATTAATGTTAGACACCTGCAATGTGTATGAAGTGGGTAAAGAACTTGAAGAAATCATCCGTCCTCGTGCAGAAAAAAACCACAATACACTGCTGTGTGAATGTCCTTCTGAACTAGGCAGCATTCGCACTGACATCACCAAATTGCGCCAAGCGCTGCTTAATTTACTGGATAATGCTTGCAAGTATACAAAACACGGAGAAGTTCATTTCTCAGTGACGCATCAAGTCATTGAAAATACTGATTGGTTTTCATTTAAAGTGAAAGATACTGGAATGGGGATGAGCGAAGAACAGCAGGCTAAAATATTTGAAGCCTTCAACCAGGCAGATAACAGCAGCACTCGTCAATATGATGGTTCAGGTTTAGGTTTAAGTATTACCAAAAATCTAGCAAACATGCTGGGTGGGGATGTTGAAGTCTATAGCCAAAAAGATCAAGGCAGTGAATTCACCCTTAAAATTCCTTCACATTAAGAGCACAACATGTTTTGGTATTCATTACTTAACGCCATCGTCTTAGCAGCCATGCTCACCTGTTCTCATGGTTTAATGAAATGGGTGGCACATAACAATGCTCAGGTTGATTATCTCACCACCCTGCTGAATAATTGGTTTTACATTGGTTTAGCCATGAGTGTTTATGTGTTTTTATTCTTGTATTACTTGCAAGTTTTAAAACATGTCAATATTGGTGTTTTCTATGCCTCCTATACCGGACTGTCTTTAGTCTTTGTTGTGCTCATGGGTTTCTTCTTGTTTAAGGAAACCCTATCCAGTCTACAAATGCTAGGTGTTTTTTGCATTGTTCTCGGCATCTTCTTTATTAAAGCGGGAGGATAGACCCATCCCGGTCTCATCATGCTCGACACATATCACATCAGTACCACCGCCTTACACCATTATCCTGATATTCAAGCTATTTACCTATTTGGCTCTTATGCAAATGGGGGCACCTGGGCGGACAGCGACGTAGATATTGCACTGTTATTACCCCACGATGCGGCTAAGCAATTAGGCAGTTTAGCGATGGCTGACTTACGTTTTGAATTAGAAGAACAAGTCGGCACAGTGGTCGATTTAATTAACTTGCGTCAAGTCTCCACCGTCTTTCAAAAAGAAATCATCTGCACTGGACAACGCATTTTTACATTGAATGAATGGGTCGCCGATGAATTTGAAATGCTCACCTTATCTTTTTACCAAAAGCTCAATCAAGAACGTCACGACATCCTCGTTGCCTTCCAAAAAACAGGTAGAGCTTATGCCATCAAGCCCAACTGATGAATGACATTATTATTAATAAAATCCAAAGTATTCAACGTTGCATTCAGAGAGCGCGAGAAGAATACCAATGCGCAGGAGAGGGTTTTGCCACAGATTATAGCCACCAAGACGCGGCTATCTTAAACATCACCCGCGCTTGTGAACAAGCTATAGATTTAGCCAATTACATGATTAAAAAACACCAATTTGGCATTCCTACCAGTAGTGCGGAGAGTTTTGAATTATTAGCACGTCAACAAGTAATCTCAGTTGAATTGGCCTTGCGGCTTAAAAAAATGGTGGGATTTAGGAACATCGCTGTGCATGAATATCAAACTCTCAATATCGCTATTGTAGAAGCAGTGATACAAGAAGGCTTAAGCAATGTAGTGAGTTTTACCGATGCGGTTTTAGCCTTTGAATAGCCTTTATGGTGGAATACGGCGCAATGACATTCATCTTTCAAATAAAGTGTCCGTTGCGCCTATTCCACCCTACACAGCTAAAATTAATCGGTTTTAAATAAAGCATGGCAGGCTAAACATTGCTTCATTAACTCCCCCGTAAACGAAGCTAAAAGGTCCATGTCATCAGTTTCAGCACGTATGACTAATTCTTCAAACATCATGTGAGTCGGCCCGCCAATGTCTTTAAAAGAGGCGGGGGTTTTGCTTTTGATAGCATCAGAAGTGGCTCTAGCCATTCTATTACCCGAATAACGCGCTGATTTAATAATCAGTTCTCTATCTTCCTCTCCGATCCCTTCCATGATGCCTTGTATGCTGGTCAACATTTGCCTCATTTCACTCAGAAACTCAGCTTTTTCAGAAGCATTGAATCCTAGGTTAATTCTATTGTCTGGAGTCTCTACATCAACTGCATTGATGGATACACTAAAGACCATTAATGCCAATGACAACAGTAATGTGGATATTTTATTCATAGAACCTCTTTGTTGTATCTCAGTAGGATGGGCAAAAGCCGTTCGTAATGTTAAAAAATCATTTGAATTGACCACGGCGTGCCCACCATTATGAATGATCATTGAAATATAGGACAGTTCGTAGCCCATCATCTATTGCCCATCCGCTCCGGCTGCTGCGGGTGCAGGTTTATCACCTGCGCCCGAAAGGCACACATTCACCACGGCAAACCCACCCTTTCGGGGTATTATGAGATAACAGGGATGGTGGGCAAAACTTGATGTGAGTTCGTATCCACAGACTTGACTCAATAGCTGTGTAGTCATGTTGATTCACTGCAAACCTGTTAAAGTTTAAAGGCTGTAATGGCTTCTGTTGGTGCTTTGTTTTAGCCCTGAAGGGGTGCAATAAACACTCACGACACAGGTACCACTTTATTCCGCCCCTTTAGAGCCTATACGAAGATGGGGGAGCGAAGCGAAAATTCGCCATTTTGAGGCAGGTTTTTCAGTTTTTTAAGGCGAATAGCGGGCTATTTGTTGATAAAAAGCGGACAACCTGACCAAAAGGGCGAGTTTGCAGCCGATTATCCCATTTTCGTATAGGCTCTTAGGGTTGAGCGAATAGACTCAGCCCGCCCAGGGCATTGCCCTAGGCTATAATATGCTGCTCCTTTGGGGCGGATTGGATTTTTAGTCATATTTTTGGGCTGACAAGTCCTTTTTTTGGTAGCTATGCATTTCATGGGTAGAAAAAAATAATGCTGTCAGCATGTTGTAGGACAAAAATCCACCAGCATCCAAATGTCAACAAAGCCTAAGAGCCTATACGAAGATGGGGAATCGAAGCGAAAATTCGCCATTTTGAGGCAGGATTTTCGGTTTTTTAAGGCGAATAGCACGCGCTGCGAGACAGGGAGAGGCGCAGCCGGGGTCGAGTAGCCCGCGACAAGGCGTCATTTTGGACGGTGGCGCAAGCGATGCGAAGGTCTTTGGTTCGC
>JADGEH010000159.1 GCA_016744475.1 Thiotrichales bacterium | reverse complement strand
TGAACAAGGTGCAGAAGGTTGACTATTGGGATACATAGGCAGTGAAGGATATTTTACTGATGAAGATCGGAGCAGTATTCATCATTATATAAAAACACAATATGGCATCACTCGCTGCGAGACAGGGAGAGGCGCAGCCGGGGTCGAGTAGCCCGCGACAAGGCATCATTTTGGACGGTGGCACCAGCGATGCGAAGGGTTTTGGTTCGCATCGCGGGTGTTGCCAAGACACAATGTATTTGCCGTATAGTCATGGGGGAAGGCAGTGACCGTAGCAGCGGGGTGCGAAGGTGACTGGGTGATACCGGACGTGTCGGGGCACCAAAACAGCGTCTCGTGCCCACTTAAGAAGTTCTAAGGACAAGGATGTCCGTAAACGATGCGAGACACCACTATTCATCATTAAGTTCTTACCATAAACTGCTACATGAAGCGGGGATGAGTTGGAAAAAAACAGAAAAAGTAAACCCGAAAAGAGACGAAGAGGCTGTCATTAAGAGCCTGTTAAAAAACTCAGATGAGTCTTGGAATTTCGTATCATAATCACCTTATGAGCTTAAAAGAAATCAGGAGGAAATAATATGGAACGGGCAAGTTATAGAACAGACCTGAGTGAACAACAATTTGAACACATCAATAAATATCTTCCTCTGGCATCAAAAATAGGAAGACTCAGGAAATATGAGTTAAGTGAAATCCTGAATGCGATTTTTTATTGGGTCCATTCAGGGTGTCAATGGCGAGCACTTCCTCATGATTTTCCTCCTTGGGCCAGTGTTTACTATTATTTCCGTAAATGGAAAGAAGCTGTCTTGCAAACCGTAGCTGACCCGTAGCGAACGCCCTTCAGAGCGAGTCAACAGATTGATAATGCCTGCAAACGCATTCGCTCCATACAACACGGAACCTGGGCCGTTGAGGATTTCAACTTGTTCAATATTATCCAAGCTCATCATTTCATCGACAGAGAAATTACCCCAGTACAAATCCCGCATTGGCACCCCATCGATCAACAGCAAGACCTTACTGGTGGTGCGATCCTGGACACCGCGAATGAATAAATTGCTGTGCCCGCTGCGGGATTCATTCAACTCAAAGCCAGGTACATGGCGCAGCACATCTTTCAAGTATTTGAAACCATAACGATGAAAATCTTCGCGGCTAAACACCCGCACAATACCCGGTGTCTTACGCAAGGTGCGTGGAGATTTAGAACCCGTTTCCACCGTCAATTCAAACAATTCCTGTAATGACAAATTCAGGATAGACTCGGTAAGCTCTTCATTATCGCTGGCAGAGGCTCGCAACTGTGCGTTGCAATACAGTAATGCCAGGCTGCATAAGAAAAGCCCAGTAGTTTTATTCATCATAAAAGGAGACCTATTTAGTCATGATATTGCTGACTCAAATTCATTCAATCAATAAAAACACATTGTTTTTACTGAGTTTATCCAGTCTAGTCGCCATCCCACTCAATTCAAGTGGGGCGGCTGAAATTCCGCTCACTGATAGTAAAGAGTATCAAATTGTAGTGCCCAATGAACGCTTTGAAAATTTTGACCAAGGCATTTCTGCACTGTTGCAAACCTTACAGATGTTGGAAGATGACCCAGCGTATGACTTTACTTACAAATCAGGTTCCGGTGAATATTCCCAGCGCGAGGGCAAACGTTATGACACGACTATCCAGCTATTAACCCAATCAAACCTCAATTTAAAAATCGAAGCTTCAGAAAAAGACGGACAAGTGCAGTCTAAACTCAAACTCAAATACAATTGCAGCGATCCTGATGCCTGCCTAGACAGAGAACATCCCGATCAGGCTTTTCCTTACCCCGCAGAAAAATATGCAGAGAATGCGCGTTTCAAATTAGAACTGGATATGCACCAGAATTACGGCAAGTACGGCTTAGGCGGCTGGATAAAACGCGATAAAAGTGTGGATTTTGCAACCTTGGCGGATGTGGAAAAATATTTCAAAAACATTAAAGCTCTGCCAGGATTCAATGAAGACATTCCTCTGCAAATGATTAAACAATACCAAGAGCGCGTGTTTGATGACATTAAGGTGAAATTCGCTGATGACAAAGCAGAAGCAGCTTTAGTCGCACGTTATCCCAACGCGCAGACCAGCATTCCAGAACGGGTAGAATTTTCTTTTAAAATAAAAAAAGACGGCGCTGACTGGCAACAAACCGCCATTATTGAACTCGGTCAGGTCTATGCCTATTTTCTAAACAGCGACTGGAATGCCTTGAAAGATCAGCCTGAAGCGGGTGAGTTTTTAGTGCCTGTGATGCCTGATTAGGGATTATGAAGGGATGTGCTGGTGAAAAACACAGGAGGCGATGGCGTGAAGCATCGCCTCCTTTTTATTTTTCTCGTTTTTTTAGTGCGGGTCATTGGTGGCGTTAGAACATTTGTGTGCCATAAAGCCTGGCATACACCGCGCTTTCTTTTAATAAATGCTCGTGTCGGCCTTGCGCGATAATCCTTCCTTGATCAAACACTAATACCCGATCTGCTTGACGTACAGCGCTTAAGCGGTGGGCGATCACTAGCAGTGTTTTGTCGCTGAGATATGCTTGTAAGGCGGCGTGAAGGCGTGTTTCTGTGTCGGCATCGAGTGCTGAAGTGGCTTCATCAAGAATAACGACTTTGGGGTTCGTCAACACCATGCGGGCAATGGCTACGCGCTGACGTTGACCGCCGGACAAGCGTACCCCTTGGCGACCTAGAATAGTCTCTAAACCCTGTTCCAAACTGCGGACAAAATCTTCGAGTTGAGCGATGTGTAACGCCGCCCATAAATCGGTGTCCGATAATTCGCGTCCTAAAGTGAGATTGGCGCGTAGCGTATCGTTAAAGAGGGCGGGGTGCTGCAACACGGTAGCCACATTGTCGCGTACTACGTCCAAACCGATTTGTGTGATGGGTACTTTGTCGAAGTAAATCTGCCCTTGTGTGGGTGTATATAACCCTAGCAACACGTTGATCAAGGTGGTTTTGCCCCCGCCACTTTCGCCGACTAAAGCGACTTTTTCTCCTGCTGCTATCTCCAGCGATACTTGATCGAGCACTGATTCTCCTGTTTTGTAGGCAAAACTCACGCGCTCTAGTTGAAGTGACACGGAGGCTTGGCCTGCAAAGGGGTTATGTTGACGCGGATAGCGGGCTTCCCAATTGAGCTTAAATAAGACATTGACGCGATCTAATGCAGCTTGAGCGCTGTGAAAATCATATTGAACATTGAGCACATCCTGTATGGGACCGAACATGAACCATAAATAACCAAACACTGCCATCATTTCACCGAGACTTAAATCTGAAGTGAGCACCATAATCATACCTAGTGCACGAAAGCTATCAAAACCTAATAGAAAAATATTAAAGGAAGTGCGTGCAGCCGCTTCGGTTTTCCATGTGAAATGAATAGAGCTTTGTTTAATGTCTTTGGCATTTTCAATCACGCGAGAAATGTAGTATTGCTCGCGGTTGTATGCACGGATTTGTTGAATGGCTTCTAAGGTTTCTGTGAGTACATCTTGAAACACGGCATAGGCTTTATTTTCTTTGTCTTTTAAATCTTTAACGCGACGGCCTAAACGAGTGGTAAAGAAAATCACCAGTGGGTTGAGAAAAATGATGAACAGAGCTAAAGGCCAGTGCATCCATAATAAGACCAGTGCGGTGCCGATAATTGTGAGGATAGCAACAATAAAACGGCTGATGCCATTACCGATGAAGGTGTCTAGCGTGTCGAGATCAGTGACAAGATGAGAGATGACGGTGCCGCTGCCGAGGGTTTCATATTCTGCCATGGATACTCGTTGTAAGCGGGTGAGCAAATGGCGGCGAATGCGAAATACGACTTGTTTAGAGATCAGCGTGAATTGACGCATTTCGGCAATTTTTAGTACTAACGTGAGCAAGCGCAGGCATAGCGTGAAGATCGTCACCATCACAATATAAAACGTAGCCCCCACCCATTCGCTAGGAAATAGGGCATCCATAGTCTGCACTAACATGGCGGGTTGTTGCAGAATCACTTCATCCACCAATAATGGGATGAGCAACGGAATGGGGATGCTAATGCAAGTGGCTAGAACGGCGATGAGGTTGGCGAGGATGAGAGGCCGACGATAATGTAGAACCAGACGGAGGATGTACGCCCAAGTATAGCCTTGTGGTAAATGACTGGAATGAGAGGCGGGTTGGGCGTTGGGCATTGAGGTTCCTTAGAGCCTATACGAAGATGGGGAATCGAAGCGAAAATTTGCCATTTTGAGGCAGTTTTTCGGTTTTTTAAGGCGAATAGCGAGCTATTTGTTGATAAAAAGCGGAAAACCTGACCAAAAGGGTGGGTTTACAGCCGATTATCCCATTTTCGTATAGGCTCTTATACGCGCTGGATTGAAAAGGCTAGTATCTCATCCAGACTCTGTGCTTGAGTTTGCAACAATAGCAGGCGATCAATGCCCAGTGCGACTCCCGCACAATCAGGCATTCCCGCTTGCAATGCCGCCAGAAAGCGTTCGTCTAGCGGCGGTTGATGGCGGTTTTGTTGTTGGCGTTGATTCAGTTCGTCGTTAAAACGTTGACGTTGTTCGTGGGCATCGGTGAGTTCATGAAAGCCATTCGCTAATTCTACACCCTGCACATAGACTTCAAAACGTGCCGCCAAAGCGGGATTGTCGGTATGTCGTCGGGCTAAAGCAGCTTGGCTGGCGGGATAGTCATAAATAAAAGTGGCTTGTGTTTGTCCGAGGTGGGGTTCGATTTGTTGGTTCATGATGAGTTGTAAGCAGGCATCTCGTGTCAAGTTGTGGGCGCTGTTTTCTGACATCCAGGTACAGACACGTTGATGTAATTCAGATAAGGATGCTTGCAGGGGATGCAGCTTGGCGTAACGCTCAAAGGCTTCAATATAACTGAGATATTCTGCTGACGTATGGCCTAGAGTGAGACGCAGCAATGCTTCGACTTCGTGCATTAATTGATGGTGATTAAAACCAGGGCGATACCATTCGAGTAAGGTAAATTCAGGATTGTGCAATCGCCCACTTTCACCATCACGAAAAGCCCGGCTGATTTGATAAATAGCACCGCTACCTGCACTTAATAGGCGTTTCATCGCCAATTCTGGAGAGCTTTGTAGATAAAGTGTTTGTTGCGTGCTGCCTTGGTAGTGAGTGATGAAGGGTTCAATACTCGGTTCTGGGGCGCAAGCACTCATTAGTTGTGGAGTCTCTACTTCGAGTATATGGCGTTGTGCAAAAAATATTCGTAATTGAGCTAATAGCGCAGCACGTTGTTGCAGTTGGTGCAATCCTGCACCGGGTTTCCAGGCTGTTTGGTTCATGTGGATGAAGTCCATAATTGACATAATGGTCAGATATTAGTAATGGTTTTCTACTTGACAAGCTTTCAGCTTATGGGTAGATTGTTCGGCTTTTCCGAAGCCCGTAATGGGTGCGTAATGATTTGCTGATAAATAAACCGCGCTTTATTGCTTGATAGGCGCGGTTTTTTATACTTGTTGGAGTAAGCATGGCTACAATTAATCAGTTGGTGCGTCAACCACGCCGCCTGCAAAAGAAGAAAAGTAATGTGCCGGCGCTGGAAGCCTGTCCACAAAGACGTGGGGTGTGTACCCGCGTTTATACCACAACCCCGAAAAAACCTAACTCTGCTATGCGTAAAGTAGCGCGTGTGCGTTTAACTAATGGCATGGAAGTGAGTTCATATATCGGTGGTGAAGGTCATAATCTTCAGGAGCACTCAGTGGTGCTGATTCGTGGTGGTCGTGTTAAAGATTTGCCCGGTGTGCGTTATCACACGGTGCGTGGCAGCTTGGATACTTCAGGTGTTCAAGATAGAAAACAAGGGCGCTCCAAATACGGGGCTAAGCGACCTAAATCTTAATACATGTATTTATCCAGGATTAAATAAGTTATGCCAAGAAGACACGTTGCGGCAAAGCGCGTTATTTTGCCAGACCCTAAATTTGGGGATGAAACCATTGCGAAATTTGTCAATATGGTCATGGAGCGCGGTAAGAAAGCCGTAGCTGAAAGTATTGTTTATGGCGCTTTAGATACCATTGATGAGCGTAAAAAAACTGAGTTAGAATCGCTCGAAGTATTTAATAAAGCATTAGACAATGTGCGTCCAGTGGTTGAGGTTAAATCTCGCCGTGTAGGGGGTTCTACTTATCAAGTGCCTGTTGAAGTGCGGCCTATTCGTCGCACCGCATTGGCTATGCGCTGGATTGTAGATGCTGCACGTAAGCGTAGCGAGAAAAGTATGGATTTGCGTCTTGCGGGTGAGTTGATGGATGCCTTTGAAAATAAGGGTTCAGCCATGAAAAAACGCGAAGATGTACATCGTATGGCAGAAGCCAATAAGGCATTTGCACATTTTCGCTGGTAAGCAACAAGACTTTATTCAAAGTTACTTTCTGAAATCACACTTTTAGCAACGGAAGGTTATTAACGTGGCACGTAAGACACCTATTGAGCGTTACCGCAATGTCGGCATTATGGCTCATATTGATGCTGGGAAAACCACTACTACTGAGCGCGTGCTCTTTTATACCGGTATGTCCCATAAAATCGGTGAGGTTCATGATGGTGCTGCGACAATGGACTGGATGGAGCAGGAGCAGGAGCGTGGTATTACCATTACTTCTGCAGCTACCACTTGTTTCTGGAAAGGAATGGGGCAGCAGTTTGACGAGCATCGCGTCAATATCATTGATACGCCAGGGCATGTTGATTTCACCATTGAAGTTGAGCGCTCTTTGCGCGTATTAGATGGTGCTTGTGCATTGTTTTGTGCGGTAGGTGGTGTAGAACCACAATCAGAAACAGTATGGCGTCAAGCCAATAAATATGGCGTGCCACGCATGGCCTTTGTAAATAAAATGGATCGTGCTGGGGCTGATTTTTTGCGGGTGGTTGATCAGATTAAAACCCGTTTGGCCTCTAACCCCGTGCCTTTGCAGTTGCCTATTGGTGCGGAAGAACATTTTGAAGGTGTGATTGATCTGGTCAGAATGAAAGCCGTGTATTGGGATGACAGCACTCAAGGTATGAAGTTTGAGGAGCGTGATATTCCTGAAGACATGCAAGAATTATGTGATGAATGGCGCGAAAAATTGCTTGAGTCTGCGGCTGAATCTTCTGAAGAGTTAATGGATAAATATCTGGAAGAAGGAGATTTATCTGAAGATGAAGTGCGTCAAGGCATTCGTCAACGTACCTTGGATAATGAAATTGTTCCCACTATGTGTGGTTCAGCCTTTAAGAATAAAGGTGTTCAAGCTATGCTGGATGGGATCGTGTATTACATGCCTTCCCCTATGGATGTTCCCCCTATCATGGGCATTTTAGATGATGCGGCTGAAACTGAAGAAGCACGTCCCGCCTCTGATGACGCTCCCTTTGCATCTTTAGCCTTTAAGATTGCTACAGACCCATTTGTGGGGACTTTAACTTTTTTCCGAGTTTATTCAGGGGTATTGAAGTCGGGTGATGCTGTGTATAACTCGGTTAAGGGTAAGCGCGAGCGTGTTGGACGTATTGTGCAAATGCACTCTAATTCGCGTGAAGAAATTAAAGAAGTCCATGCAGGTGATATTGCAGCGGCTGTAGGTCTAAAAGATGTTACAACAGGTGATACTCTGTGTGACAAAGAAAATATTATTACCCTAGAGCGTATGGAATTTCCGGAACCCGTTATTTCTGTTGCGGTTGAGCCGAAGACCAAAGCTGATCAAGAGAAAATGGGTATTGCATTGTCTAAGTTGGCGGCAGAGGATCCCTCATTTAGAGTGTCTACCGATGAGGAATCTGGGCAAACCATTATTTCTGGGATGGGTGAGCTGCATCTGGATATTATTGTTGATCGTATGAGACGTGAATTTAGTGTTGAAGCTAACGTGGGCGCTCCACAAGTGGCTTATCGTGAATCCATCCGCAAAACGATTGAAGCTGAAGGCAAGTTTGTACGTCAATCAGGTGGTCGTGGTCAATATGGTCATGTCTGGTTGAAACTGGAGCCGCAAGAACCTGGTACTGGTTATGAGTTTGTGAATCAAATTGTGGGTGGTGCGGTACCGCGTGAATACATTCCTGCCGTTGATAAAGGCATTCAAGAGCAAATGGAAAATGGTGTTATCGCGGGTTATCCTGTCGTTGATATCAAAGCCACACTATATGATGGTTCTTACCATGAAGTGGATTCCAGTGAAATGGCCTTTAAGATAGCGGGCTCTATGGGTTTTAAAAATGGTGCGTTAAAAGCTTCACCCGCATTGCTTGAGCCGATTATGGATGTTGAAGTGGTCACTCCTGAAGACTATATGGGCGATGTCATGGGTGACTTAAATCGTCGTCGAGGCATTTTGCAAGGCATGGAAGACATCCCAACAGGAAAAAATGTGAAAGCTGAAGTGCCATTGGCTGAAATGTTTGGTTATGCCACTGATTTACGTTCTCAAACTCAGGGGCGAGCTAGTTACACCATGCAGTTTGGACGTTATGCTGAAGCTCCAGCTAGTATTGCTGAAGAAGTGATTAAGAAAAATAAAGGCTAACAACCTTGATGTCTTGTATTCGCTAAATAGCTCATTGTATTTGATGAGCATAAATAAACAGTTCTTTAATAATTAAGTCAAAACGAATTTTACAGAAAGGGGTAATACTGTGTCTAAAGCAAAATTTGAACGCGGTAAAGCGCATTTGAATGTGGGCACCATCGGTCACGTTGACCACGGGAAAACCACTTTGACGGCTGCTATTACTAAATGTATGGCAGAAAAACACGGCGGTGAGTTTAAAGCCTACGATCAGATTGATAATGCACCTGAAGAGCGTGCGCGTGGTATTACCATTGCGACAGCCCATGTGGAATATGAATCTGATACACGCCATTACGCACACGTAGATTGTCCTGGTCATGCCGATTATGTGAAAAACATGATTACCGGTGCGGCACAAATGGATGGT
>JADGEH010000158.1 GCA_016744475.1 Thiotrichales bacterium | reverse complement strand
CACTCAGGTCAAGCTGAGACAGGTTTTGCAGTCGCCCGATGTCAGGCGGCAACTCACTAAGTTGATTGTGGTTGCCAAATATATCTCCACCCAAATCCAACTTAGTAAGTTTTTGTAATTGTCCGATGTCAGGCGGCAGCGTGCTGAGGCTATTGCCTCTCAGGTTAAGCTGAGACAGGTTTTGCAGTCGCCCGATGTCAGGCGGCAGCGTGCTGAGCTTATTATTTCTCAGGTCAAGCTGAGACAGGTTTTGCAGTCGCCCGAGGTCAGGCGGCAGCGTGCTGAGTTCGTTATCACTCAGGTCAAGCTGAGACAGGTTTTGCAGTCGCCCGATGTCAGGCGGCAGCGTGCTGAGCTTATTATTTCTCAGGTTAAGCTGAGACAGGTTTTGCAGTCGCCCGATGTCAGGCGGCAGCGTGCTGAATTGATTACGGCTCAGGTTAAGCAGAGACAGGTTTTGCAGTCGCCCGATGTCAGGCGGCAGCGTGCTGAGCTTATTATTTCTCAGGTTAAGCTGAGACAGGTTTTGCAGTTGCCCGATGTCAGGCGGCAGCGCGCTGAAACCGTTATAACTCAGATTAAGCTGAGACAGGTTTTGCAGTCGCCCGATGTCAGGCGGCAGCGTACTGAAACCGTTATAACTCAGGTCAAGCTGAGACAGGTTTTGCAGTTGCGCGATGTCGGGCGGCAGCGTGCTGAGCTTATTACTGCTCAGGTTAAGCTGAGACAAGTTTTGCAGTCGCCCGATGTCAGGCGGCAGCGTGCTGAGTTGATTCCTATTCAGATGCAGAATTTGCAATTTTTTACACTGATAAACTTTTTCAGGCACTTCCCGCAAACGCTGTTCACTCAAATCCAGCCAACGCAGATTCGGCAAGGCCAGCGCTGCCTCCAGCATCTCGCCCTCTTCCCAGCGTAACCACAAACCCGCGACCTGTTCATCCGCAGGCCGCAAACGCCACCACACGCCCCAGTCCAATACCAGATTGCCCACCTTGCCCACCTCATGCAGCGGGTTTTGGTTGAGCTGGATGAATTTGATGTGAGGCAAGTCTGCCAGCCAATCCGGCAGGTGTTGTATGGCGTTATTGCCCAGCAGCAGTTGTTGCAGATGTTTTGATGCCTGGATGTCCGGCGGCACTTGCAACAGGGATTTTCTGCGTAAATCCAGCACCGGCTGGCATTGCTGCTGATTCTCTTTAATGATTTGGCGTATGTGTAGGGGTGTTTTCATGTCCGTTCATCGCTTTGTGTGGGGCAGCCCGTATATAGGGAACATAAATCAGTTGTGCGACAGACCTGGCAGGTTTCCAAAACCTGCCAGGTCTTGAACACGATGCTCCAGTACAACTGAAATATTAGACTTGTTGCGAGGGGGAGGCATCGTAGCGAAAAGATGTGGTTTTCAGACCAAAATCCACGCCTTTGCAGTCGATGAATGCCCCTTGTAACAAGTCTATTATCCCTCTATCGGTACTGACCGCAACGCGGTTAAGACGGCACTCCCATGCGGCGCATGGGAACGAGTTAAACATCGTTTGGAAATGCGGGCGTTCTTTGTTTTTAAGGGCTGACAGCGGATGACTTGAGTCGTACCACTGATGTCATTTACCGTTGTTTCAATCCACGCACCCAAAATCGTTGAGCCGCTATCGCCATGAAAATGGATTGTGAACAAGGCAGGGGTTCTGAATGAATCTGCGCGGCTAACATTTCTGCGCCCAGAGCGGTAGATACCAGCCCCCGTGAGCCGTGGCCTAGCGTGACATAAAGCCCTTCAAAGGGCGGACGAGCGGGATACTCGGTGGCGCGTTTGCCTAGATGCAAATCCTGATAATGCTGCATGAACGCTGTGTAATTGGGCAAACCGCCTAGCATCGGTAAATGATCGCGGCTGGCACAACGCACACTGCTGCGGGCGGGCGCTTGCGCGAGGTGATCTTGATGAGCGCTCAAGATGTTTGCCACGCCTGGAAATGCACGCTGTAATTGTTGAAAATTCAATACGTTGTCACTGCTGCGCACTTGTGGCTCTAGGTGTTCTCGATCATAGGTGGCTCCTAAACAATGCACGCCTTGCCAAGCGGGTGTGAGATAGCCTTCACCACAGATGACCGTGCGCAGGTCTTGGCTGTCGGGTGTTGCGGATAGATGCGTGACTTGTCCTCGTACATTGTGTAAAGCCAAAGGCACGTTGGCTAATAATGATTGCGCACCATCAGCATTGGCGAGAATCAATAATTCACCTTCCGCTATTTTTTCTTGTGCTTGGTATAGATGCCACAAGCCATTGACGCGCTGTATCTGGGTGACAGGCTGATTCAGCAATAAGGTATGCCCGTCGCCCGCTGCTTGCCATTGGGCTTGACATAATTGTGGCGGCGACAGCCAGCCCGCTTGCGGAAAAAATAAGGCGGCTTGTTGTAGTGTCCCTGCGGTGAGTGCTCCTGTTTGAGTCTCGTTTAACCACTCTGCCAAGGTGTCCAGCGGTTGATGTTGCCAGCATTTATGTAAGGCTTGCGTGTGTCCGCTGAGCAACACGCCACAAGCGTCATGGGTAAAAGCATGGCCTGCGGCGAGTAATGCCTGTTGATGACGTTGAGCATATAACCAAGCTTGTAGATAAAATTGGCTGGAGAGATCGCGCCAATGATGCGTGAGGGAGGGATAAATAATGCCTTGGCGATTACCCGAGGCTCCCGCTGCCAGTTGTGTCGCTTGATCGATTAATGTGCAATGCCAACCTCGGCGTGCAAGGCTGTAGGCTGCCGCCGTACCCGCTAAACCCGCACCAATAATTAATGCGCGAGCCGGTGTTTGGGGATGTAAAGGGCGGCGAAACCACGGCGGTGTGCGTAAACGCGAAGCTGCGACGGGTGTGGATAAATAGCCGCTTAAGTGTTCACGTTTTTGTCCAAAACCTGGACGTTTATACACTGTAAATCCCGCTGCTTGTAAATCCCGCCGTACTTGTCCGGCTGCGGTAAAGGTGCTGAAACACGCCTGCTGACGACTGAGGCGAGCCATGTGTTGATACAAGCTTGGCTGCCACATTTGTGGATTTTTACGAGGTGCAAAACCGTCGAGATACCAGGCATCCACCACGCCATCCGGGTCATCCATCCATTGTTCTAACACCGTGTTGGATTCGCCCCACCATACATCTAATACGACCCGTCCTTGCGCAAACATCAGGCGATGACAACCAGGGACAGGCGGTGGATATTGCGCTTGTAGAACGTTGCTAAGCCCTTGAAATACAGGCCAGAGCTTAAGAGCGCGGGCTAAATCTTGGGGTTTTAAGGGATAGGCTTCAAGGGATAAATAATGTAGGCGTAAAGAGGCGGGCGCCTGTTGTAAAAATGTCTGGGCTGTCAATAAAAAGTTCAGCCCTGTCCCAAAACCTGTTTCAGCAATGACGAACGGGCGATTTAAAGCTGCGTGTTGCCAGCGTTGCGGTAAATCATTGCCCTGCAAAAAGACCGCTTGGCTTTCTTCAAGACCCCCTTGTTGGGAAAAATACACATCATCAAACAAGCGAGCACGCGGTGTCCCTTGAGCATCCCAGATAAGTTCTGCCTGAGACAAGCGGGCATTGGATGTGGTATTCAAGAAAATATCCTGATGAGCAATAAAAATAGGAGACAGTGATGTTTTTGAAGCGAATAACGCAAGACTCTCAAGTGATTGAGAAAAGCGGCTTTTTTGTGCTTTGACACGAATGGAGTAGAAAATAAAGTGCGGTTTTGGAAGACCGAATGGGCAGTGAGCCGAGTCATTCAGCCTCCCAAAACCTGAGCAAGATAGGATTCCAGCTTATTTTGCTAGATTTGCTCCAACATTAAATTAAGTAGCAATAGGACAGTCCCTTAAAGCCTTTGATTCATGTGAGAGACATCTATTTGATTATTTTATATATTTTTAATACATAGACTTGATTGAGCTTAAAACATTAACTGCCAGTTTAAGAGCCTATACGAAAACGGGATAATCGGCTGCAAACCCGCCCTTTTGGCCCGGTTTTCCACTTTTTATCAACAAATAGCCTGCTATTCGCCTTAAAAACCGAAAAACTTGCCTCAAAATGGCGAATTTTCGCTTCGATTCCCCATCTTCGTATAAGCTCTAAGCTTAAAACAAGCCTAATACAGAAATGGCAATGAAGATAAACGCTCATTGCTATTCCCCCTCCTCCTTCGGTGATTTGGCGGACACACCGATTCGGCTTAAAGCGGGTTGAAAATGGATACATTGGTATTGTTATAAGGTACTGAAATAATGTGATTTTCAATCCACTTTAAACCGATTCTACAGACATTTTCCAACTACCTTTTGTAGCATGATCTCATCTGCTGATTCATGCATTTTATCGGCTTTTTATGGAAAACGACATTGAGGCGTATTTATAGCACATAAAAATCTAAAAACCCAGTATTAATAATTTATTTTCTCTTTGCCAATCAAAGATTTATTTTTAATATCTCAGATTTTTTGAATATTAGAAAATTCAAATTTAATGATGAATGTGACGCTTTTGAGACAAACCTTTGTTTTTACTCTTAACTGAGCGGATGCGATGGGTTTTTTCAGCGCTTGAAAACAGACTTTAGCGCCAAAAAAACGCCATGCCCATATTTAACTTTTACATCACACGGGAAAAACTCGATATTTCCGTTCACCTCACGCGCTTGTGCTGGATGCATTTTATGGAGTGATTTTTGCTCAAGTCAGCTTAACACGCCCACCAGAAGTTCAAACCATCGCAAAGGTTCGTTTTTGTTAAAAAAACAGCCTGCCCAAACATTTTTCAAATATCCCTCTACTTAAAGCATCGCATCAGGCGATTGATACATAAGGAGAACATCATGTTTTCACGGATGCCACAAGCACTTTTATATCTATGTTGTCTCTACACCCCTTTATTGTGGGCAGCTCCAGAGTCTTTTTTTAATGTCCCACCAGTGTTAGAACAAGTATCAAAAAACCATGCCTGTGCTGAATGTGATTTACGGGGCATGGATTTAAATCAGGTGCAGTGGCAACAGGTGGATTTAAATGGCGCGGATTTAAGCCGTGCTTCGCTTAGACAAGCGCAATTACAGGACGCGGATTTAACGCAGGCTGATTTTATGAATGCCGATTTAGCGCAAGCCAATTTACAACGCGCCGATTTAGACAATGCGTATCTGCGAGGTGCCTCATTACAAAAAGCCGATCTGCAAGAAGCTATTTTGGACGATGCCGATTTAAGTAATGCGGATTTATCGCATAGCGATCTGCGTAATGCTTCTTTGCGCGGTGCGGATTTACGCGATGTGGATTTAGCCTATGCTGATTTACGCGGAGCCGATTTGCGCGAAGCTCATTTAGACGGAGTGGATTTTGATTTTGCCGATGTGCGCGGTGCGGATTTTCGAGAAGCGCATTTAACTGAGGCAAGTTTTGAAGGAATGACGCTGGATTTGGCGAATTTCCGCTATGCCGATTTACGCGGTGCTTATCTGAACAATGTAGAGTTACGCGGAGCGGATTTACGCGATGCTAATTTGCGAGGGGCGGATTTACGCGGAGCCAAAGTGAGCCGTGCAGCGATTGCGGGGGCTGATTTGACCCATGCACGCACTGCGGGTCTATGTTATCAATCCATGAAAGGCCAGAAAATCACACTCAATTGTCTACCGCATGAAAACATGATGAATGTAGAACGGGATATAGAGTTGTGGGAAGACTTAGGCGACGATGACATTGAGACGGTGGGCTTAGCAGACTAAAAGTGGCTGGATAGGACAGGGATAACACGGCTTAAAGCGGTGTTATCCCTGTTTTTTTACAGCTCATCCAGATGACTTACAACCAATTCCCAATTAATACAAACGGTGCCCAGCACACAGGATGCGCATAGCGTTTTTGCTGGAGCATTTTGACCTGTGCGGCTTGCAAGGCTTTAGCTTTGGATAAATTTTGATGGCGGAGTTGGCGGTAGAACTCAGTGATAGTTTCATAAGTCGCTTCATCATCGACAAACCATAAACTGGCTAAGGCGCTGCGTGCGCCTGCTTTTAAGGCCACACCCGCTAAACCCAAGGCAGCACGGTCGTCTCCTACGGCGGTTTTGCAGGCACTCAAGGTGAGTAATTCGATGGGCTGCTCATTATAACGTCCAATACTCAGCACCTGATTCAGGGTATCCATGTGCATTTTTCCATCATAGGTCAGCAAATAGGTGTCTTCTTGATGACCACCAAATTCCCCATGCGTGGCGAAATGCACAATTGAATACGGCGTTTTTTGCATTTCTGCTTGTAGGCGTTGCACGGCGTAGTCTTGATTGGTGATTTGTGTGGTAGCTCCCACGATCTCTTTTAAGCTGTTGAGTTCTTTCGGCACACTCGGTAAAGCAGGATAATCTTGCACGGCTTCAGATAAACCTAGCATGAGCATCTGTGCTTGTTGCCAATCAATACTGTGTGGCTTGTAGGTGTGTAAGCTGGGGGCAACACTCAGCGCGTATTTTTCAATCAGGAAATGCTCGCCGTCATACAAGGTGCTGAGTGGAATTTTGCGCAAATCACCCTCCGGCACAATCACCAATGTTTTTATATCTGCTAATAAAGGTTCAATGGGACGAATTAACCAGTTGTATAAAGCTTTGGCGGGTTGACGAAAACGGTTGTGTAAGCGCAGGGGTAATAATGCTTGCAACTCTTTTGCAGCTGCAAAAAAGTCTTGATGATTTACTTCAACATCTACCCGTTCAATGTTTTCACCGCGATTGAGCAACAGCACCAAATGGTCATCTAATGCTACAGGGTATAACATCGCCGTTTCATTATCGGCTTCCATCACTTTATCTAAACTGGTTAATTGCGTATTTTCATTTTTTAACAAGCATTCATCCTGTAGCGCATTTTGCAGTTCTGCGACTTTGAGTTGTTCTAACCAAACACGGGTTTGTTTTAATAATTCTTGCTCTTCTTGCGCGGACACATCTTCTGCCTTTTGCAGCAATAATTTCGCTAACTCGTAATACACCGGATGCACCGCACTGGAAAAATCGGCAATCGGTTGGCGATAACCTGTGGTGAGGAAATGTTGGATGGGTTGCAGCACTTCAACGGCTCGTTCATAGGCTTGAATAGCTTGTTCTGTGTCACCTTGTTGTGCGAGCAATTATCCTAAATAACTTTGCCATTGGTACAAAATATCGGGGTTATAGGCTTGCTGTGCAAAAAAAAGGGCTTTGCGCTGTTTGTCCATCCAATTGATACCAACGCCCCCAGCGTCCATACGCCAAAGACGCACCACGCATATCACCCGCTTGTTCAGCAATTTCTGCGGCTTGTTGGTAGGCTTTTGCTAAGCGTTGTATCCATATCGAAGCAGGGGCTTGTGAGTGCTCAAGAAAGGATTCAAGAAAGACCGCCAGTGATAATAAATGGCGGGTTTTCACTGAAGAGTCAGGTAATTCTTGGAGCGTCTGCCAAACATGTGATAGTAAATCCGTGTCGGTCTGCATCACATTCAGCTCGATAAACAAAGCATTCAAGGCTGCGGCTACGTGCAATTCTGTCTCGTCAGCCTGTTTCGCAAAACGCATGGCTTTTCGATAGGCCTCTAAAGCCGTTGCTTGATACGTGGCTTGAATGGTGGTGTTATCCGGTTGTTGTTTTAACAAAGACTCAACGCCAGCAGGATAAAAATGCGCTACCACCAGCATATTGCCTTCGGCTTGTGCCGCATAAGCTTGCAAACGTGCATCTTGCGCTTCACTGGCTAATTGCACGGCCTTCATCACCAGGACATTAGCTTCAAGCCAATCCCCCGCACTCAACCACACATCACTTAATTGGCTGAGAATTAATACTTGTTCCTCAACCACCTGTTGCGTATCAGCCGTTTTAAAGCCTGTATCCAAAATCTGCAAAGCTTCACGGTACATACCCAATTGTTGATAAGCGGTGGCTAATTTACGCGACAACGCCATTTGCTCAATAGCAGAAGCCGTTGGATATTGACTCAACCATTGTTCAACGGAGCGGGTAAATTGCCCACGCTGTGCATATGAGCTATCAGCCACCTGCAACAAACCTGCTTGCCAATCATCAATGCTGTTAGGCATCGCATCACGATACATTTTGGATGAAAAACTGTTGGTTTGAGTGCTTTTGGCAGAACAAGGCGGTTGAATCTGATTGCTAATATCAAGCAAACCTTCATTTAAAACTAACAGTTCTTTATTGAGTTCAATATCTAAAGAGTTAATGCTGGTAATGCCATGCTTGTCTATGGCTGATTTAGCTTCAATCAAACTTTTATTTTGAGGCTAAAAAGCAAAATCACCCTTAGTTATAATACCCGCGTCCCCGCCTTTGCATCCAAAGGAATTTGCTTTAATGGGACTTTATTTTTGCACAATAGTATTACTTTGGATATTTATGTCTCCTCCATTACCTGCTCCTCCATATACTGAAGTAGTAATATTGCTATTTTCTAAGTAAATAAGCCCACTTGTTTCAATAGAAAGTTGTCCGCTGCCCGCTGATTTAGCTACTGTAGAAAGTGTTACACCTTTCAGTAAAGTAATATTTTCTGCTACATCAATATTAATTTGACCAGCATTACCTGCTCTATTATTTTCTTTGCACCGTATACTACAATCAGACAAAGCCTTTAAGTAACTATAGCTAAAGCACATCATTTATAGGCTTTTGATATAGCCAAACCCAAGACTGCCAGTCCTTGAAGGACTGACAGTCTTAATAACTGATGTAATTTTGCTATATTATTTGCCAATAGGAATTCACTTGATTGAATGGAAATATTACCACCATTGCCATAATTACTCGTTCTAGATCATCTTCCTCTGTTTTCGCTAGAATAGAAGCGCCATCTTTAATATTTATATTCTTTGAGTCAATGTATAGAGATAATTCTTCAAACATACGACCACTTAAAACTAAAAAACGATGATAATATATATTCTATTTATTCTTACATGGGATTAAAGAATGACGCTTGATGACTTAATCAATGAGGGTGACCCTCGTGACATTAAACGTGCTATGTCTA